>CBDVCB010000125.1:0-5831 GCA_965372395.1 uncultured bacterium
CCCCCGGCGCTCAGAAAGAAAATCACCAAGAAGCGTCTAAGCGAATACCAGCTCTACACGATCGAAGGGTACGAAAGCATTCCCGATGGATGGGGTAAGCGGCTGCCGTCGTTCGAGGCGGAGGAAATCGGCGTGACCAACCTCTATAAATTCGAGGCCGAGCGCTGGGGGACCGACACGATGCGCTACCTCTCGTTCGCCAACACCACCGCGCACCAGCTCGGCGAAACCCCGCTGCCCAAAGGACGAGTGCGGGTGTTCGGCAACGTAGACGGAGCTTCCAGCTCCGTTAGCACGGGCGAAAAATATTGTTCAGCCCAAAGCGCGCAAGGAATAGACCAACGTCAATCGCTCATCCACAACGGAGCTGGAAGCTCCGTCTACATTGGGGCGTCCCACATCAAATACATCCCCGTCGGCGAAGAGGTGGAGCTGGAGTTGGGCGTGGCGCGGAAGGTGATGGTGGAACCCACACTGGTGCGCACCCGCTCCGAAAACCATGAATTCGACCCCAAGGGCAATGTGTCCGGATGGGATGAAATCACCAACTGGAAAATCGAACTGGCGAACGCCCGCGACCTCCCCGTTGAAATCGAAATCATGCGCGGAGCAGATTCCAACGATTGGAGCATTAAAACAGATACACCGTTCGAGAAATATGATGCGAGCCATTTCCGCTTTACCACGAAACTAGAACCCCGCAGTAAAAAGACCATTGAATACGAACTGACGGTGCAGCACGGGACCCGTCAGGAATAAATACGCAATACCCAACAAGGAGGTAGGTATGAAGAGAATACGAATGACGATGATCGCGGCCGCACTGTGCGGCGCGGCGCAGGCGAAGGTGGATCTGGTGACGGTCCCAACGCGCGATACGGTGCAGTTGACGATCTACAACTCCGCCGACATGACGCTCGTGCGCGAAAGCCGCGCGCTCACCCTCAAGAAGGGCATGAACAAGCTCCAGTTTTCGTGGGCGAACACGTTGATCGATCCGACCAGCCTAGAGATGATGCCCACGTTGAACGCGGACAAGATCGACATCCAGGATCTCGTCTATCCGCCGCGCGTGAAGAACCTGGGGCTGTGGAACGTCGACAGCCGCATCAGCGGCAAATCGCCGGTGGAGATTAGCTACCTCACCAGCGGGCTTTCGTGGCGCGCATTCTACATGGGCACACTGACCCCCGACGAAAAGACGCTGCGCCTGCAGGGCTATGTGCGGGTGACGAACAACAGCGGCGAGGATTATGAAAACGCCCAAACCCGCCTGATTGTCGGCAAGGTGCACATGCTCGACCAAATCGCGGCGCTGGCTCGGCGGCAATATCCCTACGGACGCCCCGGCCCGGGGCCGAGGACGAGGAACGGAAAGGCCAAAGTCAAAAAGGCCATGGTCATGGAGGGCGCTGCCGACGATCTTTTTTTTGGAAAGCGGATGGAAAAGAAAGAGATCAAAAAGGAGGGGCTGAGCGAATATTTCCTCTACACGATCGCGGGGACGGAGACGATCCCGACGGGGTGGTCGAAGCGGTTGCCCAGTTTTGATGTGGACGAAATCCCGGTGGTGAACCTCTACAAGTTTGAGCAGGAGCGCTACGGCAATTCGGTGCGCCGCTTCCTGAGCTTTAAGAACGACGAGAAGCACGAGCTGGGCGAAACCCCGATCCCCGGCGGATCGATGAAGGTCTACCGAGGCACGGGCGAAGATGCGCACTTGGCGTACGAAGGCCGTTCCAACTTTAAGTATATCCCGGTGGATGAAGACGTGGAGTTGAATCTCGGAGCCGTTAAAAATGTGATTGTCGAAGCCACGCTGATGAAGCAAGCGACGGACAAACATAAATTTGATCGCAAAGGAAATCTTATCGGGTGGGATGAGATTCGCGACTACAAGATCGAAGTCCGCAACACGCGTTCGGTGCCGGTAAAGATCGAGATCAAGCGCAACTTCAAGACGCCCTACTGGGATCTAACGAAAGCGGGCGACCACGGAAAATTCGAGAAGGACGACATGGACACCGTTAAGTTCTCCCTCGAACTTCCGCCGGAATCAAAGAAGGAATTCACCTATCAACTCACGACCTACCACGGAGAAAACCAATGAAGAATGCAGATTTCAGAATGAAGAATGGAGCGCTTTTCCTGCTCCTCGTCGGCGGGTTGGTTTTAACCACCCATGCCCGAATCAAGATGGTCGCCTTGCCGGAACGCGGACAGACGGACATCCGACTCGACAACCCAAGCGCAACGCTGATTGAAGAGGAGCGCGTATTGACCTTGCAGCAGGGACTGAACAAGGTCGACTTTTCGTGGAATGGCGTGGCGATCGATTCCGATTCCATCCGCCTGACCGTGCTCGGCCACCCGGACGACGTGACGCTGCTCAACGTCAGCTATCCGCCCAACGAAGCGGCGCTGGTGTGGGAGATTTCCTGCAAGTCGGCCGTGGAGGAAAAGGTGCGCATCTCCTACCTGCTCTCCAATATCGACCGCCTCGTCACCTATAAGATGGTGGCGGACAAGGCGGAGACGCAGGTCGATCTGAAGAGCTTCCTGGTCCTGCGCAACTTTTCGGGCGAGGATTTTGAGAATGCGCGGGTGCTGCTCGACTATGGCGAGGCGTTCGAGCGCGGCATCCAGCACGAGGAAACCAAGCAGTTGCTCTTCCTCAAGGCGGGCAATGTGCCGATCGAAAAAACATGGACGTTCGACGCGGCGAAAAAACCGTGGGACCCCGAAAAGGTCAGCGGCAACGTCGGGATTCCGGTTTCGTATAGGATCAAGAATACGCAGGAAAGTGGACTTGGGCGATTTGCGCTCAACGACGGCAAGGCGCGGGTCTTCCAGAACGACGGCAGTGGCAGCACCATTATTCTGGGCGAAGACTATTCCGGGCTGGTGCCCGTCGGAGAGGATATGGAAATCCAGATCGGCGACAGCCGCGACATCGTGGTGACGCAGAAAAAAATGACGGACACCCGGATCAACATCCGGCGCAACAAGAAGAACCAGGTTGTGCTCTACGATACCGACGAGTTGATCACCGCCACGATCGAGAACTTCAAGGACTCGCCCGCGAAGCTCACCCTGATCCAGCACATCCCCGGCCAGTGGGACATGGAAAAGTGCAACATGGAACATGAGCTCGAAAACGCCTCCACGCTAAAATTCGAGATCGAACTCAAGCCCAACGAAAAGAAGGATTTCGAGATGCACTACCACCGCCGCAACATCCGGCCGTAGCCATCCGGGGCGGTTATTCCGTAGATGCGCGCGTCCTCGCCGCATTCCCGCTCGCGGAATGCGCATTCGCTTCGCCGTGCGCGTAAGCGACGAGACGTCGCTTCTACGAGCACGGTTGTTAGGATCGAGTGATCGACCCTCAGAGAAATCGCGGTTGATTTCACAACAAGCTTTGGCTACGCTGTGTTCCTCGCAGAGGGGATTCAAACACTCAATGAGGATAAAACATGACTGATACAGCTCCAGAAGCAGAAAATGACCAAACCGTCGCGACCACCTCGCCGCCGCAGGTTCCGGAACTCACCAACGAGCAGAAAGTGCTTTCGCTCTGTTCATACTTAGTGCCGGTTGTCACCAGCTCCGGCTTCCTCGTGCCGCTCATTATCTGGTTGCTGAAAAAAGGGGAAGATGCATACACAGAGCAACACGCCAAAGAATCGCTTAACCTCCAAATCACTTATATGATTGCCCTGTTTGTTTCTTGGTTGAGCGCCTTCCTTTTGATCGGCTTCATCCTGTTTCCGGCTGTCGTCATCACCTACATCGTCTTTTCCATTATCGCCTGCGTCAAAGCGTATAAAGGAGAGGACTACACCCTTCCCGTCTGCATTCGGTTCATCAAGTAGGACTTCCCGCCGCACCGTGCGCAGGCTGGAAAGCCTGCGCCACATGTTTCCCCCTACTCCACCCCAAACACGCAGATGCAGGTGTGGGTGTAGGTTTCGCCGGGGGCTAGTTCGGTACTTGGGAATTCCGGCTGGTTGGGGCTGTCGGGATAGTGCTGGGTTTCGAGGCAAAAGCCTTCGTGCTGGTTGTAGACCGCGCCGCACTTTCCCGTAATGTTTTCAAGAAAGTTTCCGGTGTAGAACTGAACACCGGGCTCCGTCGTCCAGCATTCGAGTGTCCGCCCACTTTCAGGTTCAACCACCTTGGCGGCCAGCGTCAGCTCACCGGGGGCGGACTGGTTGATACAATAGTTGTGGTCGTACCCCCGCCCCTGCACGGTGGCAATGTTCTGGCCGATGGGGATCGGCTCCCGCAAATCCATCTCGGTTCCGGCCACTGCGCGCAGCTCGCCGGACGGCGTGGCATCGGCATCGACCACGGTGTAGCGGTCGGCATGGATCTGCGCAACGTGTCCGTGAACCAACCCACCGCCCGCGAGGTTGAAATAGCTGTGGTTGGTCAGGTTGATCACGGTTTTTTGGTCCGTCGTCGCTGCATATTCAATCTTGAGTTCACCCGCATCATTCAGGCTATAGGTGGTTTCCACCTTCAGCGTTCCGGGATAGCCCCCTTCCCCGTCCGGGCTGGTGAGCGACATCTTGACGACGTCGCCAACAATTTCCGCGTCCCAGATTTTCTTGTCGAACCCGGCCAACCCGCCATGCAGTGCGTTCGGCCCATTGTTGACGGCCAGCGAATATTCCACGCCATCGAGAGAGAACCTCCCCTTGGCAATACGGTTGGCATAGCGACCGCAGCAGGCCCCGAAATAGGGATTGCCCGCGCCTTGGTAGCCCGCCATATCGTCGAAACCCAGCACTACGTCAACCAAGTTTCCATCGCGGTCGGGCACCACGACCGAAACGATCGTTGCCCCATAGTTGATGATCTTGACCGACAGGCCGTTGGCATTCGTGAATACGAATGCCTCCACATCCTGCTCGGCTGCGGTTTTTCCGAATGGTTCTTTTACAATACTCATAGTTTCCTTCCTAAATAGGTTTCCTCTGGCGTGCCAACAAACCATCAACGAACACAACAAGTGTTATGTAACTCGCTTCCATCCATTTCGGGGCTGATTTCGGAATACCACAGCACAAGCGCCGAACAATCCATCGATCCCAAACCCGTTCCATGCGCTTCGAAATCAAACTTTGCCCACCGATCAAATGGTAATGGATCAAGAATGTGATAGCGATACATTGTCGCAGCCACCGGACTGGCGCACGTCTGTCCACGAAATGGATGGTTGAATCGTTTGGTCGAGCACCACGCAAAACCAAAATAGTCTTCAGTTCCCGTTCCTCTCCACGCGGTGCGATCTTCGCTATCAAGCCAAATGAGCGGATCGCCCTCTCCCCACCAAGCACCAGAGTGATTATCCACTTGCAATATGTAGCCCACGAAAGCGCCTTTCCCGTCAACCGTAGCAAGATTCAACATATTCTGCTCGTCAGTTCGAAGGTTCCAATGGTTGGAAAATTTCCCGTGAAACCGCCGAGGTGAAGAATGCATCCGATCCACGGAAACAGACAAACGCAACTGAACTGCAGCTTCTCCACTATTTCTTATCCGGAGAATCGCCCCGTTGGAAAACGGCAATGGCCAGCGCAAAGTTGCCCTCGCTCCCGACACCGTTGTCAGATGCGACTGCACATCCTCAAATTGCCGTGACGTTCCACACAGCATGTTCAACGGACAGGATATAGCTGGCGATTCCGCTCCATCCCAAACCGCCTCAAACTGAACGCTTCCCAACTGTTCCTTTGATCGGGCACGGAGTTCCAAACATTGGATAATTCCCGCCCCACTGATCGACAAAACATCTACATTCTCGCCGGGAGCCACCGAGCTAG
>CBDVCB010000126.1:0-5814 GCA_965372395.1 uncultured bacterium
TATCAGAAAATTAGATTGGAGTCAAACCATGAAGAAAAGAAACACTACTCTCTGTACCCTGCTGATATGCACCCTATTATCCACGCTCCCGGCCCATGCCGAAGATCTCCGAGCCTACTATGAACAACAGAGGGCCGAAATCGCACCGACCTTCCAGGCTCCGGAACCCGGCACCGAGTTCTCTATCGCCCTGACCTCCGGAAAAAAAATCCATGGCACCCTGGTAAAACTGACTCATACCGAAGTCACGCTCATGACCGATACCGGAGAAGTGACCCACCCAAACTCCGCACTGGCTAAATCATCGCGCGCAAAGCTCTTTGCGGACGACTATGCCAAAGCTGAAGCCAGAAAACGCACCATGGCACACAAAAAGGAACTCGAGATCGAAGCACTGGCTAACATACACGACGGCCGTATTTCCGTATCTAGCAAGACGAAAACAGATCTCGATTCAATAAAGAAAAAAGGGGGGAAAACAACCACGACCACCAAAACAAAAAACGTTGTAGTGGAACTAACCATCACGACACGGAACAAAACCACCCATCCGGATACCTACCAACTGGAATGGTTCGTTTTTTCACGAAGACAGGATCGCGAGATCACCACCCACGACCATGGAACCGAAGAGACCACCGTGGCTGCAGGCAGATCACTCGAGCATCTGATTAATGCCAAACCCATAACAACAGTCACCACTAGTAAATCCGGCAAAAACGGCAAAAAAAAACCAAAAAAAGACAGCGGGGAAAAAAAAGCGGGCTACCTTGTATTGCTCAAGCACGGGGATACCATTCTCGACAAACAGGCCAGCTCCAAAACTTTTCTAACCGACGCGTGGCTAGAAAAAGCCCGAAATCCCAAAAGAGCATCCAGCAGAAAGAAAAAATAGCCGCCCCCCTCTTATTCCCCGCCGACAGTCCCGTCCTCTAGATACTGAAAAGATCGCCTTCGGAAACTTCAGGGTTCTCGAAGGCAAAGTCGGCGGGCAGGTTCTTGCCATTCGATGCGGCTACGGCGAGGGCATCGCAGCGTTCATTCTGCGGATGCTCGCTATGCCCCTTCACCCATTCAAACCGAACAGTGTGCTTTTCGCACAGATCGAGAAGGTCGCTCCAAAGATCGGGGTTTTTCGCGGGCTTGGACGGGGAGAGCTTCCACCCATTGGAACGCCACCGCTTTGCCCAGCCCTTGACCATCGCATTAACAACATATTTTGAGTCGCTGGTCAGCACCACCGAACACGGCTGCGTGAGCGCGCGTAGCCCTTCTATGGCGGCCAACAGCTCCATCCGGTTGTTGGTGGTTTTTCGGAAGCCACCAGAAAGTTTCCTCGTCCGGGCGCCAGATACCAGCACCACACCATAGCCACCCGGCCCGGGATTCCCCTTGCAGGCACCATCGGTAAAAATTTCAACTAGGTCTCTCATCTGATTTTAAGTTTCACCTTACTTCTCAAGCCCTATCCCGTTCCGCAGAAATTTTACAGAATTATTAGGCACAGAATTATTCTTCAGAATGTCATTTATCCCATTATTCTGTTCTTAATCATTCTGTGCATTCTTTTTGCTTGCCCCTTACCCGTCAGCCCACTTCGCGGAAGGAAATGCCAAGCTGCCTTTCGAGCCGGGCAAGTTGCTTTTCCTCGTGGCGGGTGATGAGTACGATGGAGATGCCGGTCTTCCCGGCCCGGGCGGTGCGCCCGCTGCGGTGCGTGTAGTATTCGTTCTTTTCGGGCAACTGTTGATGGATCACGAAAGAGAGTCCTTCGACGTCGATACCACGTGCGGCAATATCGGTGGTCACAAGGATGCGCGCGCGTTCTTTCTTGAACATTCGCATGATTTTGTCGCGCTCGGATTGCATCAGATCGCCGTGCAATACGACGCAGGAAACATCGCGTGCTTCGAGCTCTTTGCCGAAGGCGATGGTATCCGCACGCGTCCGGCAGAAAATGAGGCCGCGCTGTTCGCCGCGGTCTTCGAGGAACTTCACGATATGCTTCAGCTTTTCGCCCTCCTTGCAGAGGATGAATTGGTGGCGAATGTTGGGATTGACGATGTGCTTCTTATCGATCTTCAAGAACGGAGCGTCGGACGAAAGATACTTGCCGATCATCTTCTTGATTCCGGGGGGCATGGTGGCCGAGAACAACCAGATATTGCGGTCGCCCTTGGTAATCTTCATGACGGATTCAATATCGTCGCGAAAACCCAGCTTGAGCATTTCATCGGCTTCGTCGAGTACGAGGGTTTTGACGCCCGAAAGATCGACGGCCTTGCGCCGCAACAGATCCATCAAGCGGCCCGGCGTTGCCACCAGCACCTGCGTGGGACGCTGCAGGGCGGCAATCTGGCGGTCGATCTTGTCGCCGCCGCAGACCACTTCCGAAAAGATTTTTTCGGTATGCTTTGTAAAGCGGAAGAGCTGCTTCTGCACCTGCTTCGCCAGCTCGCGGGTGGGTGCCAGGACGACGGCCTGGATCTGCGGTTGCGCGGAATCCACGGCGGCGAGCAGCGGCAGACCGAAGGCGGCGGTCTTACCGGTTCCGGTCTGGGCCTGGCCGATAAAGTCGGTGATTTTCCCCAACAGCTTCGGGATGGTCTTGGCCTGCACTTCGGTCGGTGTCTGGATGCCCAGCTCTGCCAGTCCCTTAAGATAGCCATCGGCGATGCCGAGATCTTTAAATGTGTTCACGTCGCTCCTCGCGGTTTGCTTTGAAAGAGGGGGAACCTGAACCGAAGAGGGTTGAGAGGCTAGTTAATTCGGTGAAAAGTAAGTAACGATTTGGAGTGCGGCAGGAAACGAAGTGCCACGCCGCTTTTGCAGAAGAAGAGCGAATCTACGGTACGGTGCGACCGGAAAGCGGTGTCGCCCGTTGGTTGCCACCGCACCAAACCTTTTCTTTTACTCCGTTTGCATAAAGGCGCGGACGGTGCGGAGCTCGGCGTAGGTGACGGTGTCGCCGGAGGCTTCGATGATGGACTTCATCGATTTGCCGCCGTGCTGGTTGAACAGCTCTTCGATCTGGAGCCGTTTGGAGGTTTCGAGCAGTTGATCCACATCGAGATCTTTTCCCTGCCCCTCTTCGAGTAGCTTTTCGATGTGCTGGCTGATGGTTCCTTCGGCCAGCCCACGCAGCTTGGCGATGGCTTCCATGCTTAGTCCTTGCTTGGCCAGGTCCAGAGTATCCGTGACGGTCTGCCCGGTTTTCTTTCGCTTCTTCTGGATTTTGATGGGCACCTTCAGAAGCGACCGCTTCTGCACCTCTTCGGGATGGGCATGCTTGAACATCTCGATCAGGGTCATGAAGGTGTCGCCATATTTTTCGAGCTTGGCCGCGCCGACGCCGGAAATGCCCGCCATCTGCTTGGGGGTGTCGGGGAAGTAGAGCGCCATTTCGCGGAGCGTCCGGTCGGAGAAAATCACAAAGGGAGGAACCCCTTCCTTCTGCGCCAAATGCTGGCGGTGGGTGCGCAGCTGCCCAAAGAGCTTTTCGGAATAGTCGCCGGTCAAACCCGCAAAGGAGGCTTTCTTGACACTCTTTTGGCGGATCACTTCGAACCGTTGTTTTCCGAGCAATACCTGCCGGCCCTTGGGCGTAAGCTCCAACGCGGAAAAGTGCTCCTGATTCTGGATCACGCACTCCTGCGCCAGCAGGTCGTCGATCACCCGCCGCCAATATTTCTTGTCCTGATCCTTGCCTGCACCGTAGGTCTTGATCAGGTCGTGCCCCATCTGACGGATCTTCTGGGTCTTGGCTCCAACGACAATATCGGCAATGTGCACCGCGCCAAACTTTTGGCCGGAGCGATGGATGGCCGACATGATTTTCTGCGCCGAGACGGTGGCATCGACCCGCTCCACATCGCCCATGCAGATGTCGCACGTCTTGCAGTTGTCCTTTCCGTAGGTTTCGCCAAAGTAGCCAAGAATGCTCTTGCGGCGGCAGGCGTTGGCCTCGGCAAAGCGAACCATCCGGAAGAGCTGTTGCTCGGCGATTTTCCGTTCGTGCGGATCCTCCGTTTGCTCGATGAAGTAGCGGATGCGCACCATGTCGCCGCGGCTGAAGAAAAGCCGGCAGTGCGCCGGTTCGCCGTCGCGGCCGGCTCGGCCGGTTTCCTGGTAGTAGCCCTCCATGTTTTTCGGCAGGTCGCCGTGCAGCACGAACCGGACGTTGGACTTGTCGATCCCCATGCCGAACGCGATCGTTGCCACGACCACGTCGACCTCGTCGCGGTTGAACCGGTCCTGGTTTTCCTTGCGCTGCTTCGGGGTCAGCCCCGCGTGGTACGGAACGGCCTGGATGCCCTGCTCCTGCAGGAATTCGGCCGTCGACTCAACACTCTTGCGCGTAGTGCGGTAGATGATGCCCGACTCGCCCTGGCGTTCATGCAGAAACTCCAGAATCTGAAGATCCAAACTCTCCTTGGGAACCACTTGATAAAAAAGGTTGGGGCGGTCGAACGAAGCCCGTGTTAAGTGGGGATTGCGCAGGCCAAGCTTGTTGACGATGTCGTCGGAAACCTTATGCGTGGCCGTCGCCGTAAAGGCCGCCACCGCCGACTTGGGAAAATGCTTTACGATATTGGAGAGCGAGAGGTAGTCGGGGCGGAAGTCGTGCCCCCATTCGGAGATGCAGTGCGCCTCGTCGATCGCGAAGAAGGCAACCCGCGCCTGCTTGAGTGTGGCCATGAACTCCGGCATGGCGAAGCGCTCGGGCGAGACATAGAGCAGATCGATCTGGTGGTTTTCCAGCATCTGGAAGACCCGCTTGCGTTCCCCGCCCAAAAGAGAGCTATTCAAAAACTCCGCCCTCAACCCATTCGCCTTGGCGGCATCGACCTGATCCTTCATCAGCGAGATCAACGGGCTAACCACCACGCACAGCCCATCGAGCATGTGCGCCGGAAGCTGGTAGCAGAGCGACTTTCCGCCGCCCGTCGGCATCACCGCAAACACATCTCGATTTTCCAATAGCGAGGCAACAATATCCTCTTGGTTCGGGCGGAATTCACTGAACCCAAAAATCCGCTGAAGTGTATTTTTCATTCCCACACCACCTTTGTTTTTGGATAGGTTGGAATGGTTCGATCCTTCGTCAGGATGGTCATGCCGCGCGCCTGCGCCGTGGCGATAATGATCCGGTCGAACGGGTCGCGGTGGATCGGCGGGAGCTGGGCGGATTGCCAGGCGATTTTGGAATCAATCGGAAGCTCTTTCACGCAATGGTGCTTCAATGCCCGCTCAAAATACGAGAGCGGCCGTTTGCCCCAGTCCAGCTTCCCGCATTTCGTCAACAAGCTGATTTCCAGAGCGGTGATTGCAGAGACATGAAGTTCTAAAGCATGGAACCGAATCGCGGCCTTGGATTGGTCTGGAAGCTGGGAAAGATCCGTCGCCAACCAAATCAAAGCATGGGTATCGAGCAGAAGCATCAGCGGTATTCCCCCGGCCACAGATCCTCGGTCGACTCCAGCGGATCGCAAAGGTATGTGGCTGTACCCTTAAGTTTTGGATCTTGCTTGAGCGGATCAAAGTCCTTCGCGACTTCCCGATGCACCACGATATCCACCACCGGCTTGTTGTTTTTGCAGATGGTATAGGGTTCGCCCGTTTCCTGGACCTGCTTAATCAGCTCGGAAAGATGCGTCTTGGCTTCGTAGATATTGATTCGCTTGTCCATTTCCAACCTCCAGAGACACGATAGATGGCCAACTTGGCTAGATCAAGTAAAATAAAGAATATGTTTTTTAGTGCGTGGTGCGTGGTGCGTGGTGCGTGGTGCGTGGTGCGTGGTGCGTGGTGCGT
>CBDVCB010000127.1:0-5629 GCA_965372395.1 uncultured bacterium
CGTCTTCTAATGTAATTCTCGGACTTCATCTGGTGGAGAATCCAAATGGGTCGGTCGCGCTACCCATAGGCGCAGGGCATCTTGGGCCATCAACACGCCCAACCTGTCCAATTCCAAAGAAGGAAACAGATCGGCATCGAAAACCAGAAAATCCCCCTGTACCGCACCTGCCACAGGGCGTTCCGCGGAACCGAAAACACCGGTTCGCCCCATTTTCCACTGAAGTTTCCACGTTGCATCATGGGTAGACTGCGTCAACGCCACATCCACAACAAGCGCCTGGGGCTCATCGTCTAAATCCACCACTCGGATCCCGCACTCACGCAAGCTGGAGGAGAGCGCCTCTCTACAGGATTTTGCATGATCCGACCGCACGGTCAAGGCCACCGCAGGGAGCCACCGATCCGCATCGGCAGAGAGTAATGTTCCCGCAGGATCCGCAGGAAGCGGGCGTACAGAGACCTCCATGCGCACACGGTAAATCGCTGGATTGTTCGTCGACATGAAGCCCGCGTCAAGCACCCGGGAATACTCCACATATCCCATGCCCTGAGAGCGGACAATGCGTTCCTTGAGCCGCATCCCATCAATGCGTACTTGCACATTCATACCTACTTCAGCCTGCACAACCGCATTTACAAAGGCATCTTTGATTGCTTCGCGATGAACTTCGGCAACCTGCCCCGAATCCGGGGATCCGTATCCAAACCCTTCAACAACAAAACCGGTCGTCGCCGAATCTCCGGCAAGAACAGGAATAGCCGGCGCGGATTCTCTGAATCTCGCATTCTTTACGACGTATCCCGCGACCAAAACAATGCATAGAACCGCCACGATCCATCGCCAAAACTCACTTTTCTTCATTGCATGCGGCCTTTTAATGGAAGCGCTAAACAAGCGAAGGGAATACCCTATTCGTGTATTCCCTTCGCTGGATGTCCCTTAGGGTTCTGCTACTCAACGTAGTCGGACAGATTTTCCCAAGCTTCCATGGAAAGCTCCAGCGTAGCTTTGGATGTAATCATTTGGTCGACCGGTTCGGCATTGGGCAGACGGCTTTGTTCATTGGCGATTGAAGCGGTCTCCAGCGTAACCCCTCCCAGCCATCCGCTGACTGTGGAGGAGACAAGTTGAGATTGGAACATCATGTCACCGACCGTCACCGAACCGGAAATCAGGGCCCCTTTCAAGACTTCCAGCAGATTGGCCTTGGCAATTGTTTCTGCAGCCAACCGGGCTTTGGCAACTC
This sequence comes from uncultured bacterium, assembly GCA_965372395.1. Classification (GTDB taxonomy): domain Bacteria; phylum Verrucomicrobiota; class Kiritimatiellia; order Kiritimatiellales; family Pontiellaceae; genus Pontiella. The sequence goes on from CBDVCB010000127.1 coordinate 1,250, forward strand.
CCAGAGGCCCTTCCTCGGCCACGGCCACGGATTGTCCCCGCGCCGCAAACAGCAGCGTCCCGGTTTGCGTGAGGGTGGCACCTGGAACTCTCTTTGCTGCCTGGGCTTTAGTGTCTGCCTCCGCGCGGGCGGCATCGAGTTCCGCTTGTACTGCGGCGGTTTCTGCTTCCGCTTGTGCGAGGGCGGCATCCGCTTCCTCTTGCGCGGCACCTCCGCCCGTCGTCTGGCATCCTGAAATCGACATTATGCCGGCGACTGCAACGCATGATAATACAACTGCATTCAACTTTTTCATTCTGCACCTTCCTTCTTGTTGGTTTAATTCAAGGTCTACCATCTCGGTACCACTTTAAAACCGTTCCACCATCCTACCTCCTTTGTTCGGGTTCAAACACGGTTTATCAACCTCAAGGGTAGCGGTAACCTCGCACTGCGTCTCGCTCGGCCAGCGGGCATCGGAAAAAATGATCCCATCCAAAAGCCCTTTCACATAAATCCGTGCTTCCTGATGCGCCATTTCAAGATTTTCGACGCGGATATCCTGCTCCACATAGACCTGTCCAATCTGTTCACGCAGCAAAGCCGTCGCATGAATCCGAGCGGCCGCTACAGCCCGGGCCTTTCGTTGATCGATCGAAAGCGATTGTTCGTGTGTCATGCGCCGCGAGTCCTCCTCCGGTTCAACAGCCACCTTCAAGGAAACCGTGGCAATTTCGGTTTCCGCGTCATAGCTCCGCACCACTTCGGAAACCCCCTTTAGCTTTCCAGAAAGGTTTACACGAACCTCTTCTCCCGCATAAGCCATATCGACGACCCGCGCCTCCCGAACCACTTCCTGCCCCAAGACCTTCTCTGCCAGATTGGCTAGTGCCCGATACTGGGCCGCTTCCATTGCGGTCAACCGTTTCTGCGCATCATTTTCAGCGGAGGGGGAAGGGAGCCCAAAACCCTGGGCCTCGATAAATTTTCCCGACTGGGCGGCCTGGTTTTCAGTCGCTTGTTCCGGTACCTCCAAAAAAGCAATGCCGATGGCTTCAAAACGAAGAGGCCTACCCGCCTCGGCATCCTCCGGGACGGATTCCACGGCTTCGCCCGGGGCAGGTGTTTCCATGGCATCAGGTTCAGGTGCAACGCCACCTGCCGGCGGGGAGGTCGCGCAACCCGCAACAAAAACAAACAGGCACATCAGCATCAAAGAGGCCGTTAATTTTTGATTCGGAGATTTAACACGGAGAACGGAAAGCTTGAGATTCATACATTACCTCCCTCTTGTTGACACCCACTCGGCCGACAAACAGAAAAGGATCCGTGGGCAACGAGCCCACGGGGGGTTATGTTCCATGAAGTGATCGGTGTTATCCGCCAAAACCCCAGTTGAAGATGATCATCCCTTTACCGAAATCGCCATCCTTGAACCATTGGTTTTCAGGAATGATGTTGACGAGACCAATCTGGACGCCACTAGTCGAGTGTTGGGCCCAATTGACCACACCCAACTGTAAGCCGGTAAGATCCTTGCAGTAGTTAACCGAGCCCCACTGAAGGCCTTTCATGGTGTTGGCAATGTTAACTGCACCAAGCTGAGCACCGACAAAGTCGCCGCTGGCATAGTTGACGATTGCGAGCTGGCCTCCCGTGTAGTTTTCGGCATAGTTATAGAAAGTCGGCAGGAAGACAAACCACTGAACACCCACGCTGTCACCCGTCGCCCCGTTCACGAAACCGAACTGCCAGTTGAATTTGGGTGAAGGGTTTTCGTTCCATACCCCTATCGAAACGCCGTTAATCTCGGTGTCGCGATCATGGACGGCAATGTCTGGCGTCAAGCTGGCCTGGAAACCTTTTGATTCTGCAAATGCGCAGGTTGCCACGGCACAGCCCAATGCGATTATCATAAACTTCTTCATCTGTATCTCCTTTGTTGGTTTTTCCACTTTCACACAGCCATCCATCTCGGATGGCATACCATGCGCCCGCAGGCATCCGCTCGCCGGCACGTCACCTCTCTATGCCATACAAGCCTCCTTTGTGACACCTTTTGAAATACACCCTTTTATTTAAGCTGTGGGGGGTTTGCCTTCGGCTTTCGCGAGTTCCTCTACAACACCACCAATCCATTTCTGTACTTTTTCACCGCTTTTGGCGGCCTTCTTGACCGGGCCGTTGAATCCGGAGATTTTCTTAATGCCTTCCTTGGTCAAATCCAGATCCAGATAGGTCACAATGTCGGTCAGGTCGGAAACGAAGGGATCCATGACGGTCTCGGATTCCTTGACAAGCGAGAGCAAAGCCTCATGCGATTTGATCGCATCCTCCATCCGCTTCATGCTGGTCTTCTTCAGCTTCGCGTCCTGGATGCTTTCAAGCTCCAGCTTCCATGCATCGAACTTAACCTTGCCGGCTTCCTGCATGGCGAGGCTGTTTTTCTTCACTTGCTCCGCACCATCGGCAACGGCCTTCACCTGCTTTTTGAATACAGGGTAAACCTCCGTCAACACCGTGCTTTCGAGTTGCAGACTGCCGAGTGTGGCCAATGTTTCACTGATAGCCAACTTGGCCGCCTCCAGCCCAGTGCGGGTGCTTTCAACACTCGACTCAACTTGGTTGCGCCGCTTTTGCCCGGTTGATGATGCACAACCGGCCACCAAGCCAACAGCGGTCAGCAATAGTACGAAACTTCTGATCTGTGTTTTCATCCTCATTTTGTCTCTCCATTTTGGTTTGTTGCTTCTCCATGAACCTACGCAACCATTCCACCTGCCACATCTCGGCCTCCTTTCCGATCCGACTCCAGCGACACCATGCCTCCTTGCGTTGCGGGTACACTAAAAAAACCACCCGTATTGTCAACAGTTCAGTTCTCTTTTGATCACCCGCACAACATTCATTCCCACCCGGTTAAACGAGACTATTGGCTACCACTTTACCATCAGCCCCAGATTGGCGGATAGACCATCCATTAAGTCCGCTTCAGCCTCTGTGTAGCGAAGCTCTGCCAAGGCGCCGACCACGAAAAGGTTAAACTGCAAACCGATCACACCGTAGCCACCGGCCCCGTTATCAAGCCCCGGCAGATCGGTATCGAAAAGGTAATAGCTCGCACCCAATCCGACATACGGTTCAACCACAAAGGGAAAGCCCACCATCAATGTGGCTTCCAGCGGCACCACCGAGGTGTTCAGATCGCTGAAGTCCACGTAGCCGGCCCGGATATCCGCAGACAGGAAGGCCAGAAACTTTTTCCGCAGCTTGACGCCTCCACCTGCGCCTTCATTCCCTCCATTATCTCCACCATCCCAGTAGGTGAGATAACCCGCCAGACTGGTTTCGCCGCCATAGGCGACTTCGTTCATGCCGGCCAGCACCAGTGCGGCCATTGCGATCATCGCTACTTGCTTCCTCATGATGTACTCTCCTTATTCATGCTTACTCCTCCTCTTTGCCCTACCAGCGCCAGACGATGCCCGGCGAGGATCGCTCCGCCAATCGGCGCCACCCAAAACAGCCAAAGTTGATGAATGGCCCATCCGCCTTGATTTTGCAAGCGGCTCATTAGAATGTTATAATCAAAGCTGTTTCTCAATCGGCAGCAACCGCCAGAATAAACAGGAAACACGCTGGCCAAAGCCGCGGGCAGGTTGGCGCTTGCGAACTTCATCACCCGAGGTCCAGCGCAGCTTCCCTTTTTCGTTGCGCGTTACGATCCATGAATTTCCCGGTGCAATCATGCGCTCAAAGTCGTCGATCAGCTGGGTCGCCAACTCCGGTGAATCGATCAAAAGCATGTGCTCGGTATTGATTTGGATAGAGCGCGGATCAACATTGAGCGACCCAATCAACACCCAGTGGTCATCCAGAACAAAGGCTTTGGTGTGCAGCGAGATAAAGTCGGCTTTAATCGGCGCAGTATCGCTAACGGCACGCAGTTCCGCAGACGGCTGGGCACGGAATTCATAGAGTTCCGCTCCGGCATCCAGAATCCGCTTGCGGTATTTTTTATAGTGGCTGTGCGCCATAGTGTGGTTGTTCGACTCCATCGCCGGAACCAGCAACCGGACACGGCGATGCTCCTCCGAAATAGTCCGGGCCATATCCGCCAACTGCTCCTTGGTTGGGATCATGTAGGGGGTGATGATGCAGGATTGGTAGTTTATCTCAATCGCCACTTCATTGATTTGATCAACCAACCGAACCCCGCGGTCGCCCTTCACTTCCGGCGAGTCCTGCAACAGTTGCGCAACGCCCATCACCATCTGGCCAGGCAATGCGGCAAACTCGCCGCTCCAGTCGATGGGTTCCGGGGGAATGCGGGTCTGTGACAACAGCTTCCGATCTTCCAGCACAACGGCATCGAACCTGCCCTGCATTTTTTTAATTTTT
>CBDVCB010000128.1:0-5567 GCA_965372395.1 uncultured bacterium
CTATCTTCAGGATTTGGGGGAAGAGATTGATTCGGGGTGAACTTTTCTATAGGATGCGCGTCCATTAATCCTAACCGAGAAGGAATCATTATGGAAAAAGTTGTAATCATCGGTGCCGGTGCCGCCGGCCTGACCTCCGCCATATACACCGCCCGCGCCAACCTTGAACCGCTCGTGATCGAAGGCATGCAGCCGGGCGGGCAGCTCACCACCACCAACGATGTCGAAAACTATCCCGGCTTCCCCGAAGGGATCGACGGCTCTACCCTCATGGCGCAGATGCGCGCCCAGGCCGAGCGCTTCGGCGCAAAATACCAGTTTGGCGAAGTTCTCAAGGCCGACTTTTCCGAACGCCCCTTTAAGCTGACGATTACCGGCGACGAAACCATCGAAGCCCAAACCGTGATTATTGCGACGGGTGCCACCGCGCGCTATCTCGGCATCGAATCCGAGCAAAAGCTTATCGGCCGCGGCGTTTCCGCCTGCGCCACCTGCGACGGTGCATTCTATCGCGATGTCCCCGTGGTGGTGGTTGGCGGCGGCGATACCGCCTGCGAAGAGGCCATGTTCCTGACCCGGTTTGCGTCCAAGGTCACGCTGATCCATCGCCGCGACGAGTTGCGCGCCTCCAAGATCATGGCCGACCGTACGATCAATCATGAAAAGATTGAGATGGCCTGGGATTCGGTGGTTGAGGAAGTTCTCGGCGACGATAGCGGGGTGGTTGGCGTGAAAATCAAAAACGTCAAGACGGGTGAAATTTCCGAGATCGAGTGCACTGGATATTTCTCGGCCATTGGGCACAAGCCCAACACCGATGCTTTTGTTGGTCAGCTTGACATGGACGATGTCGGCTATCTCATCGCGGACGGCGTGAAAACCAAGGTCGAAGGGGTCTTTACCTCGGGCGATGTTTCCGACGCGATCTACCGCCAGGCCGTCACCGCCGCCGGAACCGGTTGCGCCGCCGCGCTCGAAGCCGAACGCTTCCTCGAGGCGCAAGGCCAGTAGGAATGCGCAAGGCGGAAAAGTGACCGGGTTGTTTTAGGTATTATAAAAGGAGAAAATTGATGTCGGCTAAGATTATTGACGGAAAGCAGATTGCGGCGGATATCCGCGAAGAGTTGAAGGCGGAGGTTTCCGTGTTGAAGGAGAAGGGGATTGTTCCGGGGTTGGGTGTGATCCTTGTCGGGGCCGATCCGGCGTCGCAGTCGTATGTGACGGCCAAGGAGCGGGCCTGTGAAAACATTGGCGTCTATTCCGACGACAACCGACTGCCGGCGGAAACCACGCAGGAGGAACTGCTGGCGCTGGTGGATAAAATGAACAACGACCCGAAGATCAACGGCATTCTCGTGCAGCTTCCGCTGCCCAAGCATATCGACGAGCCCGCCGTGCTGCTGGCGATCGATCCAGACAAGGATGTGGACGGCTTTCACCCGATGAGCATTGGCAAGATGATGATTGGCGAGGAGACCTTCTTGCCGTGCACACCGCATGGGATTGTGCAGTTGCTTGCGCGCAGCGGAGTGGAAACCTCGGGCGCGCACGTGGTTGTGGTGGGACGCAGCAATATTGTCGGCAAGCCCGTGGCCAACATGCTTCTCCAAAAAAAGGAGGGCGCAAACGCCACGGTCACGCTTTGCCACACCCGCACGAAGGATGTGGGGTACTTTACCCGCCAGGCCGATATTATCATCGCCGCCTCGGGATGGCCGAACACGGTGACTGCGGATATGGTGAAGGAAGGCGTCGTGGTGATCGATGTCGGCGTGAACCGCGTTGAAGACGCCACGCGGGAGCGGGGCTACCGCTTGGTGGGCGACGTGGACTTCGAGGCCGTGAAGGAAAAAGCCTCGATGATCACCCCCGTACCGGGTGGGGTGGGTCCCATGACGATCACGATGCTGCTGTATAATACGGTGGAGTCGGCCAAGCGCGCAAATGGTATTGACTGAACGAACCATGGGGCGGATAGTCAAACCGCGACAAACAAGGAGACGGTTATGATTTCGGAAAAAATGCAGGAAGCGTTGAACGAGCAGGTCAACAAGGAATTCTACTCGGCCTACATGTATCTGGCCATGTCGGCCTACTGCGACACCATCGGTTTGCCCGGGTTTTCAAATTGGATGCGAATGCAGTACGAGGAGGAGTCGTTGCATGTCACAAAGATGTTCGACTACATCCTGGATCAGGGCGGACAGGTTCACCTCAAGATGATCGAGGAACCCCCCAAGGAATACGGCACGCCGCTCGAGGTGTTCGAGAAAACGCTGGAGCACGAGCGGTATGTAACCGGTCTGATCCACAAGTTGATGGATCTGGCCATAGACGAGCGCGACTATGCCACCCAGACCTTGCTTCAATGGTATGTCACCGAGCAGGTCGAAGAGGAGTCCAATGTGAACGACGTGGTTGCGCCGTTGCGCATGGTGGGCGAAGACAAGGGCGGTCTAATGATGATCGATCAGCAGTTGGCGCTGCGCATACCGCCTGTAGCGCCGGCTGCGGGAAACTAATCCAGAGGAAGGTTCGATGAAAAACAGACGATGGATGAAGTGGGTGGCCTATACGGTTTGCGTATGCGGACTGGCCTTGTCGGCGCAGGCGCGCAAAAAGGAAATCACGTTGGTGCTGGTGCCTCGGGAGGACGCAACCAAGCAACTTGGCTTGGATATCGCAAACCGCTATCCAACCCTGCTGGTCGGCTATCGGGTTGCCCCGAACGGAACCTTGTCCCTGCACGGGTGGACCGGCGCGCAATGGGTCAATATCACGCCCGGCGACTATGTGGCCGGAAACTTTTTCAAGAAGGGTCCGAATTCGGCGCTTATTGTTGAAAAAGACGGCGTGCCCGTTCCTGAAAAACTCGTGCCGCCAGTGGATTGGTGCATGGACGTATCCAAAATCACCACCACTCAATTGCGCCCCCTGATCCATCTGACGGGGCAATACTTCGACTTTAGCCACAAGGATTGGAGATGGTTTGCCAAGCGCTACGGCATGGAGATCGACGCCATCAATCCGGAAGGCTTGAACACGGCTTGGTATCACAAACGTTTGGATGAACACCTCAAGTCGGAGAAACCGGTGGGTTCCGATGACCTGCAGTACTGGGTATCCATTCGCCAAACGGTCATCGCAGAGCCGTCTGTTGCCGAGGAGGGTGCGCCTGAAGACGCCGAGCCCGGCGTCGGGCAAGCGATTGATGATCCATTCACCAACGCGGTGCCGCCAGCCGTTGTAATGGGGGCGGGCGATGTGCCGGAAGAGCATGCGGACGACGAAGCCGAAAAAGAGACCGCCGAAGAATCCAATCCTGAAGAAAAAGAGGAAAAAACCCCGGACGGGATGGAATGAAACGTCCCGCCTATTTCCTGTTGCTGTTGTTCTTCGCCCTGGTGGGTTGTGTCAGCACTCCGATAGAAACCGAAGAGTACTCGCCATCATTGTGGATCACCCAGAATAGCGATGGGGAGACGACACTGGTCTGGGAGTCCGATTCCAGCTATTACTACACCATCTACTACCGGGATGGTTCCAGCGAATGGCGGGAAATGCGCTCGGTGAACCGGGTCCGCGGGACGGGGAGAACCATGAGGGCCGCCGACCGCGTGGATCCGCGTAAACCGGTACGGCGCTATCGCCTGCACTTCGAGAAGCTGGGTGGGTAGATCGCTTTAAATGCCGTACCGCAAGTCTGTTGCCGCGGGAAGGTTTTTAGAGTGCGAAAATTCCCCTTCACAAAATCGGCGTCATGAGCGCGCAGAGGTTTTCAGCGAGCTTTTGGATGGCGGGTCGCTGTACCCATTTGTTGAGGTTGAGCTCGGTGCCTTGATCGATGTCCTCGTGAATGATGAGCTTCAGTTTGTCGACGGTGGATTCGTCGTTGATGAGTACGGTCGTTTCGTAGTTTAGCTCCAGGCTCCGCACATCGAGATTGGCGGTGCCGACGACTGCGATGGCATCGTCGACCACCATGGCCTTGGCGTGCATGAAGGGGGGCCTGCGCTCGAAGATACGCACTCCGGCATCGAGCAGTTCCTCATAGAGCGCCTTCGAGGCCAGGCCGGCATAGCGGTGGTTGTTTTCCTTCGGAACGACAATGCGCACGTCCACGCCGCGTCGGGCGGCAGAGCGCAACGCTTTGAGGATGTCGTTGGTCGGAACAAAATAGGGTGTAACGATGCGCACCTGCGACTGCGCCATGACTATGGCGTTGAAGAAGGCTTCGCCCGCCAGCTCGGGCGGGGCGGAAGGGCCGCTGTCGATCACGCGCGCCATGGCGGAACCCGTGGAATGCATTTCGGGAAAATGTTCAGGGCAGAGCAGCGCGTCGAGCGGTTCCTCGGTCATGAAAAACCAGTCGCGCAGGAAAGAATATTGCAGTTCATGCACCAGTGGACCCTCGACCTTGAAATGGTAGTCCCGAATGGCCTGATGCCCGTTGGCGGTGATGTTTTCGGAGCTAATGTTTACGCCGCCGAAAAAGGCCGTTGTTCCGTCCACCACCAGATTCTTGCGGTGGTTGCGCAGGTTGATCTGGAATTGGCGCTTGAAGGGGTTGGCCTGCGTCCATCCCTGGATTTCGAGGTTGGGAATGTTGCGGTATTTCCGGAACATGCCGCCAAAGTAGGCAGGGGTGGAGCCGAAGCGGTCAAACAGTAGCCGCACCTTTACGCCCTCCTCGGCCTTGGCCTTGAGCGCGTCGAGGAATTTACGGCCCGTGTCGTCGCGGGCGATGATGAAGCTTTGGATATGGATGTGCTGTTTGGCGGAGCGGATGGCCTGCAGCATCAGGGGATAGGCCTGGTCGCCGCAGAGCAGGGGTTCGATCCGGTTGCCGTCGAGCAGCGGATGGTCGGGGTTGAGGCCGTCGATCGACAGGTTCAACTTTCGGATGAATTCGTTTTCGATCGAGGAGAGGTCGGTGCGGTAGTCGTAGTGCCATGCAACGAACGGGCCTTCGGCTTCGTGGCGTTCGTTGCGCTGCCGCATCATCAGTTGGTTGGTGGCTTTTTTCAGTAGGCCCTTGTTGGGAACGCGGTCGATGCCGAACGCAAGGTAGAGCAGGGGGCCGAACAGCGGGAACGACCAAGCCACAAAGATCCACAGAATCGTGGCGCTGGCGTTGCGGCGGCGTTGCAGGGCGTGCAGGCAGACACCGATGAAGGCGGCAACGTGCAACACGGAGCTGGACACCACCCAGAATGTGAGATCGAAGAATCCTTGTTCCATACCGACATGCTAGCGAGATGGACGGGACATTGATAGGGAAAACCGTAGTCTTGGATAGACGACGCGCTCAACCGCATTGTAACCATCGAAGAAGGCACCAACACGACATCGTACTACTACGACCTCAACAGCAAGCCGATCTATTACCTACAATCTGGATAATTGGGTGACGAATGTGTGTTCCAACTGGGGTTTTCGAGTGAGCTCGGTTCGCAACGAATTTTAGGACTACCTGATTGGATAACGAACTTTTTTCGAAAAAGTTCGCATTGCCATCCAACTAGGTCGACCAATGGCGTGTCAACCGGACAGGCATTATTCTACTA
>CBDVCB010000129.1:0-5534 GCA_965372395.1 uncultured bacterium
GGATTAGAATTTAGGATTTCTGCGAATGCAGCATTTGGTTCCACTCGATAATCTCGTCGCGGCATTGAGTCGCCTTCCGGGTATTGGAAGGCGAACGGCTGAGCGCATGGCGATGAGCTTGGTTCAGGATCAAAAGGGCTTGATGCGCATGTTGGCGAATACCCTGCTTGAGGCCGACGAGGGCATTGCCTGTTGCGAGCGGTGCGGCAGCGTGACGCTTTCAACGGTAAATCCGTGCGAGCTTTGCATCAAGCCGCGGCGCGATGCCCATATCCTTTGCGTGGTGGAGACACCTGGCGATGTCATGAAGATTGAGCAGTCGGGCGGCTTTCAGGGGCGCTACCACGCCCTTATGGGAAAACTTTCTCCGATGCAAGGAACGGGTGCGGCCGACTTGCGGGTCGACAGGCTCCTTCGGCGCATTTCGGATGAGGGAATTGAAGAGGTTTTGATTGCATTGGGAACCGATGTCGAGAGCGACGCCACTTCGAGCTATCTTAACGAGGTTCTTGCTGCGCGGGGCGTCGTTGTTAGCCGCATTGCATTTGGTCTTCCGGCGGGCAGCGCCATTGAATATTCCGACGCCTCGACGCTCGCGCATGCCATTGCCGGGCGGCAGAAAATGGGATAGGGAAACGGGGGTTTCCACCGTTTGGATGTCGATGGGAACTGTGCGGAAGAAAGTTGGTTTCGGGGTGTTGACTTCCCGGAAGATTCATGTACCTTTCCAACTTCTTTTGAGGATTCCTGCGTAGCTCAATGGTAGAGTAGGTGACTGTTAATCACTTGGTTGTTGGTTCGAGTCCAACCGCAGGAGCCATTTTTAAACCTGTATTTCCATAGGGGAATACAGGTCTTTTTTTAGGTTCGGCTATTGGCCGGGTTCTTCGGTTTTTCGATCTGGTGGGTCTGGTGGTGTCATGCCGTATTTCGCCCCGCAGTCGGGACAGATTCCATGGCTGAACTCCATCTTGGTCTTTTCCATCAGATAGGTGTCAATCGGCATCCAGTTTCCGTCGTCGGAAAGTATTTTTTTGCAACAGGAGCAGAGGCAGTGGATGCCCCCAAGCTCGCGGACCTGCGAAAGGGCGGTCTGCAGGCTTTCGTTGGCTTCGGCGAGAAAAGCCTCCTTTTGCGATAGCATCAGGTTGGTTTGGCGCAGCCGACCGAGCATGACTGCCGCAAGCACCTCCAATGAAATGTAGGCCGGAGACGATGCAAACGCAAGGTAGCTGGTGGAGATCGAAAACTGGCCGTAGATATAGTGCGTGATGGGAATAAGCAACAATGCCACCAATAATCCGGCAACAATACCGTACAGCCAAGCCATGAAGCCAATAAGGGCAATGCCCATGATAAAATAGGGCTCATGGCTGGGAGCGACATACCGCAAGGTCAGGAAATAACCTGCGGTGGTCATCCCCGCTAGCGTTATTTTAACGAACGTATTCATTGCTGTTTTCCAAATCGTTATATCCCTTAGGGATACTGCCCTGGAGAAGCAAGTCCCGTACCAGAATCTAATCCAAACATCAGGTTCATGTTTTGCAGCGCATTGCCGGCCTGGCCCTTCATCAAGTTGTCGATGTGCGAAATCACTCTCAAGCGGTTGTTTCGGGCATCGACATCCACGGTCAGGTTGCAATAGTTTGTGCCCCGCACGTCGGCAATACTGGCCGGTGTGGATGCATCCTGCACACGCACAAAGGGGTTGTTTTTATTGAATTCGCGATAGATTTCAGCCACCTCGTCTGCCGTTTGGCCCTCGAGGGTGGCGTAGAGGCTCGACATGATTCCCCGGCAGACCGGAACCACTTGGGCTGTAAAGGTGATTTGCACATCCTCGTCGCACAGCGCCCCTAGTTCTTGTTCCACCTCGACCACATGCTGGTGCCCCGCAAGTTTGTAGGCATTCATGTTGTCGTAGCGGTTGGGATAGTGGAATGCGGCGCTGGGCTTTTTTCCCGCGCCGGAGACGCCGGTTTTGCAGTCGCATATAATACTCTTCAGATCAATGATTCCGGCGGCAACCGCCGGTGCCAGCCCTAGGATGCAACTCACCGCAAAGCAGCCGGGGTTTCCGACCAGCATCTGGGAATCGCCAATTTCGTGCAGCTCCGGGAGGCCGTAGACGGTTTCCGTCAGCAACGCCGGGGCTTTATGGATGGGGTCGAGGCCAATGAAGTCGGCATACTCTGCATACTGCTCTGGTGTGCTGAACCGGAAGTCGCCGCTATAGTCGATTACCTTTGCGCCGCGCTCCAATTCCTCGCCAGCGGTTTGCATGCCGACGCCATCGGGGGTCGAAAAGAAAACCACGTCGTAGGCTTCCTTTGTTTTAGGGTCGTCCGGCGAAACAATCACCTCGTCGCAGAAGCCTCGCAGATGGGGGAAGACATCGCTCATCTTCCGCCCGGTATCTGACAGGCTCACCAGGCAGCCAATCTCCGTTTCCGGATGCCGCAGCAGCAGCTCCGTGATCCCCACGCCGCCATATCCGCCCGCACCAACAATTTTCGCATTGATCATGATTCGCTCCTCAATAAAAACGTTCGCGAAAATTAAACCACCCGTTCTTGGGAATCGACACTAAATTTGGTGGAACTTCCTTTGCGGCATCAGGGATCTCCGGTAAAACCAGATTCCATGAAAATAGGAATCCTATCCGATACGCACGGAAACATTCCCGCAACGACGAAAGCGGCGCGCATATTCGAAGCCGCCGGAGTGGGGGCCGTACTGCACTGCGGCGACATTGGCGGTTCCGATGTGCTCGCCGAACTGGCCGCGGTTTTCCACCCTTTGGACGTGCCGGTCTATGCCGTGCTGGGCAACGTCGATATCCATTCCAGCGACTGGAAGTTTTTTCCTTCCAACATCGGGGTGCAGTTGCTCGGGCGGTTTGGTGAAATTGAGTTGGACGGGTGCAAAATGGCCCTGTTGCACAGCGACGACCGGCGACGTTTCCATCAGACCATTTCCTCCGGCGGCTATGGCTTCGTCTTTTCCGGCCACTCCCACGAAGTTCACGACCATGTCGTCGGAACCACGCGCTGCGTCAATCCCGGTACTGCCGGGCGCGGGGCTCCGAACACCTGCGCCATTCTGGATCTCTCCAGTGGCGAACTGGTGGTCGAGTCGTGCGGATAAACTTTTCAAAGATGCTGTAAAGCCCGCTTCGGGCCGCGTATGGTATGCGTTTTTACCGAGAGGATCCAACCATGCTGATAACGAAAATAGAAAATTCTCTGGTCTCGCTTGGCTTGGCCGAGCAGCTGGCGGATGAGCTGGCACTGGTCGCCTTCATGGTCCTGATTGTTCTGGGAGCTTATCTGGTCTACTGGGTGTTGCGAAACTATCTGTTAAAGGTCATTCACAGACTCACGGAAAAAACCTCCAACCAGTGGGACGATGCCTTGATGGAGGCCGGTGTGTTCAAACGCTTCCTCCGCCTGATTCCCCTGACGTTTATCCTCATCTGCCTCGACCGCGCGACCCTGCCGGAAGGCTTTTCGGTGATTAACCGCCTTGTTTTTGCACTGGTCATCCTGACGGGTGCCCGCGCCATTGAAGCTTTCCTGAACACCATCGTGAAGATTTACCGGCAAAGCGACAATCAACAGCGCAAACCCATTCTTCCGCTGATCCAGTCGCTGGTCATCGTAGACTATCTTTTGGCGGCCATTTTTATTATTTCGGTGCTGCTCGACAGGGAGCCGTGGAAACTCGTTAGCCTGCTGGGGGGGTTGACCGCCGTCACCATGCTGGTTTTCAAGGATACCATCCTTGGCTTTGTGGCTGGCATCCAGCTCGGCGCAAACGACATGGTGCGCGAGGGCGACTGGATCGAAATGCCGAAATATGGCGCCGACGGCGATGTCATCGAAGTCGCCGTCAACACCGTCAAGGTGCGCAACTGGGATAAAACCATCAGCACCATCCCGACCTATTCCCTGATCTCCGACTCCTTCAAGAACTGGCGCGGAATGAGCGAGTCCGGCGGCCGCCGCATCAAGCGCAGCATCTGTATCGACATGAACACTGTCCGCTTTGCCGACGAAACCATGCTCGAAGACTTCCGCAAGATGGAGTTGCTCACAGATTATGTGGAGAAGCGCCAAAGCGAAATCGATACCGCCAACCAAGAGCGCGGCCTTGATCTTTCCGCGACGGTGGTCAATGGCCGCCGCCAAACCAACCTCGGCATCTTCCGGGCCTATCTCGTCGAATACCTGCGCAGCCATCCCAGTATTCACACGGGCATGACGTTCCTCGTGCGCCACCTCCAGCCGACACCACAGGGACTACCGATCGAAATCTACGTGTTTAGTTCCGACAAGGTCTGGGCAAACTACGAAGCCATTCAGGCCGACATCTTCGACCACATCCTCGCTGCCATCCCCGAATTTGGGTTGCAGGTATTCCAAGAACCAACGGGCTCCGATTTCTCGAAGCTGAGCCGCACAGGAGGCTAGGCATGGGCAAGTCGAAATTCCAGGAATGGGGATTTCCCATCGACAAGATATTTCTTTCCGCCGGGCCGTGCAGTGCGGAAAGCCAGGCACAAGTGCTCGAAACGGCGCAGGCGCTGGCGGGGCAGGGGATCAGTTTTCTGCGCGCGGGTATTTGGAAGCCGCGCACGCGGCCCGGAAGCTTCGAGGGCGTCGGTCTTAAAGGTCTTGCGTGGATGGATCATGCGCGGATGGAAACCGGCCTGAAGATCGGCACCGAGGTTGCCGAGCCATCGCACGTCGAAGCCTGCCTCGAATTCGGAATGGATATTCTCTGGGTTGGCGCACGCACCACCACCAATCCCTTTTCCGTGCAGGCCATTGCCGATGCATTGAAGGGAACGGATATCCCCGTCCTCGTGAAGAATCCCATCAGCGCCGATATCGGCCTGTGGATCGGTGCCATCGAACGCCTTGCCAACGCCGGCCTCACCAAGCTCGGCGCGATCCACCGCGGATTTAGCTCCACACTCGAAATGCGCTACCGCAATGCGCCCAACTGGAAAATGCCCATCGAACTCAATCGTCGCATGCCGGAGATCCCGCTCATCTGCGATCCCAGCCATATCTGCGGGAAAGCCGATCTGGTGCCCGGAATTGCGCAGGAAGCGATGGATCTGCTTTTCGATGGTCTCATGGTCGAGGTGCATCCCAATCCGCCCAGCGCCCTTAGCGACGCCGCGCAGCAACTCACCCCCGACCAGTTTCTTTCAATGGTTGGCTCCCTCGAACTCTCGCACGAACAGAGCGACAGCCCCGTGTTCATCAACCGCATGAGCGAACTGCGTGAGAATGTCGACGAACTCGACAGCCAGCTGCTCGACCTGCTGGGGCAACGCATGGACATTGTTCGCGAAATGGGCAAGCTCAAGGTCGAGCAGCACGTTTCCACCCTCCAGCCGAAGCGCTGGCAGGAGATTGTCCAGGATCGCATCAAAAAAGGATCCGGCCTCGACCTCTCCGAAGACTTCGTCCTTCAACTCATGCAATCCATCCACGAAGAAGCCATCCGCCAGCAGGAAG
>CBDVCB010000130.1:0-5528 GCA_965372395.1 uncultured bacterium
CGAAGCCCCGGTAAACGGCGGCCGTAACTATAACGGTCCTAAGGTAGCGAAATTCCTTGTCGGGTAAGTTCCGACCTGCACGAATCGTGTAACGATCTTCGCACTGTCTCAACAACCATCTCGGTGAAGTTGTAGTTCCGGTGAAAATGCCGGATACCCGCGGCAGGACGGAAAGACCCCGTGCACCTTTACTATGATCTGACATTGGATTTCGGTATTTCGTATGTAGGATAGCTGGGAGGCTTTGAAGCATCTTCGTCAGGAGGTGTGGAGCCATTGGTGAAATACCAGTTTCGGTATATTGGAATTCTAACCGCGAACCCTTGAATCAGGGCGTGGAACAGTGTCTGAGAGTTAGTTTGACTGGGGCGGTTTCCTCCCAAAGAGTAACGGAGGAGCACAAAGGTACCCTCAGCATGGTCAGCAATCATGCGTAGAGCGTATAGGTATAAGGGTGCTTGACTGCGAGACCTACAAGTCGAGCAGGTGCGAAAGCAGGTCTAAGTGATCCGGTGGTAGCTAGTGGTAGCGCCATCGCTTAACGGATAAAAGGTACGCCGGGGATAACAGGCTGATGATTGCCAAGAGTCCACATCGACGCAATCGTTTGGCACCTCGATGTCGGCTCATCGCATCCTGGGGCTGGAGAAGGTCCCAAGGGTTTGGCTGTTCGCCAATTAAAGCGGTACGCGAGCTGGGTTCAGAACGTCGTGAGACAGTTTGGTCCTTATCCGCCGTGGGCGCAGGAAGTTTGAAGAGATTAATCCTTAGTACGAGAGGACCAGGATTAACGTACCTCTGGTGTGCCAGTTGTTCCGCCAGGAGCATCGCTGGGTAGCTACGTACGGAAAGGATAAGCGCTGAAGGCATCTAAGTGCCAAGCCCCCTCTAAGATAAGACTTCCCATTGCACTTCGGTGCATCTAAAGACTCGTTCAAGACTAGGACGTTGATAGGCTGGGCGTGAAAGTACAGTGATGTATGAAGCTAACCAGTACTAATTAGTCGTGAGGCTTGATCTTTAATATTTCATTTATAGGGCGTACATGCGCTTTGCGGTTTTTCCAATATTATGCAATTGTTTATCATTTTAAACAATTTTCCGGTTACCATAGCGAGGAGGAAACACCTGTTCCCATACCGAACACAGAAGTGAAGGGCCTCAGCGGCGATGGTACTAGGGGGTAGACCCTGGGAGAGTAGCACGTAGCCGGTTTTATTTTTTAGACCTTGGATCTTCGGATCCAAGGTCTTTTTTTGCGTATATCAGCTGGCGGAGAAGCAGATCCGGCGAGGCGGAGTCATGTTTTCATCATGTATTCCCGGAATGGAATTTATATTTATCCTGATAGGTTGATGTTTTTCAGGGTTTTGCATAGAGTCCAGATCACTTAAGCTTTGTTCGGCAGCTCATCTGTCCAACAGCAGAAATTAGGAACCGTACTCTTTTCTGTGGATGAAGGCCGGGGCTGGGAATGGGCAAAGGAATGCAGGGCGTGGACCGTAGGACCCTGAATCCACGATCAAGGGTCAAGACGAAACAAGGAGGAGCCGGGTCGAATCGGCGGCAAGGGTGGAAATGGAAATTCATGGGGTTCCAATGTTTATTTGGACGGGGAAGGGTTGGAGGTTGCTATGAAATGGGTTGTTTGTTTGCTAGGTTTTTTTATCTGCGGAGCCACATTGGCCGAAATGCGGTTGTGGGAGGATAAAAAAGGAAATGTCCTAGAGGCTGAGTACAAGTGCGAAGTGTTGGGCAAAGTGGTGCTACGCGACCGCAAGGGGAAGGACCATACGCTCTTCATATCCAGCTTGTCGGACAAGGACCAGCAGTATCTCCAGACCAAGCTGCCTCCAAAAATCGATATTAAATTCAAAAAACTACAGGATCGCAGACGAAATAGTTATTCATGGGCAACGGTGACGATGCACGGGGAAATCGTCCTGACCAAGACGAGTCGCATGCCCTATAGTGGCGATCTAAAAGCCACACTGTTTATGATCGGCGAGGACAGTCACGATGATGAATATGTCATGTTGGATAGAGTCGATTTCGAGTTCAACTTCCGGACGGCAAAACGCACTCGTTTAGAGGGGAAAGGTTCAAGATGCAGGAGTATCGCTATTCGTCCCATGGTGACGACGGTGTTGAATACAAGGGCTATCTGGTCGTTGTCTATGATGCCAACGGGGATGTCCTGATCGTCAAGGCGAGTAGCGATAAGTTAAAGGAGAATGTAAAATACATTTCTAAAATAAAATGCGGCCAACGTTTCCCCGATACGATGAGGGGGAAGGCGTCAAGAAGATCTTCTTCTCGAACCTATTATTGATTAGGGGGTGGATTCTGATCTGCTATGGAATGAATGGGTGTGGAGTTTGCGGGAATGATTGGAGGTAAAGGTGAAGTTACTTGCGGGGTGTATGGTTTTATTTGGAATGGTCGCATTGGGATTCGGGGAAATGCGGACATGGACGAGCCGATCGGGACAGACGATTGAAGCCGAATATGTTCGAGACACAATGGGGAAAGTTTGGTTGAAGAGTGCCACCGGGAAAGTGAAGAAAGTTCCTATTTCTGGACTATCAAAATCGGATCAAGACTACATTAACAATAAAATACTACCTAAGATTACAATCTCCGTGGATGATGATATAGCCCGGGGAACCGTAGGCAGTGATATTGACAACGTAAGACAGACTATACGCTGCGAGGTTAAAATTAGTAAAACCAGCAGGCGACCTTATTCCGGCGAGCTGACGGTATACTTTTTTGTATTCGGATGGGACTTGATGAATGAAGAGTACATGTTGATGGACACCAAGAAAGAAACGTTCACGCTGACCTCTGAAAACAACAATAAGTACACCCTTACGGGTGACAAATTGAGATTTGAGTATGATCCGAGTCCTCCATGGGGGGATAGATACGAAGGCTATTTGGTTTGTGTGAAGACAAGTGATGGGAAAATTCTGGCGACCAAAGGGAATAGCAAGTATGAAAGAAAACTGCATGTTTTTATAAAAGCACGCAAGGGGGCTCGATTTGATGAGGATATGATGGAGTTATGATGCATGGGTGGCGTAATGTCGGTGGCGACATGACTGTGGTCTAGATGAACAAGTTCCATTAATAGGTTCTTCTGGGTTTTTTATGGTGGAGGAATCCCGCTCCATAGTGAAATGCGTTTTCTTGACAGGATAACAGGATCAACAGGATGGCTTTTTAATGCCGATCCTATCGGGGCAATCCAAAGCCCCCTTACGGAGAAACGCCTGTTTATGAATGCTTTTGTTGCAAAACTCTGTTGCGACCGAAGTCAAATCTAAGAGTCTGAATCAACCGGATTAAGATCCTGTCTATCCTGTTATCCGGTCTGAAAATTTACGTGCGAGCATCTTTTGCCATAAAATTCCCAGAAGAACCCATTAATAGGGCTAAGGATAATGAAGCTTGTACTCGCAACCCGCAACGCCCATAAGCTCGAAGAGATTCGCGCCATCTTCGACTTCAAAAACCTGGAAGTCCTCTCCGCTTTCGACTTTCCAGCTATTCCGGATGTCATCGAAGACGGCGACACCCTCGAGGCGAATGCCATCAAGAAGGCGGTCGAAATTGCAAAAGCCACGGATTGCTGGGCGCTGGCCGACGACTCCGGCTTGGAGGTTGCCGCCCTTGGCGGTGCGCCCGGCGTCTACTCCGCCCGCTACGCCGGCGAACAGTGCTCCTATTCCGACAACAACGAAAAGCTGCTCTGCGAGCTTGCCGGGAAACCCGATCGCTTCGCACAATTCCGTACCATCATTGCGCTGTCTGATCCCGAAGGAAACGTCCAGACGGTGGAAGGCGCCTGCCCCGGAAGAATTATCGAAGAGCTGCGCGGCGCCAACGGTTTCGGCTACGACCCGCTCTTCGTTCCCGAGGGCTACACCGAAACCTTTGCCGAGCTCGATTCGGAAGTAAAAAACCGGATCTCCCACCGCGCCCGCGCCCTCCAAAAGGCCCACGATGCTTGGGCTGGAATAATAGGTTCGTAGAATAGGCATGTAGTTCCGCCTTTAGGTGGCTCTGCGGACGGGCCCGCCTAAAGGCGGAACTACAAGCTTTTTTCTAATTCGTGTTCATTAGCGGTTTAATAATTTCGCCTGCCTGTTTATATTCGCCACTTCGCTTTTAGTTTTAGGAGAAAAAAATGATCACAGCCATCAGCCCGATCGACGGGCGCTATGCATCGAAAGTCGCCGAACTCACCGAATGTTTTTCCGAATACGCCCTCGTACGCAACCGCGTGCGCGTCGAAGTCCTCTGGCTCATGGCTCTTTGCGCCGAAGACGGCATCCCCGAATGCCGCGCGCTGTTCGCCGAGGAGCAAAATCTTCTGATCGGCATCATCGACGACTTCACGCCGCAGGAGGCCGAAAAGGTCAAAACCATCGAGCGCACCACCAACCACGACGTCAAGGCCGTCGAATACTACCTCAAGCATAAGATCGCAGGCACCACGCTCGAAGAACTCTCCGAATTCCTGCACTTCGCCTGCACCTCCGAAGATATCAACAACCTCTCCCACGCCCTCATGCTCAAGGACGGCCTCGCCGCCCTCCTTCCGCACCAGCAGGAGATCATCGACCAGCTCAAGGTGTATTCCAACGAATGGAAAAGCGTTCCGATGCTCGCGCGCACCCACGGCCAGACCGCATCGCCCACCACCATCGGCAAGGAGCTCGCCGTATTCGCCGACCGCCTCGCGCGGCAGAAGCAGAAGACTGAAGCCGTCGAAATCCTCGGTAAGCTCAATGGTGCCGTCGGCAACTACAACGCGCACCTCTCCGCCTATCCCTCCGTCGACTGGCCCGCACTCGCCAAAGGCATTATCGAAAATCAACTCGGCCTAAAGCAAAACCCCTTCACCACCCAGATCGAGCCCCACGACTACATGGCCGAACTCTTCGATGCCATCAGCCGCTTCAACACCATCCTCGTCGATCTCGACCGCGACATCTGGACCTACATCTCCATGGCCTACTTCGGCCAAAAGACCGTGAAAGGCGAAATCGGCTCCTCCACCATGCCGCACAAGGTCAACCCCATCGACTTCGAGAACTCCGAAGGCAACCTCGGCCTCGCCAATGCGCTCTTTGGGCATCTCTCCGCCAAGCTACCCATCTCGCGCCTCCAGCGCGATCTCACCGACTCCACCGTCCTGCGCAACATGGGCGTTGGTTTCGGCTACAGCATGATCGCCTACCAATCCACCATGAAAGGTCTCGGCAAGCTCAAGCTCAACGAAGGTAAGATCGCCGCCGATCTCGACAACGCCTGGGAAGTCATGGCCGAACCCATCCAGACCGTCATGCGCAAGGCCGGCATCGAAAAGCCCTACGAAAAGCTCAAGGACCTCACCCGCGGGCAGGATAAAATCACCAAGGAAACCATCCGCGAATTTGTCCAGACCTTGGGCCTCGACGAGGCCGACAAGCAACGCCTCCTCGAAATGAGCCCCGCCACCTACATCGGCATGGCCGAGG
>CBDVCB010000131.1:0-5422 GCA_965372395.1 uncultured bacterium
AATGGTGGGCCTGGAGGGACTTGAACCCCCGACCAAGAGATTATGAGTCTCCTGCTCTGACCGACTGAGCTACAGGCCCGTAGTTTGCCGAAAGCGGACGGAACAAATACAGCAATGGCCCGCACCAAGGCAAGGGGCATTTGGGCATTTGTTTCCCAAATTCCCCGAAAACAAAAAAACGACCCCGAAACGAGGTCGCTTTTCCAATTAGCTAGAGCCGGGAGCTAGAGGCCATCATCATCACTCCTGACTGCGGCCGGAACGGCCTTCTTGAAGGCCTTGCCCGGATCTTCAAGCGTGCCTATCACATTGCCGTCGCGGTCAAACAGGGTTCTCGGTCCCAGCTCGCGAATGAAGGCGATGCCCCTCTCTTTGATGACGCGCCCAGAACGGGTATCAATGATTTTTCCGGCCTTGTCGACGATCACAACAAGGTAGGTTTCGTATGTTCCACCGACGTTGATGTTACCGCTGGTTCTGCCGAGCGGGTACATTTTACTCGCGAACTCGAAGGTATTCTTGTTTTCCTTGGTGAAATTGAACTCCTTTTTAACGACGTCGATAATACCGAAGTAGCCGGTATGGATCTGCTTGCCAATCACATACAGCTCTGCCGTTAACTGATCTTCGTAGGGTTGCCCACCGGCTTTGCGAATCTTGACGCGCACCTGCACGTTCTCAACCTTGGCCTCGCCGCTGCTCCCGGCACCAATGTTCTTTGTATTTCGTTTTGTGGAAACATCGATATCCACCTTCAGCGGAAACTTGGACTGGGCAGACGCCGCCAAAACACATCCCACCACCGCAATACTTAACAAACCTTTAATCATACCGTTCATAGCACACCTCCATTAGTAGCTTGGTATCCGTATAAAATATTAGTGGAGTTTAAGCAATACAATAACCGTTCTATCCTCCGCCCAGGAGATCGGGAACTTCCCCCCGCTCCGCTTTCGGCGGGAGCCAAACCTGGACCTTCCGGATGCGGACTCCCCAGAGGTGGGCGAACCAGTGGTTCGGGCGGTAGAGGTCGATATGACGCCCCTTGATTGCGCCGCCGGTATCCTCGACGCGCCCGTAGCCGTAGCCGGGAATATGCATGATGGTTCCGTAGGGATAGATCGACGTGTCGGCCGCAAGGGTGCCGGGCCGGACCATGGCGCCCGATGAAGTCATGCCGACATGCTTAAGGCGGAATGAAAAGGCTCCGGTTTTCTGGTATGGGACGAAGAGCATCCACCTATAGCTGCAGCAGCGCCGACAATGGCAATATGAAGTGGTCTTCATTTCGACGGTGACGGGCACCACCCCCTTGGGCGGATGAATACGCTTAGGGAAATAGAACCTGCTTTCCTGCACCAGCCAGACCAATCCGATGACGATGAGGATCGTCAGCCACTTGGGTCTACTTTTTTTTCGTCTTCGCGCCATAACCCATCGGGGCCTACCGGGCATTGAGCTGCTTGCGAAGCGATTTGAGATCGCGCTCGGCCAAACGCACTTCGACCCGCGCATCCTCGATGGTGGCAATGTCCGAATCCAGCTCCACCAGCTTTTGATAGTAGGGATCCAACTCGGCCTTGCCCAGGGTTTCCGTGGCGATCAAAACGGAAAGCCATGCGGAGGCGTGCCGATACTTGGGATTTTCATCCTTTGCGGTTTGGGAGGCATATTCCTTTGCCACAGGATAATCGCGGGAAACCAGCGCCATGAGCCCTTTATAGTTCACCTCGCCATACTCGGCCTTGAGTTCGCGATCTTTGCTGGATCCATGCACCGCCCCCATGGTTGCGCCTGTTGCGCCGCCCACCACGGCACCCTGAGCCGCCCGTTCCACCGGGTTTCCGCTGAAGAGCCCCCAGAAAAAACCTGAAACCGCGCCGCCCAGCGCACCATAGGCCGCGCCCTTCTTTGCCTCCTCCCCCGCTGCCGATTTGGATTTGCACCCCGACACCGCCAACATGGAAACCAAAACGAGGGTTCCCGCAACATGCATTGTTCGTATCTTCATATCGCCACCTTTACTTTGAAGCGGTGATGATAGGCGGCTTTCACCCAATAGTAAAGCGCTTCCGCCCGTTTCCAAATGCCCCGCAGTCACACATAAACTCACGATCGTGAGTTTATGTGTGACTGCGGAATCCGAAAAACCGGAGCGAACCGCTTGAAGGCGGCGGATCGAGTTGCTACATTTTGTGGGTTTTGAAGGAAGTTATATCCACATCTTGTGGTTTTAGAGGGTTTTAGGCACATGGCCGCGAAAAAGAACGAATATACCGAAGACAAGATCAAGACGCTGTCGTCGCTCGAGCACATCCGCCTGCGCACGGGAATGTACATCGGCCGAACCGGCAGCGGCGCACACTACGACGATGGAATCTACATCCTCGTCAAAGAGGTGATCGACAACAGCATCGACGAATTCATCATGGGACACGGCGAGCGGGTCGACGTGTCGATCGAGGATGACATGGTGACGATCCGCGACTATGGCCGCGGCATTCCGCTGGGCAAGGTCGTGGACTGCGTTTCCAAGATCAACACCGGCGCGAAATACAACGACGACGTATTCCAGTTCAGCGTCGGCCTCAACGGGGTCGGCACCAAGGCCGTCAACGCGCTTTCAAGCTACTTCCTCGTCCGCTCCCACCGCGACGGAAAATTCGTTGAGGCGGAGTTTGAGCTGGGCAATTTGGTGCGCGAGGAAAAAGGCAAGACCGACGAGCCCAACGGGACCTTCGTGGCCTTCTGCCCCGACCCCGGTATCTTCAAGAAGTTCCAGTTCAACCCCGACCATCTGGCGCGGCGCCTGCGCTTCTACGCCTATCTCAACGCCAAACTGAAAATCCAGTTCAACGGCGAACTGTTCCACTGCAAGGGCGGCCTGCTCGACCTCATCCGCGACGAAAGCCAATACGAAAAGATCTACACCCCGCTCCTGTATTCGGACAAAATGCTGGAAGTCGCCTTCACGCACACCAACCGCTTTTCCGAGGAATACTATTCCTTCGTCAACGGCCAATACACCGCCGACGGCGGTACGCACCTTTCCGCCTTCCGCGAGGCGCTGCTACGCGGCATCAACGACTTCGCCAACAAAAAGTTTTCCGGCGACGACGTGCGCGAAGGCGTGCTCGGCGCCGTCGCCATCCGCCTGAAGGAACCCGTCTTCGAAAGCCAGACCAAGAACAAGCTCGGCAACACCGAAATCCGCTCCGACCTCGTCGCCAAGCTTTCGCAGATCGTCGCCGACCTGCTGCACCGCAACCCGCTGGATGCCAAAAAACTCATCGGGAAAATCGAGGAGACGCAAAAGCTGCGCAAGGAACTCAACTCCGTCAAGAAGCTCGCCCGCGACCGCTCGAAATCCATCTCCATTCGCATTCCGCAGTTGAAGGACTGCAAGAACCACTTCAACCGCGAAAAGCAAAAGCACCTCGACACGCAGATTTTCATTACCGAGGGCCAGTCCGCCGCCGGCTCGATCGTCAGCTGCCGCAACGCCAACAACCAGGCCATCTACACCCTCAAGGGCAAACCGCTCAATGTCTGCGACCTCAAGCGCGATGCGCTCTACAAGAACGTCGAAATCTACAACCTCATGCGCGGCCTCAACATCGAAGAAAACCTCGACAACCTGCGCTACAACAACGTCATCCTCGCCACCGACGCCGACGTCGACGGGCTGCATATCCGCAACCTGATGATCACCTTCTTCCTGCGCTTCTTCGAGTCGCTCGTCCGCGAAGGCCACCTCAAAATCCTCGAAACGCCGCTGTTCCGCGTGCGCAACAAGAAGCAAACGATCTACTGCTATTCCGAGGCCGAACGCGAAAAGGCACTCAACAAAATCGGGCGCGGCGCGGAGATCACCCGGTTCAAGGGGCTCGGGGAAATCTCCCCCGGCGAGTTCAAGGCTTTTATCAGCGACGCCGGCATGCGGCTTACGCCCGTCTCCATCGAAGGCGACCACTCCGTCTCGGAAGTCGTCTCCTTCTACATGGGCAAAAACACGCCCGAGCGCCGCGAATACATCATGGAAAACCTGGTGGTCGACGCCGAGATGCTTTGATCTTCCGGAAATCCTTTTGCAAAGCAAATCCCGTCTATCTGTTGGAAACCCCGATACTTCGGGGTGCCTTTTTTTATTTTCAAAGGCTTGTTGAACGGATGGATATGGGTATATTTTACGGCCTATGCAGCAGACGGAAAAATACTGGAACCTGATCAACCGCATCGTACTCGCGGCCATCGCGGTGATGGCGGTCGTCGGTGTTGTGCTGGCCTTCGCCCCGAAGGTGAAGCAAATGCAGACCTACCAGAACACCCGCGATACGCTGCAGCAACGCATCGGGGTTGCCATCGTCGCTGAAAAGGAACTGAAGGATAAGCAGCAACGGTTCCTTACCGACCCGGTCTATGTCGAACGGGTGGCCCACGCGGTGGGGTATGCTCATAAGGATGAAATAATCTACCACTTCCCCGAAGAGACCGGCTCGAATGGTTCCCGTCTCTAGCACCCCCATTGCCTGGACGATCGCCGGCTCCGACTCAGGCGGTGGTGCGGGCATCCAGGCCGATCTCAAGGTCATGAACGCCTTTGGTGTGCACGGATGCTCGGCCATCACCGCGCTGACCGCGCAGAATACGCTCGGCGTCCAGACGTCGGAACCCGTCTCCGCCGCCATGTTGCAAGCACAGCTCGAGGCCTTGGAAGCCGACTTTCCGCCTGCGGCGATAAAGACCGGCATGTTGGGAAGCGCCCAATCCTGCAAAGTCGTGATGCAATTTTTAGCGAAGCTTCAGGTTTCGCCCCTCCTCGTTTGCGATCCTGTTTTGAAATCAACGTCGGGTTCGGATCTTTTGGATCCCGGGGCACTCGACATTTTGATCCACGGCCTCTTTCCGATGGTTGGAATCCTGACCCCGAACCGTCCCGAGGTTGCACGCATTATTGGCCGGGAGATCGAATCCCCGGAAGAGGCCGCCGAACGGATTTTGGAAACCGGAGTCCATTCCGTGCTCATCAAGGGGGGGCACGCGGACGGAGCCGAATGCCGCGACTACTGGACCGATGGCCGGCAATCGCTCTGGCTTTCGAGTCCGCGCATCGACACCCGCGCCACGCACGGGACGGGCTGCATCCTCTCTTCGGCGATCGCGTCGGCCCTTGCACTCGGCCAAGATATTCCCGAGGCCATCGCCACCGCCAAAACCTTCATCAACCAGTGCCTCAAAAGCCCTGCGGATCTGGGCGCCGGTCATGGCCCGATGCGGATTGAACCGTTCAGGGATGATCCGAAGGATCGACCGGCCATTGATACGGAATCAACTTGATTCGTATTGTATGAACCACGGAATACACCGCCAAGCGGAGCGCTGAAAGCGCAATATCCCCCCTACCTTATGATCATAAACCGGG
>CBDVCB010000132.1:0-5391 GCA_965372395.1 uncultured bacterium
AAAAAGGGCAGGCTTTTCAGCCTGCCCCTCTCGTTGTTCTGCTAACGGGTCTGGGCTACATCATGCCGCCCATGCCGCCGCCCATTCCACCCATGTCGGGCATGGCCGGGGCTTCCTTTTCAGGAAGGTTGGCAACCATGCACTCGGTGGTGAGCAATAGTCCTGCGATGGAGGCCGCGTTCTGCAGGGCGGAACGGGTCACCTTCGCCGGATCGATGATTCCGGCGGCGATCATGTCGACATATTCGCCGGTCGCCACGTTGTAGCCATAGTTCTGCTTGCCCTTCTTGACGGCTTGCACCACGATGGCACCTTCTTCGGCGGCGTTGGCCACCAGCTGGCGGAGCGGGGCTTCGATCGCCTTGCGGATAATCTCAACACCGATCGATTCGTCGCCTTCGATGTCGATTTTGTCGAGGGACTTCTGGATGCGCAGCAATGCAACGCCGCCGCCCGGTACGATCCCTTCTTCAACCGCCGCGCGGGTGGCATGCAGGGCATCTTCCACGCGGGCCTTCTTCTCCTTCATTTCGACTTCGGTGGCTGCGCCAACGTTGATTACCGCAACCCCGCCAGCGATCTTCGCCAGACGTTCCTGCAGTTTTTCACGGTCGTAGTCGGAGGTGGTGTCCTCGATTTGGCGGCGGATCTGGTCGATGCGCGCCTTGATGGCGGAAGGTTTGCCTGCGCCTTCAACGAGGGTGGTTTCGTCCTTGCCCACGGTAACGCGCTTGGCGGTTCCGAGATCGTCGAGCGTAACGCTTTCGAGCTTGATGCCGAGGTCTTCGGTGATGAACTTGCCATTGGTCAGGACAGCGAGGTCTTCCATGATCGCTTTGCGGCGGTCACCGAACCCAGGGGCTTTCACGGCGCAAACATTCAGGGTGCCGCGCAGCTTGTTGACCACGAGGGTCGCCAACGCTTCGCCTTCGATGTCTTCCGCGATAATCATCAGCGGCTTGCCGGTCTTGGCCACGTTCTGCAACAGCGGGAGCATGTCCTGCAGGTTGGAGATCTTCTTTTCGAAGATCAGGATGTACGGATCTTCCAGCGCCGCTTCCATCGCATTCGCATCGGTCACGAAGTACGGGGAAAGGTAGCCCTTGTCGAACTGCATCCCTTCAACGATGTCAAGGGAGGTATCGATGGACTTGGCTTCTTCAACGGTGATCGTTCCGTCCTTGCCGACCTTGTCCATCGCTTCGGCGATAATGGTGCCGATGGTGTCGTCTCCATTAGCGGAAATGGTTCCGACCTGGGCAACTTCCTCGGTGGATTTCACCTTCTTGCTGAGTTTCGCAAGTTGCGCAACCAGAGTCACGACGGCCTTGTCGATCCCGCGCTTGAGGCTCATCGGGTTGGCGCCCGCAGTTACGTTCTTCAGGCCCTCGCGATAAATCGCTTCAGCCAGAACGGTTGCGGTGGTGGTGCCGTCTCCGGCAATGTCGGAGGTCTTGGAAGCGACTTCCTTCACCATCTGCGCGCCCATGTTTTCGAACGCGTTTTCCAGCTCGATTTCCTTCGCAACGGTCACCCCGTCCTTGGTGATCGTCGGAGAGCCGAAGCTCTTGTCGAGAATCACGTTGCGGCCCTTCGGGCCGAGGGTAACCTTCACCGCGTTGCTCAGTTTTTCAACACCGCGCAACATGGCGTCGCGGGCTTCTACATCAAATATAATCTGTTTAGCCATAATTTTAATCTCCTTTAATAGATTGGTTTTAAGGAACCGCTAATTAACGCTAATGGACACTAATTTAAAAAGATTCGCGTGCATTCGTGTTTATTCGCGGTTCAATTCCAGAAGTTAGCCAATCACTGCGAGGATATCGTCTTCGCGCATGATCTGGTATTCCTTGCCGTCCACCTTCACTTCGGTTCCGCCGTATTTCGGCATCAGCACGATATCGCCCTTCTTGACGTTGAACGGAATCTTCTTGCCGTTATCGTCAATCTTGCCCGTGCCTACGGCAATGACTTTGCCTTCCTGCGGCTTTTCTTTTGCCGAATCAGGAATGATGATTCCGCCCTTCTTGACTTCGCCCTCTGTCAGCGGCTCAACCAGTACACGTTCACCCAATGGTTTAATCTTCATTGATGGTTCTCTCCTTTTGTGTTGTTAAATTTAGATTTTTGATTGCTGATTTTTGATTTTCGGGTCTGCGATAGCCTTCATTAGGAAAGCCCAACGGCGACTGAGTTCCACAAATCGAAATTCAAAATTCGAAAATCGAAAATCCCCTAGTCCTTCTTTTCGTCTTCGTCGACCATTTCGAAGTCGGCTTCCTCGACATCGGAGGCCTGCTGTTCGCCGCCCCCGGCATCCGCACCCATACCCATGTCCGGCGCGCCTTCGGCACCCGGCTGGGCCTGCGCATACATTTCAGTCGCGGCGGCCTGCATCTTTTCGTTCAGCGTTTCGAGCGTCGTTTTCATCGCTTCGTAGTCTTCCGCCTCGATCGCCTTTTTGACCGGTTCGATCGCGGCTTCGACTTCGGCCTTCTGCTCGGCGGAAACCTTGTCCTCGTTTTCCTTCAGGAACTTTTCCGTCTGGAAGACGGTGGAGTCCGCCTGGTTTTTCAGGTCGATCTTCTCGCGCAGCTTTTCGTCCTCCGCCGCGTGGGCCTCGGCATCCTTCATCATCTTGTCGATCTCTTCGTCGGACAGGCCGCTCGCCCCCGTGATGGTAATGTGCTGCGACTTGCCGGTTCCAAGATCCTTCGCGCTGACCTTCACAATGCCGTTGGCATCAATGTCGAACGTCACTTCGATCTGCGGAACGCCGCGCGGCGCCGGCGGAATGCCGTCGAGGTTGAAGCGGCCCAGATCCTTGTTGGCATTCGCCATCTTGCGCTCGCCTTGCAACACGTGGATATCCACGGCGGGCTGGTTGTCCGCCGCCGTCGAGAAGATTTCGTTCTTCTTGGCCGGGATGGTGGTGTTGCGCTCGATGAGCGGGGTAAATACGCCGCCGAGGGTTTCGATCCCCAGCGTCAGCGGGGTTACGTCCAGCAACAGCACATCCTTCACTTCGCCCTTCAGCACGCCGCCCTGGATCGAGGCGCCGATGGAAACCACTTCGTCCGGGTTCACGCCCTTGTGCGGTTCCTGTCCAAAGATTTCCTTCACGGAATTCTGCACCTTCGGCATGCGGGTGGATCCGCCCACCAGAATCACTTCATCGATTTCCGAAGGCTTCAGTCCTGAATCCTTCAGGCACACCTTCACCGGGTCGATCGCCTTGGTGATCAGGTCGTCGCACAGCTCTTCCAGCTTGGCGCGGCTCAGCGTCACGTTCAAGTGCTTCGGTCCGCTGGCATCCGCCGTGATGAACGGCAGGTTGATCTCGGTCTGTTGCGAGCTGGAAAGTTCACACTTCGCTTTTTCCGCCGCTTCCTTCAAACGTTGCAGCACCATCGGATCCTGCGAAAGATCAACGCCCTGCTCCTTCTTGAACTCACTCACGAGCCAGTCGATAATGTTCTGGTCGAAGTCGTCGCCGCCGAGGTGGCCGTCGCCGCTCGTTGCGGTCACTTCGAACACGCCGTCGCCGATGTCGAGGATCGACACGTCGAACGTTCCGCCGCCCAAGTCGTAGATCGCAATCTTCTCTTCCGACTTCTTGTCGAGGCCATAAGCCAGCGACGCCGCCGTCGGCTCGTTGATGATGCGCAGCACTTCAAGGCCGGCAATCCTGCCCGCATCCTTGGTGGCCTGGCGCTGGGAGTCGTTGAAATAGGCAGGAACCGTGATGACCGCCTGAGAGATGGCCTCTCCCAAATACGCTTCCGCGTCCGTCTTCATCTTCTGGAGAATCATCGCCGAGATTTCCGGCGGTGAATACACCTTGTCGTCGATCTTCACCTGCACGTCGCCATTTTTCGCTTCGACCACGTTGTAAGGCACCAGATCAATCTCGTGCTTCACTTCGTTGAACTTGCGACCCATGAAACGCTTGATCGAAAAAACCGTGTGCTGCGGATTCGTCACCGCCTGGCGCTTCGCCGCGGCTCCCACCAAACGTTCGCCGCTCTTCGTGAACGCCACGATCGATGGTGTGGTGCGTCCGCCCTCCGCATTTGGAATGACGGTCGGCTCGCCACCTTCCATGACGGCCATGCATGAATTCGTGGTACCCAGATCGATACCCAATACTTTAGATCCTGCTGTGCTCATAATTTTTCCTCCGTTTAATAAATTGTGTCCTTATCGACAATCGCCCTAAAGCAACAGGTGTGCCAGTGGGCGCGAGGCGTGAGGCGTAATTCGCAATGCACTGAAAACAGGGAAATTACTTCCAAAAACTATGAATTTGGCCGTCACGCCTTGGTGCGTAAAAGTGTGCCATACGCCCCGATTATGGCGCACCTCGCGTCACACCTGCGCCATCGTGTCACACCAAATTGTCGCAGACGATGGTGATCTTTCATTCCTCAAGAATCGCTTCGCGGCCAGCTTCGTTGTCCACGCAAAGCCCCCCAACCCATCCAAAACGAAGCTGGAAGCATCGTCTACGTTCCTGCCCATAACTTATCATTTAAACCCTCTGTTGACATTTTGATAAGTTATGCCACCCTATCGTTAACCAAGCAAGGAGAGCCCCATGAATGAACTAGCTGTAAATCTGATGCGACTGCGCAAGCTCAACAGCTTGACCCAACAGGATGTGGCCGATGCCGCCGGCATAAGCCGCGTGGCCTACCGCAATCTGGAAAAAGGCGACGCCGAACCCCGGGAAGGAACCCTTCAAGCCTTGGCAAAGGCGCTGAACACCTCGGTATTTGATCTGCTGGCTCCAGTCCCCAAACTACAATCCCTGCGCTACCGCGCCAACAGGGAGATGAGCGAACAGGAGCGCGCACAAGGCAACCAGTTGGTGGTTCGATCTGCAAATTGGTTGAGCGACTTCAACGAGCTGGAAACCATGCTAAACCAAAAGAAGGCAAGCGCACTAAAGCCAGCAAGAAAAGGAACCAACCCGGAAACCGCCGCAGCAAAAGTACGCCAAGCGTTGCTTGGAGAAAGCGTGGCATGCGATTGCGTGCCCGACTTTTGCGAACTGCTCGAAAACGCAGGGATCAAACTTTTCCTGTGCGATTTCAAGCTCTCCAACCTATTCGGGCTCTCCATCGGCGCGGCCGACGGCGGCCCCGCCATCGCCATCAATACCGGGAAAAACATATCCGTCGAACGACAGATCTTTTCCATGGCCCACGAACTCGCCCACCTCATCCTGCACAGGGAAACCTACGGAAAACCTGCCAACCTTAATGATGAACAGGAACGCGAAGCCGACCGCTTCGCCGCCGCCTTCCTGATGCCCGAGGCACCATTCATGGCCGAGTGGAATGAAAACCGCGGATTGCACTGGGTCGATGCCGTGCTCAAAACCAA
>CBDVCB010000133.1:0-5387 GCA_965372395.1 uncultured bacterium
AACTGCAAGAGCACTGCTCGCTCATGACCGTTCTCGGTTCATACCCCAAAGCGGATGTCTGACATGTCGCTTGCCTTGGGGGAAATACACATTCTCAGGGAAGTGGTTTCGTTGCCGACGGTGCCATTTTGCGAGGCGGCGGCAATGGTTTCGATGGGAGCGTCTGGTTTGATCCACGCTTGGTCGCGAATGCGGGTAGCAAGGAACACGTGCTTTTGGACGATGTACTTTCGGTTAAGGTGGGCTGGGCCAAGGCCACCCGAAGGAGGAGGGTTAGCGTCCACAATGCCGAAGCGGCGGGTGCCAGATTGCGGAGCCCTGGATGTCCGCTTTCCCTTCCTCGGGAGGCGGACTCCTTTTTGCCATTGGAGACAGGGCCTATTATGGTTTGACAGATGCGAGGGGCAAGGCCTATGGTCCGCATGGTTATGAAAACAGAATTCAACAACTTGCTAGGCCTGCTACTACTCACGGGGAATGATCCTGTGGAGGTGGCCTGCCTGTAGTTTGTTGAACAAACCAATTTGGAAAGCCTCCGCCGGGAAACCTGTGGAGGCTTTTTTGTGGGTATGAACCACTAATCCACACTAATTGACTCTAATCAAAATTACCTGATCCCGATTGTTAGTGCCAATAGTGAAAATTAGTGGTTAGAAAATTATATAAATGGAATGGATAACGAAACCGGGGTTGTTTAGATTACACCCCGTTTGTAGGAGAGAGAAAAATGAGTGTGCCAAAATACAAGATTCCGGAGATGATCGATCTTCCCGACCGCCAATGGCCTGCCAAGAGCATTACCACCTCGCCGCAATGGTGTTCGGTGGATATGCGCGATGGAAACCAGGCGTTGCCTGATCCGATGGATCCGGATCAAAAACTCGAATATTTCAAGATGCTCTGCGATATCGGCTTCAAGCACATCGAAGTCGGCTTCCCCTCGGCCAGTAAGGATGAGTTTGATTTCTTCCGTCGTTTGATCGAGGAGAATCTTATTCCGGACGATGTCTTCATTATGGGGCTTACGCAGTGCCGGCCTCATTTGATCGAACGAACCTTGGAGGCATTCAAGGGCTGCAAGCAGGGCATCGTGCATGCCTACATCGCCCCGTCGGAACTCCACATGGCGCAGGTTTTCGGGTTGGACCGTGCGCAGACCGTCGAAACGGTGGTAGCGGCCACGAAGCAGATTCGCGAACTGGCCGACGCGATGCCGGAGTCGGACATCCGCTATGAATTTTCGCCCGAAGAGTTCACGGACACCGATCTCGAATTCGGCCTCGAAATTTGTGAAGCGGTATTTGATGCATGGGGCAAGGGAACGCCCGAAAAGCCGCTTATCATGAATCTCCCGGCCACCGTCGAGCGCCGCCCTCCGAACCATTATGCGGACATGATCGAATATTTTTGCCGCAACTTTTCGCGGCGCGATTGCATCACGGTTTCGCTCCATTCGCACAACGACCAAGGCATGGCTGTCGCGGCCACGGAGCTTGCGCTCATGGCGGGTGCCGACCGCGTCGAGGGCACGCTCTTCGGGCACGGCGAGCGGACGGGCAACGTCGACCTCGTGACCTGTATCAACAACCTCTATTCGCGCGGCATTGACACGGGGATGGATTTTTCCGATCTCGCGCATGTCGCGGAAACGGTCGAGCGCTTGACCGGCATGCCGATCTACTATCGCCAGCCGTATGCGGGTGCGTATGCCTTTACCGCATTTTCCGGGTCGCACCAAGATGCCATCAACAAGGGCGTGCACAAACTTGCCGAGGCACCCGAACGCTTTGGCATGGGCTGGAAGATTCCGTATCTCCACATTGATCCGGCCGACCTCGGCCGCAAGTTCGAGCGGCTCATCCGCATCAACTCGCAGTCCGGCAAGGGCGGGATTGCATGGGTGCTTGAACAGGACTTTGGCATTGAGATCCCGAAGGCGATGCAACCGGAGCTTGGCCGGCATGTCCAACGCTATAGCGAATCGGTCGGTCGCGAAATCAGTGCGGACGAAGTGCACGCGGTATTCCAGAACGAGTTTGTTTCGCCGGAAGGACCGTACGAGCTGGTCGGCTACTGGCCGCGTCCTGACGATAATGATCCGACCTTCATCCACGGCGAAGTGAAGGTGAAGGTTAATGGCGAAGAGAAAATGGTTGAAGCCGACGGCAACGGCCCGATCTCGGCATTCGTGAACGGCATCAACCAGATTGTGGAGGTGGATTTCAGCGTCAACGACTATCATGAACAGGCCATCGGGGAAGGAGCGGATGCGAAAGCCATGGCGTATGTGCCGCTTGATATCCCGGAAATGGGCGTTGTTTTTGGAGTTGGATCCGACTCCAACATTGACCAAGCTGCGGTCAAAGCCATTGTGGCCGGATTGAATAGGTGCCACGCGACCATAGCGGAGAATGTATAAATGAATCTGAGCGGACACACAAAACCGTTTGCCGTGCTGGGGCATCCGATCGGGCACACGCTGTCGCCGGTAATGCACAATGCATCGATGCGGGAGTTGGGCTTCGATGGGATCTACTTGGCACTCGACGTTCATCCCGATCGGTTGATGGAAGTCCTGCCAGCAATGGCGCTGATGGGCTTTGCGGGCGTCAACCTGACCGTGCCGCACAAGGAGATCGCTTTCCACGGATTGGAAAAGCTCGACGAAAGCGCGAAGCTTTTTGGCGCGGCCAATACCATCGAGTTTGCCGAAGACGGCATGGTCGGGCATAACACCGACGGTTGTGGGTTTCTCAAGGCGCTGGAAGAGGCTTTTGGAAAAACAGTCGAAGGGGACTCGGTCTTTGTGCTGGGCTGCGGCGGGGCAGGGCGGGCAAGTGCGTTGCAAGCGGCGAGCCAAGGAGCAAAACGCCTCGTGCTCGCCGATATCGATGCGGAACGGGTTCAAAAGCTACATGACGAAATAATAGGACTGACCCCTCAGGTGGAGGTGGTTCAAGC
Source organism: uncultured bacterium (assembly GCA_965372395.1). Classification (GTDB taxonomy): domain Bacteria; phylum Verrucomicrobiota; class Kiritimatiellia; order Kiritimatiellales; family Pontiellaceae; genus Pontiella. The sequence goes on from CBDVCB010000133.1 coordinate 2,962, forward strand.
CTTGGAACAACCGGAGCAGATCGAGTTGTGCCGCGAGGCCGACCTGGTGGTGCAGGCTTCCCCGGTGGGAATGAAGAAGGCCGACCCGTCGCTGTTGCCGCCGGAGGCGTTCCGCGCAGGGCAACGCGCGTTCGACCTCATCTACATGTATCCGGAAACCGCGTTCCTGACCACCGCGCGCGAGGCGGGTGCGGAGATTGCCAATGGGTTGGGGATGCTTTTGCATCAAGGGGCGCGCGCCTTCGAAATCTGGACGGGGATTGAACCTTCGGTTCCGGCAATGCGTAAAGCATTGGAAGCTGCGGTTTACGGGAGTAATGGATGACGTTTATTGATTGGTACTTCACATTTGTCGTGTTCATGTTTGGGGCCTGCCTTGGCAGTTTCCTGAACGTTTGCATCTATCGCATACCCGCCGAGCTATCGGTGGTGAAACCGCGGTCGCGCTGCCCGAAGTGCATGACCGATATCAAGTGGTATGACAACATTCCGATTTTTGGATGGCTGATGCTAGGCGCAAAATGCCGCGAGTGCAAAGCCCCGATCTCCGCACGCTATCCCTCCATCGAACTGCTCACCGCGATCTTGTTTGCCTGGGTTTGGCTGAAGCATCCGTTGCTCGTGGAAAGTGGGTTGGATTTTAGTTTCGTCGCCTACTGGGTACTGATGTTTGGTCTGGTATTGGGCAGTTTTGTGGATATCGATGAGATGTGGATTCCCGACCGCTGCACCATCGGCGGAATGATCGTTGGCCCCATCATTAGTTTCCTGATCCCCTCCTTGCATGGCGTGGAAGGCCATTTTGCCGGATTGATCCAGTCGCTCATCGGCATGGCCTTTGGTTTCGGGTTGCTCTGGTCGGTCGGTTTCTTTGGCAAGTTGATCCTGAAAAAGGATGCGATGGGCTTTGGCGATGTCAAACTAATGGGGGCGCTGGGTGCGTTTCTCGGTTTGGAGTCGATCGTGTTTATCGTCTTTGTCTCGTCGTTGCTCGGCTCCATTATTGGAGTCACCTTTATTGCAACCGGCAAGAAGGAGTTGCAGAGCAAAATTCCGTTCGGCCCGTACATTGCGCTGGCGGCCATCATTTGGGTGCTGGGTGGCTCTGCGTTGTGGGATGCCTACACGGAATGGATCGCCGGTGCATCAGGGCTGTAGACAGGAGCCGCTTTGCTTGAATATTGAACCTAAAAAGAGTTTTATGGATCGACGACTTTCAGTTTATATTTTTCAGATCGCGGTGCTCCTCTTGCTTTGGGGTTGTGCTTCATCGGAAAAGCCGGCCGTTATCCAGGAAGAGGATGTCATGCTCTTTCTGGAACCGGGGCTGCGTCCGGAAGCCCTGCTGTTTCCCGAGTACCTATTGCTGTACGGTCTGGAACTCGACCAGCATGGACGAATTCCACAAAGCTCTTTGATTGGGGTTGGCTTAAAAACGAAGATGGGACTCAAGACGGTTCTTCACCGATATAACAAGGTTTTGGCAATCGAGGGGTGGCAGATCACCAAGGCCGAAATGGCAAAAAAGTCCTTTCGCCTGCTGGCAGCCATGAAAGGCGAAACGTTGGAGATTCGCGCGGTGCAGGGCTCCGGGCCGACCCAGGTGTTTATTTTGTACCAGCCCGACGCAGGAATGTCGGCTTCATATTAGGAGGAGACCATGAGTGCAATCGCTATAATACCCGGAATGCAGGGCGGCCCGGAAGTGCTGCTGATCCTTTTCATCATCCTGTTGCTGTTTGGCGCAAAGAAGCTTCCCGAACTCTCGCGTTCGCTAGGCAAGAGCCTCGGCGAGTTCAAGAAAGGCAAAGAGGATCTCGAAAAGGAAATCCGCAGTGTCCAGGAAGAGGTCCGCAAGGAAACGACCACGGGATAGGAAAGGAGCTGGAATGGCATCAAGTTTGCGCATGGTTGAATTCATTGCTGAACAAATGGAAGATGCAGGCGAGATCACATACAAGGCCATGTTTGGCGAGTATGCACTTTATTGCGATGGGAAAATAATGGCCCTGGTATGCGGCGACCAATTGTTTGTGAAACCGACCGATGCTGGCCGATCCTTTATCGAAGATATAGTTGAAGCTCCTCCCTACCCAGGTGCAAAGCCATATTTTCTTATAGAAGATCAGCTTGAGGATAGGGAATGGATGGGCAACTTGGTGAAGCTGACCGTCAAAGAGTTGCCAGAACCCAAGCCGAAGCCACATCCGCGACGGAAGAAGTGAAACCATCGACTAAAACTTCTCGGTATAAAGTAAAATGAGCATCTCGCTCGTTCAGGCAAGCGGGACGCTTGCTCTACTTTTAAAATATGTGCCGAGAAGTTTTAGTCGATGGTATGAGCAATCCCGAACGGGTCGCGGAAGAGGATTCAAATTTCCCGTATCCGGCGGTTGATGCGTTCAATGCGATCATCCATGGGCGGG
>CBDVCB010000134.1:0-5326 GCA_965372395.1 uncultured bacterium
GCTAGAAAGATTTCGCGCTGTCTTTGGCTCTAGAATCAAATCGATAGACTCTGGGGACTGGCAGCCTGAAGATATTGAATCCGACGAGGAGTAATGTAGACGATGCTTCCAGCTTCGTTGTGTTGGAGCGGCGTGTTTGGCGTGCGCAACGAAGCTGGAAGCGTTCGTCTACATTTGCCGCTGAATGAACAAAGGATGATATGAATCTACTACGAAAAATGCTGTTGGAGAAGAAAGGGAAACGGACGCCTTTCCTGAAAGTACCCCTCAATGCGCCGGGTGCCGCATTGCAGGATCGGTTAAACGACAAAATTGATTCGTTTGCTCTTTGGTTTGTTTCTGGTCCAACGATCCTGCTGATCCTTTTTGTATTGCCCTCACCATCTAAATCAATGCTGAGTTGTGCCGTTACGAGCTTCTTGGTTCTTGTGCCATGGTTGTGCTGGCTTCTTTTTTGGGGGAAGAAGCTAAAGGAGGATATTCGAACCACGCGCTTGGGCTACCGATGGGAACCTGCCTCGTATTTCCCGGCTGGCATGTGGATTACAAGTCGGCCTTTGGCTCGGATGTCAACCTGAGCAACGATGCCATGCTATTCAATTTTGTTTCATCGCAATGTGGTCGAAACAAGCGCTTGTCCCAAAAGGAGGCCGCAGACCTTAATGAAATATTCGATGCCTACCTTCGCCAAAAGAAGGAGCATCTGATTGAGGTTTGAAAAAAAACAGGCGGGGTGGGGCAACGCATCAAAGGGACTGACTTGCTTCGCGACGTAGCGTCGGGGAAACTTTTGGAAACGGAGGAAACTACTGTGAAATTTTTGCCGGAGGAGCCGAATGCATCGTGATCTCGAAAAACAATACCGGGCACGCGCGGTTGAACTCGGGAAATCGGGGAACCCCGAGGCCTTGCCGGAGCTCATCGAACTAACGCGCTCTCCCGCCGCCAGTGTTCGCAAGCTCGCCGCCTCCGCCATCGGAAAACTCGCCAGCTTGGCCGATGGGCAAGCCGCTGTGCGGACGCTTCAGCCCATGCTTCGGGATCATTTCCCGCAAGTCCGGCAATATGTCGCCAAGGCCATCAGTGCCTATGGAACCGACGGGCAGACTGCGCTGTCCGACTTGCGCGACATGGCCATCAGCCCCGCAGAACCGCAATACAACAACAACTGCGCCAAGCGCGCCATCGAACTGATCGAAGAGGCGAGCCGGATCGCAGAGAGTCAAGCCGTTCACTGCTGCCAGCGGTGCGGCGTGAAATTAGAGCCGGACGAATTTGTCCGCGCGCAGAAAGCCTTTCAGCGGCCCTTCTGCAACTATTGCTTCGACGAGGTCTTTCTGGAGCGGCGCAACTTTGAAACCAAAGTGGAACTCCAGAAAAACATCCGTGCCAAAGACGGCACTTGGGTGCAGTCCGCCGGAGAGCGGCTCATCTGCGAAGCCCTCGATGCCGAAGGAATCCGCTACCGCTACGATGAACGTTTCCGAATCCTCGACGGCTACGCCATCCGGCCCGATTTCTACCTTCCCGAATTCAACGTCTACATCGAATATTGGGGAATGGACACCGCCGACTATAAAATCGGCATGTTGAAAAAACAGCAGCTCTACCAGCAGCAGGGCAAAAAGCTCATCTCCCTTTATCCCGACGACAAACCCCGCATCCGCGAGCTCGTTGTCGCCAAACTCAGAAAATTCCGGTAAGCGGAGGGACTGACTTGCTTCGCGACGTGGCGGGGGGGGGGGAACCCTTGATAACCCCTCGAAAACGCTCACTCCAATACGTCATATATCATATAAACTAGCCTCTAAGAGGGTGTTTTAGGGGGTAAATATCCGTTTATCATATAAATAAGGGCAGATTATGGGCAGGGAAAGTACGCAAAAAATGGGCATCCAGAAAGGGGAGCGGGTGCGTTTTCGCCGCAAAATTCGGGGCTGAATATTAGCTTTTTGTTTTGTTTTTGATGGGGGGGTTGTTTTATATACGCGCTCGTTTTCAAGAGGAGTTCCATGAAGTCGATTGAAGAGAAAATACAGGATTTGAAGCGGGAACGCGGCGCGGTCATTATTGCCCACAACTACCAGCCCGACGAAGTGCAGGCCATGGCCGACTTTACGGGAGACTCGTTGGAACTCAGCCGCAAGGCTGCTGAACTCGACGAGGAGGTCATCGTGTTTTGCGGCGTGCATTTCATGGCCGAGACCGCCGCGATCCTAAGTCCGGAAAAAACAATCCTGCTGCCTGATCCCTTTGCCGGCTGCCCGATGGCCGATATGATCACCGCCGACCAGCTCCGCGCCAGGAAAGCCGAGCATCCCGGTGCCGTGGTGATTACCTATGTAAACAGCAGCGCGGCGATCAAGGCGGAAAGCGACCTGTGCTGCACCTCGTCGAATGCCATTAAGATTGTGGCTTCGGTTCCGTCCGACAAGGAGATCATTTTTGTTCCGGATACCCACCTCGGCCACTACGTGCAAAAGGAACTCGGACGCGAAATGATTATTTGGGACGGGTATTGCCCAACGCATTCGCGCATTCGCGATGTGGATATCCTCCGTGAAAAGGAAGAACACCCGAACGCCCTCGTCATGGCGCACCCGGAGTGTCCGCTCAATATTCGCGAGATGGCCGACGAGCTGCTCTCCACCGGCCAGATGTGCACGCTTGCCAAGGAGTCGGATGCCTCGGAATTCATTGTCGCCACGGAAATGGGGCTGCTGTATCGCTTGCGCAATGAAAACCCGGACAAGAAATTCTACTCGGTCAGCGACCGGGCCGTCTGCCCGAACATGAAAAAGATCGATCTGGAAAAGGTGCTGTGGGCCCTCGAGGACATGCAGTACCGCATTGTTGTGCCGGAGCCGACTTGCTCGCTGGCGCGCAAGTCCATTGAGGCCATGTTGGAGTTGTCGTAGTTTAGGATTTAAACGAGCGGAGCGAGTTTACATGTGGGAATATACAGACAAGGTAACCGATCATTTCAGGAATCCGCGCAACGTCGGGGCGGTGGAGAATCCCGACGGGGACGGACTGGCCGGTTCGCTGGCCTGCGGCGATGCGTTGCGGCTGACCTTTAAACTGGGCGGCGATAAACGCATTGCCGAAGCCAAGTTCCAGACCTTCGGCTGCGCCAGTGCCATTGCTTCTTCGTCCGCCCTCACGGTAATGCTGATTGGAAAAACCATCGAAGAAGCCGAGCAGCTCACCAACAACGACATCATCGACTATCTCGGCGATTTGCCGAAACAAAAGGTGCATTGCTCCGTTATGGGGCGCGAAGCCCTTGAAGCGGCCATCTACAACTACCGCACAGGAAAGACGCTTAATAAAATGCTCGATGGCGAAGTGGTTTGCCATTGCTTCGGCGTAACCGATAAGGCGCTTGAAAAATTTGTCCGCGACCAGAAGCTGACGACCGCAGAGGGCGTCACCGATGCCTGCAAGGCTGGTGGCGGCTGCGGTCAGTGCATCCCCGAAATCGAGAAGATCATCAACCGCGTCATCGGTGAGGAAAAAGCCAAGGTTGAAGAAAAGCCAAAGATGACGCAGCTGCAAAAGATTCGCATTATCGAAGAGACCATCGATCGCGAAATCCGTCCGATCCTGCGGCGCGATGGCGGCGACCTCGAACTCCACGATGTCGATGGCGATCGGGTATACGTCAAGTTTGTCGGCGCGTGCGTCAGTTGCCCCGTCTCATCCGTAACCCTGAAGGATGTCGTTGAAACCCAGCTCCGCGAGGCCGTCTCTGATAGCATTGTTGTGGAAGCCGTTTAGACGGCCTTCTGCCAAAACAAATTCCGAGGACAGGAAATGAAAAAAACAATTTATGTCGATAACAATGCCACGACTGCCGTTGCTCCCGAGGTGACGGAAAGCATGTTGCCCTTTTTTACCGAGCATTGGGGAAATCCTTCAAGCATGCACACCTTCGGTGGCGGCGTGAAAAAATACATCGACGAAGCCCGCGAACAAGTTGCCGCGCTGATCGGTGCGGAGCATCCCAACGAAATCATTTTCACCAGTTGCGGATCGGAGAGCGACAATATGGCGATCCGCGGCGTGGTCGATGCCATGGGCGGCCATCCTCATCTCATCACCACCCGCGTCGAACATGCCGCCGTGCTCGGACCGGCCCATTACCTCGAAGACAAGGGGTTTCGGCTTTCGACGCTGGAGGTCGACGAGCAGGGCAATCTGGATCTCGACCAGGTGCGCGAGCTTTCAATGACGGGCAAGAAGACCGTGGCATCGATCATGTGGGCGAACAATGAAACCGGTGTGATTTTCCCGGTTCCGGAAATTGGAAACATTATCAAGGAAGGCGGCGGGATATTCCACACGGACGCCGTCCAGATTGCCGGGAAACTTCCAATCTCCGCAAAGGATGAACCGATTGACCTGCTCTCTATTTCCGGCCACAAGCTACACGCCCCGAAAGGCATTGGCGCGCTGTATATCCAACGAGGCACCAAGATTACACCGCATATCATGGGAGGCCACCAGGAGCGCGGCCGCCGTGCCGGCACGGAAAACGTGCCGTACATTGTGGGGCTTGGCAAAGCCTGCGAACTGGCGATGCAGCGCATGGAGAAGGACGCCGCGCAGGAACGCAAGTTGCGCGACCGGCTGGAGGCGGGGCTCCTTGCGACCTGCAAGGGCGCGCGCATCAACGGCGATGTGAACAACCGGCTGCCCAATACCACCAACATTAGTTTTGAATATGTCGAAGGCGAAGCCATCCTGCTGATGCTCGACGATGTGGGTATCTGCGCCTCGACCGGGTCGGCCTGCGCTTCCGGCTCGCTGGAACCCTCGCATGTGCTGCGTGCGATGGATGTTCCGCGCGCGATGCTGCATGGTTCCATTCGCTTCAGTCTCAGCCGCTACAGCACCGATGAAGACATCGACTATGTCCTCGAAAAAATGCCGATCATCATTAATCGCCTGCGCGAGCTCTCCCCGTTCGTTCAGGACGACGGCAAAGGGTGCAACTGCGCCGGGGGCTGCGGCATCGGCTAGGTCTTTTCACGGTGGTCGGTCACGCGCTGGGCTTTTCTTTTTCTTGCTCCCTTTTTCCCCGGGGCAGGGGAGATGAGACCAAACTTGGTGAGCAGATATTCCTGCAGGCGCGTTTCGTAGTTGGTGCATTTAATGGATTGCACGGTGGGGATCAGTTCTTTGGCTTCGTCGCCCAGCCAATCGAGAATGTTGAGCACCGAGAGTGTGGCGCAGGAGTTTTCCTCGAGTAGGTTTTTCAGGCATTGGAAGCCTTTTTTCTTTTCACCGGTACGGATCAGCAGCCAAGCGGCCATGGCGCGCA
>CBDVCB010000135.1:0-5229 GCA_965372395.1 uncultured bacterium
CCCTGCTGCGCGACCTTGGCGAAAAAGATGTCAATGCGTTCGGTGCAGTAGCCAACGCTGGGGAAGATCGGGCCGAGCAGCTCCAGCGATTCGGCCTCGTAGCCGGTCTCCTCCTTCAACTCGCGTGCGGCGGAAACGGCGGGTTCCTCGCCGGGATCGCAGTTGCCGGCCACCACCTCGAAGCAAACCCGCTCCATCGCCTTGCGAAACTGGCGGATGAAGATGAAGCGTCCATCCGGCAGCTGTGGAACGAGTGCCACCGCCACGCCGTGCTGCACAATCTCGCGCACCGACCTGCGCCCATCTTCGAGTTCCACCTCCAGCACATCCACGCTCAGGATGCGCCCCTCGAAAACCGTTTTACGCGAAAGTGTTTTTTCGTACATTTTTCCTTCTCCGGTTTGAACTCATGAATTACCTGCTTTATAATCCACCCCCATGAAGCACGCGAGAAAAGATTGGGAGAGTGCCGAAGTGGTCACCCTCGCCCCCTACGCCACCCGCAGCGCCGGGAGCATGGGCCGCCACTACCCCGAGGCCGGACACCCGCTGCGCTCGTGCTTCTCGCGCGACCGCGACCGCATCCTGCACAGCAAATGCTTCCGGCGGCTGGAATACAAGACGCAGGTCTTCGTGAACGGCACCGCCGACCACTACCGCACCCGCCTGACGCATACCATGGAGATGGCCGCCGTCGGCCGCACGCTTGCCCGCATCCTCCAGACCAACGAGGACCTGACCGAATCCATCTGTCTGGCGCACGACCTTGGCCACAGTCCATTCGGCCATGCCGGCGAACATGCGCTCGACCACCTCATGAAAAACCATGGCGGGTTCGACCACAACCTGCAGAGCCTGCGGTGCATCGAGGTGGTTGAATCGCCCTACCCCGGTTTCCAGGGCCTGAACCTGACGTGGGAGGTGCGCGCCGGACTGCTCAAGCACGAGGCCCATGTGGAGAACGCGCAGCTTGACGGCCACCCCATCGGGCCGTTCCAATCCATGGAAGCGCAGATCGCCGACATTGCCGACGACATGACCTATCAGGCGCACGATGTCGACGACGGCCTCGAGGCCGGAATTGTTACCCTCGCCCAGCTGGAGCAAACCGAATTCTGGCGCATGGCTGCCGCCGCCACCCGGGAGCGGTATGCCAACCTTACCGAAGACCAGTTCCTGCGCGCCACCATCCGCAACCTGCTGGAGCTGCAAGTGGTCGATGTGATGGAGCACTCGTTGCAAACCTTGGAAAAACACAACCCGGCCACCGTCCGCGACGTTATGGTCGCCCCCGAGCGCATTATTGACTTTAGCCCCGGCATGAAGGAAATCCTTTCGCACTTTACCGCCTTCATGTTCGAACACCTCTATTTCCACCACGGCGTGGCCGACGCCACGAAGGAGTCGGTCGGGATGATGCGCAAGCTGTTCCTTCACTATATCGAGCATCCCGAAACCATGGGGCGCAAAGCCCGCGCGCGGCTTGAACCCGAAGGGCTATGGCGCACCGCCTGCGACTATGTCGCCGGCTGCACCGACCGCTACGCCATCGAGGAATACCAGCGCTTTGGCCTTGGCGAATAGGCCAAAATATATCCGTTTATCATATATTTTACCCCAAAAACTATCCTTTTGGGGGTGAAATATATGATAAACGGATATTAAAACCTATCCTTCTGCCACCGCACTCCAAAATTGTTTTCCCCTACTTCTGCATGATGTCCCACTTGGGGCGCGACCAGCTGGCCTTGAAGGCGGCGGCGTTTTGCTCGACGATGGTGTCGCTCTTTTCGAGGGCGTCGAGGAAGAAGACAAAGGTGAACGGTGCGGTTTCGGCGCCGAGATTTTCGATGATCTGCCCGACCATTTGGTTGGGCGGCAGCAGCAAGCGGCCGCTGACGATCTCGGGTTTGAAGGGCAGGTGCCCGGCCACCTTGAAGGATTTGTAGACGAGCTCGGAGCAGACGAGTTCGTTGTCGGTGGCGAAATCAAAGTTGAGGTCGTAGGGTTTTCCATGGTGCGAAAAGGCGGCGAGCAGCGCCTTGAATTTTTCGGCCTTGGAAAGGTTGGGGCGGACGACGGCGAGGTAGTCGCACTTGGCGCTGGTTTCGAGCGACTGGAAAACGACGCCGGGGCGGATGGCTTCGATGACGCGGACGGGATAGCCATCGGCGGCCGTTTTTTCCAGCGCCGCGAAGGCCTGGGGATAGAGGGCCTTGATGGTTTCCATGGGCTTGAAACCGAGGTCGGAGAAGTAGGCGTCGATCTCGGCGGGGGTTCCGGTGTAGAGCGCGGTGTGGGGCCAGAAGCCGGGGATGCCGATGTTGGTCATGTGCCAGTTGCGGCGCTGGACGAGGATGTCGCCGGGCTGGAGGCGACCCATGTGGTCGGCGAGGATTTCGGGGGAGATGAGATAGTCGCGCTTGGCGGTGCGGATGTAGCTCATTTGCACGGCGATGTTTTTTTGAACCGGGAACATCGCCTCGAAGGCGGCGCGTTCCAAAATATCGAGCGGGTTTTCGACCAGGATTTCGGCGTTGCTTCCGAACCGCTTGAGGAAGGCCTTGCGGCGTTGCTCGAAGTCGGCCACAACGGCGGGGTCGAGGGTAATGTCTTTCTTGACGAGCTCGTAGTAGACCATGCCCGCGTTCATGCGCAGCATGACGTTGGGGCTGGTGAGCCGATGCTTCATGGTGAAGAAGCTGTCCTCGGGAATCCCCTCCCCCGCTTCGTTGAGCAGGATTTCCATGAAGTCGTTTCCGTCCAGCAGCGAGAAGATTTCGAGGCAGGCGTTGTACTGCGCAACGTAGGCCATGTAGGCGAGGAGGAAGGCATCGGAATGCAGTTCGGGTTCGGCGACATAGTCGATCTGGTAGAAGCCGCAGTATTTCCCCTTGAGCAGGTCGAATTCGAGGAAGGCCATTACGCCGTCGCGCCAGAGCGCGCGGATTTCGGCGCGTTCCTCTTTCGACAGGCTATTCACCGTGCGTTGCAGCAATCCGCTTTCCGAAAAGCCCCCGACGATGTCGTCGGCCGCCTTGCACAGCATCTGGTAGTTGCCGAGATCGGCTTCGATCTCGGCGCGGATGGCATCCGGCGCCATGCCGGCCAGCGGGCTTTTTCCGACGGGGAAAAGCACCCACGTTGCATAGAAGGCGGCGAGCAAAAGCAGGGCGACCACCGCGTGCGGAAGGAAGGGACGGGTTTTCTTTTTGACGATGGCTTTCTGCACGCGCAGCAGGCGGCGGTTGATGCGGTACGAAACAACCAGCGGAATCCATCCGAGCGCAAGCAGGATGAATCCGACCAGCCGGTGGTGCGGGTAGCCGACGCGCATGCCCAGCACCACGACCACGAGGAGGATCAGTAGCAGCGTTATAAGCAGCAGGCGTTTATTTTTCAGCATCGCGCTTGTTCTCCATGTCGATTTTCCAGAGCATCTTCTGCGTCTGGTAGACGGTCACGAATAGCGCGAAGGCCGCACCGGCCAGAACGATCGGCAAAACGCGCGCGATTTCAAACTGGTCGGCAAAGACAATAATGAGCGTGTTGGCGATGATGAAGATCAGCCGGACTTCCGTCGGGCCGATGCCCATGTAGGCAATCTTGAACGCGCCCGTTGCCGCAAACGACAGGAACGAATTGACCATGAACGCGCCAAAGAGCGCGAGAATGTAGAAGAGCAGATATTTGTTGTGGTCTTCCACCATCAGGCCATAGCCGATCAGGATCGAACAGAGGAAGAGATAGTCGAGGAAGTGGTCCATGTAGTAGCCCCACTTGATCAAGCCTGTGTTGCGCCGCCGCCCGATTTCCCCATCCAGCAGGTCGGTGATGTATTGCCCGAAGATGGCCACCGAAACGACCCAGAGAAAGTGGACGTTGTAGCGCGCGAGAAAACTAAAGAGGATAATCAGCGCGCACCACAGCACCGTCGTCAGCGTGAGGTGATAGGTTTCAACGTTCTTCGGCACCATCGGCACCAGCCAGTTCTTCAACCGGTTCTCGGCATTGGCCAGCAGCCAGGTGCCCTCCTTCTTGTCTCCATGAAATGCCATTTGCTTCCCCTTCTTAAAAAACAAAGTCCATCATTAACCAAGACGGCATCCTTGAACACAATTTTATCGAAAGAAGTATCAGCCGCGCCAGAGCAAGGGATGCACACTTGACGTAGTGCCGGTTTAATCTATGCTACGCGTGCATTTTCTTATCATGGAGAATATGTCTTGAGCTTGAAATATTTCTTTAGGGAGTTTAGCGCTTCATGAAAATTCTGGTGTACGACGACAACCCCGACTTTGGCGGCCACCAAGCAATGGCCTGCCACGGGATCGCGGCGCTCGCCGCCGACCCCCTGCTGGAAGTCGTGTGCATGATCAATCCCGCCAACCACCAACTGGCGGAAAGACTGGCGAGCCTCAACGTGCTGAAAGCCCCCTGCACCTCCCAACAGCTAAAATCGCTCGATCCCGACCTCGTGCTCTGCATCCAAGGCGACATCGCCCAGTCCGCGCGAGGCGTGGCCGCCGCGCGCAAGGCCGGCATCGAATGCATCAGCTATCTGGCCCTCCCCCATACCCTGCAACAAATGGGCGCCAAGCTCGGGGCGCTGCGCGACCGCATCAACCAATCCCTGCTCAACCAGCCCATCCGCTACATCGTTATTAGCGAAAGCATGAAGAACATCCTGCGCGAACGCGGCACCACCGTTCCGATCGACATCGTTCCCAACGGCATCCCCATGCCCCCTGCATCGAAAATCACGACTCACGGCTCACGGCTCACTCTCGGCCTCTTGGGCCGCATCGAATTCAATCAAAAGCAACAGGACTTCATGGTGCGCACCTTTCTTGGCTTCCCCGAAGCGTTTACGGATTGCCACCTGCTCATTGCCGGCGATGGCCCCGATGCGGACAAGTTGCGCGCAATGGTTGCAGGAAAAGAAAACATTACCCTCCTGCCTTGGCAGACCGACGCCGAAGCCTTCTACAACCAGATCGACTTCCTCATGCTCCCGTCGCGCTTCGAAGGTGTTCCGCTCGTGATGCTCGAAGCACTCGCCCGCGGCATCCCCGTGCTCGGCAGCCGCCGCGACGGCATGCGCGACATCCTGCCGGAAGCCTGGACCTTCGAGGCCGAAGACGGCGCGGCATTGGCCCGCACCTTTTCCAACATTCGAAACACCTGGCAGAACGAAATCGAAGCCACCAGGGAACGGGTCGCAACCGA
>CBDVCB010000136.1:0-5194 GCA_965372395.1 uncultured bacterium
GAAAACGACCGTGCGGTTTTTATAGACCAGCACCTTGTTTTGCAGATGCGCCCAGACGGCTCGCGCGAGAACCACTTTTTCGAGGTCGCGGCCCTTGCGGATGAGGCTCTCCACCGAATCCTTGTGCGAGACCCGCATGACTTCCTGCTCAATGATCGGCCCTTCATCGAGGCTGCTGGTTACATAGTGGCTGGTGGCGCCGACAATTTTCACGCCGCGCCGATGAGCCGAGTGGTAGGGCTTGGCGCCGACAAAGGCGGGCAGGAAGGAGTGGTGGATGTTGATGATCCGGTTCGGGAAGTTGGCGCAGAAATCATCCGAGAGAATCTGCATGTAGCGCGCCAGTACAATCAGGTCGATACGATGCTCTCGCAGTAGGCTGAGCGTTTTGGCCTCCTGTTCCGCTTTGTTGTTCCTGTTGATTTCGATCATTGCGTAGTCAATGCCGTACAGTTTTGCCAGCGGCTCCAGGTCGGGATGGTTGCTGACGATGAGCGGGATGTCGGCATTGTATTCGTCGGCGTGCCAACGGGCCAGCAGATCGTGGATGCAGTGGGAAAACTTGGAAACAAAAATCGCGATACGTGGGCGGTAGTCTGAGAAATGGAGTTCATATTTCATCTGATGGCGCTCCGCGATCGGGCTAAACTTTTCGCCGATCTGATCGCGGGGCAGGGTGAATCCGTCAAGTTCCCACTCCACGCGCATAAAAAACGCGGCTTCTTCGGTGTCCGTGTGCTGTTCGAGATCAATAACATTGCCTTTGTGGCGCAGCAGAAAATCCGTTACGGCGCAGACGATGCCCTGCTGGTCGGGGCACGAGATTAACAGGATGGCGGATGTTTCGGTTCTCATAGCGCGGGATTATAGATTAAAACGCCGCGGACATACACGCTGTAAATCCCGAAAGATCATCTCCCGTTTCGGGATGGTTATTGTGTCGGGCCACTATTTACTTCGTGGGCGGCTTTGGTAGGATGCCGCTATTGTTTAAGCCGTTTAAAGAGAGGATACCCCCATGCGCAGCGATAGAACGAAAAAGGGACTGGAACGGGCACCGCACCGTAGCTTGATGCGGGCGACGGGCATGACATCGGAAGACATCGAAAAACCATTCATCGCCATCTGCAACTCGTTCAACGAAGTGATTCCGGGACACGTGCATCTCGACCAGGTAGGCAAGCTCGTCAAGGAGGCCGTGCGCGAAGCGGGCGGCACCCCGATCGAATTCAACATGATCGGCGTCTGCGACGGCATCGCCATGGGCCACGCGGGCATGAAGTATTCCCTGCCCAGTCGCGAGCTGATTGCCGACTCGGTCGAAACGATGATCGGCGCCCACGCGTTTGACGCGATGATCTGCATTCCGAACTGCGACAAGATTGTGCCGGGCATGATCATGGGCGCCATGCGCGTCAATATCCCGACCATCTTCGCCAGCGGCGGCCCGATGAAGGCGGGCAAGACGAAGGACGGAAAAGTCGTTGATTTAATTAGTGTCTTCGAAGGGGTTGCCGAACATAAGCAGGGCAAGATTTCCGACGAGGAACTCGAAGAACTCGAATGCAAGGGCTGCCCAAGCCAAGGCTCCTGCTCCGGCATGTTTACGGCCAATTCGATGAACTGCCTGTGCGAGGCGATCGGCCTCGCGCTTCCGGGCAATGGAACCCTCCTCGCGCTCGACCCGCGCCGCCACGAGCTGTGGAAAGAGGCGGCCAGGCGCGCCGTCGAAATGGCGAAGGCAGACGGGCCGCTGCCGCGCGACATCGTCACGCAGGAGTCGCTCGACAACGCCTTCGCACTCGATATGGCGATGGGTGGCAGCACCAACACCGTCCTGCATACGCTGGCGATCGCCAACGAGGCGGGGGTCGACTATGACCTCGGCCGCATCAACGCCGTCTCCAAGAAATGCCCGAACATCTGCAAAGTGTCGCCGTCGTCAAACTACCATATCGAAGACGTCGACGCGGCGGGCGGCATTAGCGGCATCCTCGGCGAGATCGCCAAAAAAGAGGGTCTGTTGAATCTCGACTGCATCACCGTGACCGGCAAGACGCTCGGTGAAAACATTGCCGGGGCGAAAAGCAAGGACGAAGAGTGCATCCGAAAGATTGAAAACGCCTACAGCGAAACCGGCGGGCTCTCTATTTTGTGGGGCAATCTGGCCGAAGGCGGCTGCGTGGTGAAGAGCGCAGGCGTCGATCCGAAGATGCTCGTCCACACCGGCCCGGCCGTGATCTTTGAATCGCAGGAGGAAGCCTGCGAAGGCATTCTGGCCGACAAGGTCAAGGCGGGCGACGTGGTCGTCATCCGCTACGAAGGCCCGAAGGGCGGACCCGGCATGCAGGAAATGCTCGCGCCAACCTCGTACATCATGGGGCAGGGGCTGGGCGATAGCGTAGCGTTGATTACCGATGGCCGCTTCAGCGGCGGAACGCACGGCGCGTGCATCGGCCACATTTCACCGGAAGCCGCCGAGGGCGGGCCGATTGGATTGATCCGCGAGGGCGACATCATCGAGATCGACATCCCGAACAACAAGTTGGCCGTGCAACTCTCCGACGAGGAACTTTCCGAACGTCGGAAGGCGTGGACGGAGCCCGCGCCGCGCTTCACCACCGGCTGGCTTTCGCGCTACGCCAAAATGGCCACCAACGCCAGCAACGGCGCGGTGCTGAAAGGGTAGGATGCGCAGGGTTGGCATCATCGTGGTTTTGGGTTTGTTTGTGTTGCAGGCCATGGGCGGTCAGCTGGATGATCTTGAAGAGAAAAGTAAAAAGAAGCCCAGCTCTTCGTCGAGTTCGGAAGTGCAGTCGCAAAGTTCCGACTCGTCTTCAAGTTCCTCCTTCGGGTCGGGTACGTATCCCTCGTCCAATAGCGGGAGCAACTTTGCGGGAGACTTCCTTATTTGGTTGGTAACGGCTCCGTTCCAATCGCGGAACAGCGATGCCGCACCTTTGGCGTCGGATGCGTACGATGACGAGGGCTGGGCGGATGGCGGAAGCGGTCTGTTCTCCGGGCATGGCTTGGGCACATTGACAAAGCCCTATGTCCGGGCCGACTATAATTGGCAATACATCAACTCGAATCTCGATGCCCAGGATCTCCGGGTCGAGGCAGGCTACAAGTTGTTGGCCTTTTACGGGCGGCACACGCTTTATACGGAAAGCGACCCGAGCGATGAACTGACCCTCAACCAGTACTACGGCATGTTGCGTTTTGGAGGGGCATTGCATCATGAGAATTTTTTAAACGGATCGTGGGAGGTCGGTTTGGGAGCAGGTGCGGCGCAACAGATCGCCAACGAAGAAAGTTCGAGTTGGGCGCTCACGATGCCGGTTAAACTCTATCCAACGGATTGGTTTGGGGTAGAGTTCCGCCCCGCCTGGTATCGATGGAACGACCGCGTCATCGGCGACTACGATTTTTCCGCCAGTCTTGGCCTTCGCTACGTGCAGTTGCGCGGCGGCTATCGCTGGCTCTGGATGCAAGGGGTGGGGCACATGCTCAATGGCCCCTACGCGGGCGTATCCGTTAGCTTCTAGCGGGTGGATTTGCCTTTGCAACAAGCGGCTTCGTGCTTAGAGTTCCTGCATTAGATGAATTCGCAGAGGGAGAGACCATGGCAGGAAAAGTAATCGATCAGGTTAAAAAGTTTATCGACTTTCTCCAGCACGACCTTTGGCGGATCGACTTGGTGCACGATACCAAGCTGCATTCTTTCGGGGTCGAGGCCTTGCGTGTCACCCATCTCGTGATCAAGGGGGCCAAGGAAGACAAATGCCACCTCCACGCCTCGGCACTTACCTATTCCACCCTGATGGCGATGGTGCCCTTTCTCGTGGTGGTCTTTTCGGTCGGCAAGGCGATTGGGTTTACGGCGGCGGCGGAATCGGTCCTCAAGTTTTCGGCGGAGATGCCGGAACAGATTCAAACATTTATCCATAACGTGCTGGAAATTGTCGGGGGGATCAATCCGGCGGCGCTCGGCTCGGTGGGGGGTATTGTTTTTCTGGTCATTATCTTTAAGCTCCTCAGTGGGATAGAGGAATCCTTCAATCAGATCTGGGGCGTGCAGGCCTCTCGCGCGGTGGGCGATAAAATCCGGAACTATCTTTTGGTGATTGTGATTGCTCCGGCCCTGATGCTGGTGGCCAACACCGGTTCGGCGGCCATCCAGGCCTTTGCCGGACAGGTTGCATGGATGGGAACGCTGGTCTCTTGGTTTATTCAATTGGCTCCCGTACTGATTTTGGCACTGGCTTTTGTGGCGGTCTTTATGTTTTTGCCCAACACAAAGGTGGGCTTCAAAGCGGCGGTATCGGGCGGACTTTCCAGCGCCCTGCTCATCATCGTGGTGCAGGCAATTGTGCTGAAATTCAGCACCACCCTGTTCCAGAAATACGCCATCTACGGCTCCTTTGCCTCCATCCCGATCTTTCTCTTTTGGCTGCATCTCAACTGGGTTATCCTGCTCTTCGGGGCCGAGTTCGCGTTTGCCATCCAGAACCGCGACACCTATGCGCAGGAGCGCGCCTCCGCCCGCGCCAACATGGTCTCCAAGCTCTGGGTCGCCTTCTCCACCATGCAGGAGGCCGTCCGCGTCTTCCAAGGTTCGGAAACCTCGCTCGACACCAAGGCCTATGCGCGCGAAAAAAACATACCGGTTCGTCTCATGAACGAGGTGGTCCGGGTGCTCGAAAGCGCCCACCTGCTCGGTTCCGTTGGAACTGAGGGGGAAACCCGCTACGCCCTGTTGCAAGCCCCCGAAAACATTACCGCCAAGAACATCTACGATCTCCTCATCACCAACGGCGCCTCCCCCGAAGAACTCGGCCTCGAGAAGGACCGCACCATGGAAGAGATCCTCTCCGCGGCAAACATCACCCTCGACCGCATCATGCTGCGCGAGTTTGCCGACAAGTCGTAGATGCGCCCCAGTGTAGACGATGGTGATCTGTCGTTCCTCCAGAATGGCTTCGCGCCAGCTTCGTTGCGACGGAGCGGAACGGCGGAACACCATTCGTGCGTAACGAAGCTGGAAGCATCGTCTACATTCTGGCAGATTTCCGCGCATGAATTTCAAGGACGAACTCAACGAAGAGCAGTATGCCGCTGTCACCGCCCCCGACGGCCCGGCGTTGGTGATCGCCGCCGCCGGAACTGGCAAGACCCGCACGCTGATCTACCG
>CBDVCB010000137.1:0-5113 GCA_965372395.1 uncultured bacterium
GCCAAGAAGAAAGCCGCGAAGAAGAAGTAAAGACGGCCTTGGCTGAAGACAAAAACGCCCCGCAGGTACGGGGCGTTTTTTGTTGTCCGGGTTTGCCATCGTAGGCTATCTTCTCGCCTTCCGTAGGGAAGGAGGGGCTCCGCATGAAATGTCCGAAATGTGAAGGCAGAGAAAACCGTGTAATCGATAGTCGCGAAGTCCGCAACGGCGACTCCATCCGCCGTCGGCGGGTCTGTGTCGACTGCGGCCACCGCTTCACCACCTACGAAGAGATCCAGCGCGCCCAGCTTCAGGTAACCAAGCGCGACGAGCGCCGGGAGGAGTTGAGCCGGGACAAGCTCATCAAGAGTCTCCAGATTGCCTGCCGCAAACGGCATATCAGCGTAGAGCAAATCGAGCGCATTGCCGATACCATCCTGATGGAGGCCGAGTCGGAATATGAAAAGGAAATTCCGAGCATGGCGCTGGGCAAGAAGGTCATGGTTGCGCTTGAGAAGCTCGATGAAGTGGCCTACATCCGCTATGCCTCCGTCTACCGTCGCTTCCGCGATGCCGGCCAGTTCATGAACGAGGTCGAGCGCCTCATCGGGCGCGAATGAAGCGAACCTCTTTTCCATCCGTGGACTCCCGTCAAGAGGCGTGGTCCGCACACGTGCGGGACGTATTCCAAACCTTGGGCATCCCGGCTGGCACGGTGGCCGACAATCTGGTTGCGAGCCTTTCCATGTATTGCCAAAAGTTCCACCCCGGAGGGTTGCAGTCGCGCGACCTTAACCTGCTAGTTGCCCGCGCATTTTGCGCGGTGGGCGACCGCGCCGCCGCCACGCATGTGTTGGAATCGATGGAACCCCATCGCCGCCATGTGTCCCGCTGGCTGGAGATCCTTTCCGAGCTGCACCACTTCCCGCAGCTGCTTCCCTACTTTTCGCTCGGCATCATCCGCCCGGCCGACTGGGCCGGCGCGCAGCTCGACCGCATGTGGACGCTCGACTTTGGCCGGCTCGTTCTCACCGATGCGGAGCGGCACGAGATGATGCTCTACCGGACCCTCCGCACGCTCCTTGAAAAAATGTTCGTCTTCTGGGATGCAACGGACGGCGAGGGGATTCTTGGATTGAAGAACCTCGCTGTGCTGAACGTCGAAGAGGGAGGAGCGAAAATGCAAACCCTCACCGCCGCAGACGACCTGCTCGGGTACATGGCCGACCTTTTCAGGCAACAGGCCGCGGCGCGTTCCTGGAAGACGACCCCGTCGTTGCTTAATCTGGATCTGTGAACCTTGGATGAATAGATGGCTGGATTGTTGAAAAAGAAAACCCGGAAAGCCGATATGGAAAAGGGTGCCCCGTCCCTTGAAAAATCCACCCCTCCACTATTCCACCCCTCCGTTCTTCCAATTCTTGGAAGCATCCTTTCCGGTATTCTGCTCGCGCTGAGTTTCCCCGGATTTTCAAACTCGTCGCTGGCCTATATCGGTCTGGTTCCGCTCATGTTTGCGGCGCAGCGGGTCTCCGGAAAGAAAGCCGCGCTGCTCGGGCTGCTGGCGGGCTTTGTCTTTTTCATGATCTCGTTGTTCTGGCTGCGCAACCTGACCGGCCGGGTGGAAGGGGCGGCGCTCAAAGCCAGTGCGTTGCTGGGGTATGCGGTGCTCGCGCTCTACTGCGCGCTCTACTTCATCCCGGCGGCGGTTACCCTTTCGGTTTGTGTGCGGCGATGGGGCATGGGTTCCTGGAGGAAGAACCTCCGGATCATGTTTTCCTTCTCGATGGTCTGGGTGGCATCGGAATACCTGCGCGGCTTTCTGTTCACCGGGTTCCCGTGGAATCCGCTCGGCGTCAGCCAATATTCCAGCCCGGCTCTCATCCAGATTGCGGCATGGGGCGGGGTCTATATGGTGTCGGCCTGCATTGTCTGGATGAACGCCGCGTTGTTCATCACGCTGAACCAATATGTCCAAGGGGTGCGCTCCAGGAAATACCGTGCCCACGTCGAACTGATGCTGGGCCTGCTGCCGACCGCCCTCGCGGCCTCCTATGGCCTCAACACGCTCTTCAATAAACCCGTCTTGCGGCAACCCGTCCATGTCGCACTCATCCAGCCCAACGTCGCGCAGACCGAAAAGTGGGACCGGGAAAAGGACCAGGAAATCCGCACCCGCCTCGAAGAGCTCACCGAAGCCGCCACCCGGCTCGGCGGTCTCGACCTCGTCATCTGGCCGGAAACCGCAATCCCCGATTTCATCCGCGTCAGCCGCCCGGGCCAGGCCCTCGTCAAGCGCGCTGTGGGGCGGGGGGTCCCGTTGCTCGTTGGGGCGATGGATGTTGAGTTGTCGGAGTCTGTCCGCACCTACTTCAACAGCTCGCTGCTCTACGGAACCAACGGAACCATGATTGCCAAATACGACAAGCAGCACCTGGTGCCCTTCGGCGAGTATGTGCCCTTTCCTGGCTTGATGGGAAAGTTCACGCCCGTTGATATCGACCTCCGCGGCGGCACCGAAAGCACGCTTCTCCCGCTCCGGGGCAAAGCCTCGTTCTCCGTGCTCATCTGCTTCGAGGATATCGTCGCACCCCTCTCCGTCAAAGCCGTGCGCAACGGCGCGCGCTGGCTCGTCAACCAAACCAACGACGGGTGGTTCGACCCCTCCGCGCAGTCCGAGCAGCACCTCGCCCACGCCGTCTTCCGCTGTGTCGAAAACCGCATCCCCATGGCGCGCTGCTGCAACACCGGCGTCACCTGCGCCATCGACGCCTACGGCAATGTGACGCGCCGCCTCGACCCCCGGGTCAAAGGCTTCACCACCGCCGACATCTATCCGCGGCCCGTCGGCCTCGAGGAAACCTTCTACACCCGCCACCCCGACGCCTTCGCCAAGTTCTCCCTCCTCGCCGCTGCCACCGTCGCCTTCGCCCTCCGCTTCAAGGGATGGAAAAAACGCTAGCGCAGGATGCAGGCGGGATCGACGATCCCGCTTTCCTGATTCCGCAAGCTACTTTTTTGCAAGGCGGGGTTTGGTGATTCCGTTGCCTTGGGCTATATTTCCGGGCTCTAACCCTTTAGGAAAACTATGCACGACGAACTGAAAGCCAAAATGGAGACCTTCCGCGAACAACTGGCGGAGATGCAGGGCTATCTGGAAATAGACGCGAAGCGCGCGGCGCTCCAAATTTTGGAAACCGAAGCCGTCGAGCCGGAATTCTGGAACGACCAGAACAAGGCGCAGGCGAATATTGCCTCGTCGAAACAGCTTAAGCTGGTGCTCGATCCATTCGACGCGATCACCGCCGGACTCGACGATGCGGAGGTGATGCTGGAGCTGGCGGAGGCGGGCGAGGAGGAAGCGCTGACGGAGGCGACCTCCGAGCTGGAAAAGGTGGCGAGCAGTTTCCAGTCGTTGGAAATGCAATCGCTGCTGGGGGAGGAATTCGACGGCAACGGCGCATACCTGACGCTGCATGCGGGCGCGGGGGGGACGGAGAGCTGCGACTGGGCGGACATGCTTTACCGGATGTTTACGCGCTATGCCGAGCGCAAGGAGTTCAAGGTGCAGGTCATGGACTACCAAGCAGGCGACGAAGCCGGAATCAAGAGCGTGTCGCTCTTGATCTCCGGGCCGTATGCCTACGGCTTGCTGAAGTCCGAGCGCGGGGTGCATCGTTTGGTGCGCATCAGCCCGTTCGACTCGCAGTCGCGCAGGCACACCTCCTTTGTCGCGGCGGATGTCACCCCGGAGATCGACGACGATATCGAAATCGAAATCGTCGAATCGGATTTGCGGATCGACACCTACCGCGCGCAGGGCGCGGGCGGGCAGCACGTCAACACGACCGACTCGGCCGTCCGTATCGTCCACCTGCCGACGGGCACGGTCGTGCAGTGCCAGGCCGAGCGTTCGCAGCACAAGAACAAGGCGGCGGCGATGAAGATGCTCAAGGCGCGCCTCTACGAGCGCGAGCAGGACTTGAAGCGCCAGGCGGTCGATCAGCTCTACGGAGATAAAGGCGAAATTGCCTGGGGCTCGCAGATCCGGTCCTATGTGATGCAGCCCTACACGATGGTGAAGGATCACCGGACCGACACGCAGGTCGGCAATGTCCAGGGCGTTCTCGACGGAAATATCGACCCCTTTATCGAGGCGTATTTAAAGAAGAGCCGGTAATGTAGACGCGTGGTGATCTGTCGTTCCTCCAGAATGGCTTCGCGCCAGCCGCGTTGCGAATGAACAGCAGGTTTTAATTGGCCGCAAAAGAGCGCAGAAAACACAAAGACTATTCCCATGAATATTCTGGATCAGATAATCACAGATAAGAGAGCTGAAATAGAAGCGCGCAAGGAAGAGCTTCCTCTGGGGCATCTACAGGCGCAACTTCCAAGGGTTGGGAAACGTCCGGGTTTTATGGCCGCGCTGCGCAGTGCGCCGATGGGGTTGATTGCGGAGGTGAAGCGCAAATCGCCTTCGGCGGGCCTGATCCGCGATCCGTTCGACCCTGCTGAAATTGCCCGGGACTACGAGGCCAACGGCGCCCATGCGATCTCGTGCCTGATGGACGAGAAATATTTCGGCGGAGGGGCGGCCGATTTTTCCAGTGTCCGGAATGCAGTCGGGTTGCCGATGCTCTATAAGGAGTTTGTGGTCGACCCGTGGCAGATCATCCACGCGAAAACCATGGGGGCCTCGGCGGTACTGCTGATTGTCGGCGCGCTTTCGGATAAGGAGCTCGCTTTCTTCATAAGGGAAATCCAAACCATGGAACTCCAACCGCTGGTGGAGGTGCACGACCGCGAGGAGATGCGGCGCGCCATCGATGCGGGTTCGGATTGCATCGGCATCAACAACCGCAACTTAAAAACCTTTGCAACGACGCTCGATACCACCTTTGAGTTGGCGGCGATGGCACCGGCAGGCTGTACGCTCGTGAGTGAAAGCGGAATCAAGACCCCGGAGGACGTGGTTCGGTTGAAAGAGGCTGGCACGCACGCCATTCTTGTGGGCGAAAGCCTGTTGCGCGAGACCTCGCCGGGCCGGGCCGCCGCGCATTTGATAGGTTTGGCCTAGCCGATTCCCCGGCATAGCGCCACGCTCTCCGGCCGCGCTGATTCGGGACTTTTTCAC
>CBDVCB010000138.1:0-4971 GCA_965372395.1 uncultured bacterium
CCAGTTTCAATGCCAGCTGGCGGGAGAACGCCGAGGGCTATTTTTGCAAGGCGCAGAATCGCGCCGCACCGCAGTGCGAAAAGTGCCGGCTCCCTGAAAAACCCTAGTACTCAGTCAGGGATTAACGGTCGGGATTTAACAGAAGGCCGCAAAGATCGCGAAGACAGAACCTGCTTTCTTTGCGATCTTTGCGGCTTTCTGTTAGGAAAACACCTGTTAAGCACCCCGTTTTTAACCCCTGTGGCAGGCGGGTTTTGGATTAAATGTTAGGCATGCCAAAGAAAATCCCCAAATTGGGTTGACCTAGTTTAGATAATGTCTAAATTGGTCGGACTTTTTAGCAGGGAGTATCGGTATGTCGGATTGTCACGAAGAGGTGAAAAAGCGGTTGAATGCGCTGTACAACATGCTTGTCGAGCATGATGGCTACGGCGAAATGCACATCGACTTTAAGATTCTCAAAAAGGGGCAGAAGGAAATCATCATCCATTGCGGCAAGCAATACCGGTATGTCGTCGATCATTCCATGCGCTGTTTGAAAAACTAATGCTGTCAGGTTGAGCCTGAAGAAAATATCTGAATTGTTTTTAGCATTCCCGGCTCTGCGAGTGGGCGTGAATGACTGAAGGATAGTAAAAGATGAAATATAATATGTTGGCATGTTCGTTTGCGTTGTTTCTAATGTTGGCTGGAACAGCCTTTTCCGCTGCTGAAACCCAAACCCAAACCCATACCCATCCTCACCCTGGGCCGGTGGCGAGCGAGCTGCCGAGCCGAACCATCCCCCAGGAATTCTGGAAGCAGCTGGATGTTGGCTTCCTGATGGAGCTGGAGGGGTTTGCCGCAAAATCAGGGGATGTGAGCGAGAGCGACATCACATTGGCCACAGTTGAACTGACGATAGATGCCGACGTGGTTGATGGCATCTCGGGGCATCTTGGGCTGCTGTGGGAAGAGGACGACACCGAGGAAAACAACCTCGACGAGGGATATATCACCTTCGGCGCAACCGAGGGAATTCCGTTTTACGCCACGGCGGGTAAGATGTATTTGCCGTTCGGCAACTTCGAGAGCGCCTTCATTAGCGATCCGCTGACGCTGGAGATGGCGGAGATCAATCAAAGCGCGGCGCTGGTGGGTTTTGCCAACAGCTGGGTGGATGTGAATGCCGGTGCCTTCAATGGCGACTTCGAAGAAGATATGGCCGACAACACGATCGACGATGGTTTTGCATCGGTTGCTTTTACCCCGATTGAAAACCTAGTCTTCGGTGCCTATTGGCTGTCGGATTTGCTGGAAACCGACGGGTTCGAGGATTTTGCGAACGGCTTGGCCGCCTATGAATCCATCGGCGGGGCTGGGGTATTCCTGAATGCGCAGCTTGGGCCGGTGGCGCTTAACGCCGAATTCGTGGCGGCTCTCGAAAAACTCTCTGCGAGTGGACTTCTGCCTTCGGCTTATAATCTCGAAGCGTCGATGCCGGTGCATGAAAAGGTGACGGTCGGCGTAAAGTTCGAAGGAAGCGATGATTTCTATGCGACCGTTGGTTCGGACAAGTTCGCCGACTGGCAGACGGGCTTTGTGGTTTCCTATGCATTTAACGAACATGTGGTTTTTTCGGGTGAATATCTCCACGCCGAGGGGCTGGACAACGATGAATCCGGCGATGTGGCAACCGTGCAGATTGCCCTTGTGCTTTAACTTTTTAGGAGTAGTTCCATGACCTCGATCAAACTCAGCGACCTCAGCCCCGACACCCCTGCCGTGATTATCGGCATCCGCGGCGGCTTTCAACTGAAGCAGCGGCTCGTGGGGCTGGGTTTGAATATCGGGTTTGAAGTTGAGGTCATGGAGCCGCCGCACGGGCAGTGCGGCGCAATGCTGGTCGGTGTCGGCGGAACGCGGTTGATGCTGGGGCATGGAATGGCGGATAAAATTTTAGTGAGGAAAAAATGAAACTCAAAGAAATGCAAATTAATGATGTAGGCACAGTCGAGGGATATAGCACCGCGGATCGGGCATATCGGCAGAAGCTGTTGCGGATGGGTCTGGTTAAAGGGGCTGAATTCATGGTGGTGCGCAAGGCTCCGCTGGGCGACCCCATCGAAATTGAACTCAAAGGCTTTCGCCTGACCCTGCGCGGCGACGAAGCGGATGCGCTGGAGGTGGAAAAGAAATGAGTGCCCTGAAAATAGCTCTGGCAGGAAATCCCAACTGCGGGAAAACGACGGTTTTCAACGCGCTGACCGGCGCAAGGCAACACGTGGGCAACTGGCCCGGGGTCACGGTGGAGCGGATCGAAGGGGAATACACCTCCGGCGATAAAACCGTCGAGGTGACCGACCTGCCCGGCATCTACTCCTTTTCCGCGCTCTCGCTCGATGAAGAGGTGGCGCGCAAGCATATCCTGTTCGACACACCGGATGTCGTGGTGAACATTCTCGATGCCTCCAATCTCGAACGCAACCTCTACCTCACCACGCAGTTGCTGGAAATGAACGTTCCCGTCGTGGTCGCGCTGAACATGATGGACATGGCCAAGCAGCGCGGTATCCGCATCGAAGTGGAGCATCTGGCGAAACATCTCGGCTGTCCGGTCGTTCCCATCGTGGCCTCGCGCAAAAAAGGAATCGAGGAACTGCGCGACAGCATTGCCGCCGTGGCAAGCTCCAAGGCGCGGCCCAATACGGAAGTGACCTACTCCGAAGATGTCGAAAAGATCCTGGTCTCCCTGCAGATCAGCCTCGGCGACGTTGCCCTCAGCCGCAACGTATCCGCCCGCTGGCTGGCGGTTAAATTGTTGGAAAACGACGAGCTGGCGCAGGAGGTGATCGGTGCTGATTCCGCACTGCTTCCCGACATGCAAGAGCAGCTTAAAAAGGTCGAGCACATCGTTGGCGAAGATGCCGACATGATCATCGCCGACGGCCGCTACGGCTTTATCCACGGCCTTGCGCTCGATGTGACCGATGGCAGCGGGAAGATGCGCAAAACCTTTTCCGACACCGTCGATAAACTAGCGCTCAACCGCGTGCTCGGCATTCCCTTCTTCTTTGCCGTGATGTACCTCGTCTTTGCCATCACCATCAATGTCGGCGGGCCGTTCATCGACTTTTTCGACGGGCTGTTCGGCACCATCTTCGTGGATGGGTTCGGTGCGCTCCTCGAAACGCTCCATTTTCCGGCGTGGGCGGTGGCGATTCTGGCGGAAGGTATTGGCGGCGGCATCCAGACCGTCTCGACCTTTATTCCGCCGATTTTCTTCATCTTTCTCTGCCTATCGTTCCTCGAAGACTCCGGCTACATGTCGCGCGCGGCCTTTGTGATGGATCGTTTCCTGCGCGCCGTAGGGTTGCCGGGCAAGGCGTTTATTCCCATGCTCGTCGGTTTTGGCTGCAACGTGCCCGGCATCCTCGCCACGCGCACACTCGAAAGTCGGCGGGATCGGATTTTGGCGATTCTGATGAACCCGTTCATGTCGTGCGGCGCGCGTTTGCCGGTCTACACCCTGTTTGCCGCCGCCTTCTTCCCGCATAGTGGCGGTGCCGTGATTTTCGGCATCTACATGATCGGCATCCTGTTGGCCGTCTTCACGGGACTGCTTTTCAAAAACACCATTCTCAAAGGCGAGGTTTCCTCGTTTGTGATGGAGCTGCCGCCCTACCACCTGCCCACCTTCAGCGGCGTGATGTACCACACTTGGCACCGCCTCAAATCCTTCCTTGTTAGGGCCGGAAAAGTGATCCTGTTGGTCGTTGCCATACTCGGATTCCTAAACTCGCTCGGCACCGACGGTTCATTTGGGAACAACGACACCACGGATTCCGCCCTGAGCGCCATGGGCCGCGCCGTAACCCCCGTCTTCCGGCCCATGGGAATCCAGAACGACAACTGGCCCGCCACCGTTGGCCTATTCACCGGAATTTTCGCCAAAGAGGCTGTGGTGGGAACGCTCGACTCCATCTATTCCCAACTCGAAGCCGACTCGGCCGTTGCCGAAAAAGACGCGGATGAAACATTCGACTTCTGGGGTGGGATCATAGAGTCCTTCGCCGCCATTCCAGCCGGATTCGAAGGCTTCTTCGACGGACTCAAGGATCCGCTCGGCCTGGTCGGCGCAATTGAAGAGGTGGAAGAGATAGAAAGTGCGGAGGTATCGGAAATCGTCCGACGCTTTGGCAAGCACGGCAAAGCCGCCGCTTTTGCCTACCTGCTCTTCATTCTCATCTACGCCCCATGCGTAGCCGCGCTCGCCGCCATCTACCGTGAGATCGGCATGCGCTGGATGCTCTTCGCCGTAACCTATCTCACCGTGCTCGCGTGGGTCGTCTCCACCGCCTACTACCAGCTCGCCACCTTTGCGGTCAACCCCGCCACTTCCGCCGGGTGGCTCGGCCTCTGCGCCGCAATCATCGGCACGTCCTACATCGGCCTGCGGGTGGCCGGCAATAAATCAGTATCTAATGGAGGGACGACCTCCGTGTCGTCCTAACGGCAGAATAGTCACGTACGGATAGGACGGGACAGAGCCCGTCCCTCCAGTTGAGGTAAAGATGCTCAGTTCAATCGTCAAACTGCTTAACGAACGCGGCGCACTCTCCGTCCAGGAGATCAGCCTTGCGCTCGACATCGACTCCAGCGCCCTGCACCCCATGCTCGAAATGCTCGTGCATAAAGGCAAGATCCTCAAAGTCGAACTCCCCTGCAAAAACGCCTGCGCCGGCGGTTGCACCAACTCCGACTCCATGACCTACTATAAAGTGACGGTTGATGCGTGAAACGTGATTCCCGCAAGGTTTCGTTGTAGGCACGATGCCCCCATCGGGCGAGCGGTGGAATAGCTGCCGGATCGGTGCGGATGGGCAGTGCGACTGATCGCCGGGTGAGGGCACCCGGCCTACAGAAAGGAAAACCACAAAGTGACGGTTGATGCGTGAAACGTGATTCCCGCAAGGTTTCGTTGTAGGCACG
>CBDVCB010000139.1:0-4962 GCA_965372395.1 uncultured bacterium
AACAACCAGCACCCGATAACTGCCGCGCAAAACCAAGAGGTTTTGCAAGCGGCTCGGTTATCAAGATAAAGCCCACAGCGCATTTCGGATTTTAACGCGGAACGCCTCCCCTTCGCGCGGCCATCGACGGCCAAAGCTTCCTGCCGACCCTAAAACCAACCGGCCAGCCCGTCCCCTATCCCGACACTGTAGCGAAGTAAAAGCTGAAAAACTAGCCTTCCTTGTGCTCGTAGAGGTGGACATCCCGTTGCGGGAAAGGAATGGTGATGCCCTCTTCGTCGAAGCGCTTCTTGATGGTTTCAGTGGTGTCGAAGTAGACCCCCCAATAGTCGGCGCCATCGACCCACGGACGAACCACGAAGTTGACGCTGCTGTCGGCCATCTCCACGACGGCGACGGTCGGTTCCGGATCATTGAGAATGCGCTCGTCGGCGGTGAGAATGCCTTCGAGCACGGACTTGGCCTTGTCGATGTCGTCGCCATAGCTAATGCCGGCCACGAGATCAACACGGCGAATTCCGTTGGCATTGAAGTTGGTGATGTTGTCGCCCATCACCTTCGCGTTCGGCACGATGACCTTTTTGTTGTCCGGGGTATTGAGAATGGTGGTGAAGATGCTGATTTCCCGCACCCCGCCCATAACGCCGCCCGCCTCGACAAAATCGCCGACCTTGATGGGCTTGAAGATGATCATCAGCACGCCCGCCGCAAAGTTCGAGAGCGAGCCTTGCAACGCCAACCCAATGGCCAGCCCGGCGGCACCAAGAATGGCAATGAATGAAGTCGTGTTGATATCAAGTTTTGCCAACGCCGCGATAACGACAAACACCTGCAGAGCCACATAAAGAAGACTCGTGGCAAAGGAGACCAGCGTCGGGTCGACCTTGCGTTTCTGCATCAGCTTGACGATGCCCTTCTTGACCATCTTGGCCAGCCACATTCCGACAATCAGCACCACCAGCGCACCAACAATCTTCACGCCGTACTCCACCCCGATGTCTTGGAGTTTATCCATCCAGGGCACTACCCCCCCGGCCGTTGCACTCACTGTTTCATTCGGCATGTTTTCCTCCCTTTCGCATTCCTGACTTTAGCTGTTAACGTTAATTTGATTAATTGTAGAGGCATGGAACAATAAGACAAGGTGATAGCATTTTCAATTTCACAAGGTTTGCGCAAGGCCTGTGATATTTCTTTTACACATCGCGCAAACCGGTAGACTTTGAACCCATCAACCAAGGAGACGGCATGAAGACAAGACGCGGTTTTATTAAATCCTGCACCCTCGCACTGGTCGCGGCGACGCTGGCGACGGGCGCAATGGCCAAGAGCTGCCTTTGGAAGGTGACGTCGGAAACCGGAACCCTCTACCTGCAAGGATCGATTCATGTCCTCAAGGCCGACAGCTATCCGCTTGCGCCGGCCATCGAACAGGCCTATGCCGCCAGCGAGGCGCTGGTGCTGGAGGTCGACATGGCCGAGATGACCGCGCCCGAAACCCAGCAACGGATTATGGCGAAGGCGCTGCTTTCCGGTGACGGAACCCTGCAGAAGGAACTCGACGCAGAGACCTATGAAAAGCTAGATGCCGCATGCACCGAGGCCGGACTACCCATCTCCGGGATTGTAAAATTCAAACCGTGGTTTGCCTCCATCACCCTAATGATGCTCAAGATGCAAAAAATGGGTTTCGATCCCAACCACGGGCTTGATAAACATTTCTACGACAAGGCTAAAACCGATGGAAAAAAAGTGGTTGGCCTCGAAAGCATCGGGTTTCAGATCGACCTCTTCGACAGCCTGGCCACAGCAAACCCGAACGATTTCGTGGCGCGCACACTGGCCGATCTAGAGATGCTCGAAGAGGAGGTTGAAGACCTGCTCAAGGCCTGGACAACCGGGGACATCGATGCCGTGGGAAAACTGATGGCCAAGAGCTTCGAGGACTATCCGGAATTCCACAAAACCTTCGTAACCGACCGGAATGGACGTTGGCTCAAGACGCTGGACGGTCTCCTTGAAAAGCCCAAAACCCATATGGCGGTGGTGGGTGCCGGCCACCTTCCGGGAAAGGGCGGCCTGCTCGAACTTCTCAAGCAAAAGGGCTACGCGCTGGAACAGCTGTGAAGCGACGAGTGAGGCGTGAAGCCTACCGGCGCCCGTAGCGATCGTGCCACAGGTGCTTGAACCACATGCGGCTCGTGGCAATGATCATCAAAATGCCGGAAACGACGACCGTAATTGCGAGGAGGGCATTGGCCCGGTCATGGGCGGCGATATCGCCCGGATCCCTGTGGCCATCAAAGAAGGCCACCACTCCAACCAGAAGCACGACAATCGCCAGCCACAGCGTGCCCTGCTGTGGCTTCATTTTAAACATGGGTACTCTTCCGCCGTGCATTATTGAATCCTTGCCGAATGGGTTTCATATACAAATACCTTACATGTAAACTAGTCGAACAGATAAAAGATCACAAATATTTAGTACTTTCTACTACTGACTTCTTCATCCGGCTAATAATCATTCTTCCAGTTCACGCCAATGCCTGGACGCATCTGCGGCCCCGTGCTCGTTTCGATGGAAAAATGCTTCGTCACTTCATACTCCGCCATCATGCCCGTGCTTCCTTCCTTGTCCTCCAGCGTGCTGTTTATCTCCACATACAGGCCGGGCGTCACATACTTCCCGGCCGCGACCGATGATTTGCCATCCGGCGTATCCGGCTCGCGCCATTCAAGGGAGTCGATGCTCAATGCCTGCCGCATTTGGTACATGAATCCCGGCCCGCGCACCCCGCCCGAAAGCTGCCGCGCCGCCGCCGCGATCTGGTAGGCCTGATAGGGGGAAATCGATGAGGTGTCGCGCCCAAACAGCACCTGCGAAAGCACCTCGTCTTCCGGCAAGGCCGGCGTGGAGGTCAGGGCATACCGGGGATTGTTCAGCTTTCCGGTAAGCACCAGATGCGCAACGATATCGCTGCGGGAATACTCGGCGGCGATGTTGAGCGAGGGCGACGGCGGAACGGCACCGTCGAATTCAATGCGGCCCTCGTCCGTCAACCGGAACTTTTTACCGATAAAGGAAAGATGGCCGCGCCGCGGTCGAATGGTGCCTGCCACCGACACCCCGCCCGGCGCATCCTTGATTTTCAAGTCGCCGCCCCACACCGAATCAATCACCGACGCGCTGGCAAAGATTTGATCCGGCATCAACACATCGATATCCAGCGCAAAGGGCAGCTCGGCCCTGGCTTTGGAAACCGTCGCTTCATGGATCGGCTGATTCGCATCGAAATCGGTCAGCAAGCGCGGCTCGGGCGGGGCAATGTTGTCGAGCAGGATATCGGCCCGGTCGATCACCAACCGCCCCGTCACCGACGGACGGGACAACCGGCCGCCCAAGTGGATTGCTCCCGAAAGCATCGCCTCCACCTCGTCGCGGCGAACCAGATTGGCCTTCTCGATATCCACCTGAAGGTCCAGCGGAAGTTCGGGATCCCAAATGCCTACCCGGCCCGCAACCGCAACACGCCCTTCGCCTCCGTCGGTCGCGGTCATTTTCCGAACCACCAGTCCATCGGGTCCGGCATCCATTTCGGCTTGGATATCGCGCACCACCACACCCCAGTCATAGTGTTCGTAGGCTCCATCCTTGATAAAGAGGTGACCGACGAGCCGATCCTCCAGCCGCCCGTCGTAGACCAGATCGGAGTCCAAGCGTCCCTGCACGCGCTGGTCGTTGAAGAAGGTCAGGCCGTTCAAAATCCCCAGATCCACATCGGCCTTGAGGGATGCCACTAGCTGGCGGGGTTCCATTTTGAAGAGGAAAGGCTGTAGCGCAAAGGCGCACGGCATGTCCATCCGGGCCACCATGCTTCCGGAGACGGCATTCGTGATGCTTGATCGCCCGGAAAGCCGACCCTCCCGCAATTCGACATCCACATGGAAGTCGAGGTCGGGCAATTCATCCAGCGACGCCTGTGCCGTCGTGAAGTCCAGCACATCGAACGCGACCGCCACCGTCGGTTCGGCAAGCACCCCGCCCACCGCGATGCGTCCGCCTACCCGCCCGGTAAAGTTGGATATCCCGGACAGGGGAAACTGTCCCAGATCGAACTCCGCAAGCGCCCCGCTCAAATCGATCCGTTCCGTGCCAAGGGTCCCCTTCAAGGCAAAGGCGATGGCTTCGCGATATTCGATTTCCAGCCGCTGGAAGTCCACGGCCCACGAACCGTTTTCGGTGGTTGCATGCGCATCGATATCCAGCTCGATGCCATCGGCCGAAGCGGCAAGCAGCAAATGGACCCCCGCCGCCGAAAGCTTGGCCTCCGCCGTTCCCTGCAACCCCCGCAACCCAATATCCGGCTTGCGCAATTCCTTAAGCTCGGCGAACGCCTTCAGTCCCCAATCCGGCGTGCCCAGCGGCGGCGCGGAAAAGTCGACCCGTCCGCCGGCGTCGCCGGTCACCTCCAGCGATCCGGAAAGCTGGCCGCTTTCGTGCAGCCGCATCCCGCCGGAGCGCACTGCATATTCCAGCGGGACACCCGCAATGGCTTCGCCCAGCACCAACTTCTCGATAACCAGGTTTCCCAAAACGATCTCCATGGGTTGAAAACCACCCTTCTCTTTCGGCGGTTTTTCATCCCCCTCCGCCTTTGGCAAACGGTGGAGTTCGATGGTCTCCGCCCCCAGCTCCTCCACGTTCACCACGCCATCGAGCAAATCCTTTATCGACCAGCGGCAATGGAGTTGACTGGCGGTCAACCAGATTCCCTCGCGGTCGCCGATTTCGACCGACTCCATCTCGATCCGCGCGGGGATGAATCCGCTAATCCGACCGATCCGCACCTCCAAGTTGTCCGACCGGCTCGCCGCCTTCGATAGCTGCGATGCCAGCAAGCGCTTGCCGGGTGGAGTTTGGAGCAATCCAAAGAATAGCACCAGCAACACCAGCAACAGCTC
>CBDVCB010000140.1:0-4953 GCA_965372395.1 uncultured bacterium
CGGTTTTGCTTGCGGTTGACGAAGTCGGAGGTGAGGAATACCTCGAACAGCAATTCTTTTTTCAACTCGCCATCGGCCATGCTGACGAGTTCGATGGCGCGGTTGGCGGGATCGACAAGCGCCACCATGGGGCGGGGCGGGGTGCCGAGCTTGACGGCTTTGGCATAGGCGAGCATGGGTTTCTCGGAGGGCGAGACATATTCGGCTTCCGGGACGGGCGCGAGCCGCGAGCCGTTGCCGAGGATCTCGTTGAGACCGGTGCGATCGAGCAGTACGATGGAGTCGCGATCCTTGTTCTTGAGTTGGATGAGGCCGAAGATGGTCTGGTCGGCGTCGGGGATATGGATCTTCCCCCATCCGTTGCCTTCGGCGTCGAAGTGGACGAGGTCGCCGGAGTTGCGATCGTAGAACAGGGTGCCGACCGAGCCGTCGATCAGTTCATATCCGCAGGAGGCAATCAACTCGCCGCGCGGGTTTTCGGGGTTGAACTGGCGGGTGGCTTCGTAGCGGGCGCCCTTCCACTCGAAGCGGCGGGCAATCGCACCCTGCGAAACGGTCAGCACGGAGCCATCGCCGGGGGCGCCGAGGCGGATATTGGAAAGGGTAAGCTGCTGGGTGAGCGCACGGAACGACTCGCTGGTGAGCGGTTCGATCTTTTCGTCGGTAAAGAGGAACATCTTCGGCGTGTCGTAGGGCATGAAGAGAATAAGGCCAACCTTGTTTTCCGGAAGCTGGAAGGCGAGCAGGTCGGCGGGATCGTTCTGTAGGTCGAGGGGGTAGATGGACACTTTGGCATTGTCTTGTTCGAGCCGGGCAAGCTGGAGTTCCTGGTCGTCGTTCTTGCAGACGAACCAGCAGTTGTCGCCGGATTCGATGGCGCAACCGGCCAACACGCTGCCGGGAGTCTTGAGGATGGAGGGGAAGCGGTCGAGGTCTTCTGCGGAATGCAGCGCAGCGATCTTTTCCTTTTTGCTGACGACAAGGATGTCGCCGTCGGCCAGGCGCGAGATGTGCGTGACGGCGGAGAGGCTGTCGATGCGCCGAGGTTCGGGATCGAGGCCTTCGGCATCGCCGGAATAGAGGTGGAGGCGGCTGAGTTCGGGCGCGGCGACGAGCAGGTCGTCGCAGCCATCGGCATTGAAGTCGGCAGCGACCCATGCGGGCGCAGCCTTTTTGCCGGAACCTTCCAGCCCGATGCGCGCCGGTGAAACCTCTTGGGAATCCAGCAGCGGCGGCTGCTCCTTTTCGGCGAAGCCGTAGAGGCGGAAGGCAAGTCGGTTGCGCAGTACCATGCCGATTTTCGGAGCGGAGCCTTCGGGCTTGAAGAGGCTTATATACTGCCGGGGCGGGAGGTCGATGGGCTGCTCGATCCCGTAGAGGCCTCCGCCCTTGCCGTAGCGCACCTTCAGCGGATTGCGCTTGCTGGCGAAGAAGAAGACCAGATCGGCGATGCCGTCGGAGTTGATGTCTGCGATGTCGCCAAGGAAGCTGTTATCGGCCGAGAAGGTGAGGGTTTTCTTGTCCTGAAAGGGGCGTGTTTCGGTGTTCCAGTGCAGGTCGGCCTGCTTGCGGCGGCAGACGAGAATGTCCTTTTTCCCGTTCCCGTCGAGGTCGCCGATCCGGATGGTGGTGACGCTGGAGGGATCCTTGATGAAGATGCGCTCGGGTTCGCCGAAGGCGCCGTCTTCGAGCTGGTAGCGCAGTTGCAGGCCAAGGGACGTGCCGAAAGTGACGATGTCGAGGCGGCCGTCGTTGTCGAGGTCGGCCACGCGCAGCACCTTGAGGGCTTGGTCGACAATCATGCCTTTGTTGTCGAAGCGTTCGTCGAGTTCCGGCAGGTCGTCGGTCTTTTCACCGCCCGCCTTGCGCACGAGGATTTCGAGCCGCGACACATGGTTGTTGGAAAAGAGGATGTCGTCGAGTCCGTCGCCGTTCAGGTCGGCGACAATCAGGCGGCCGGTGCCGTTGTCGAACTCGAAGATCTCCAGCGGCTGGAAGCCGAAGTCGCGTTCGGCCTCCGGCTCGGTGGCTCCGGTGGATAGGGCCAGAAGCCCGGACAGCAGAAGGAGGGTGGAAGTGCGCATGGTTGTCTCCATTAGTATTTGAGGATAATCCGCTGGTGGAGGCCGTCGCCAGTAGCTTCGGCATACTGGTAGGAGACATTGAAGAACGAGGAGATATGGTCGGCCGGTGGCAATTTGCTGAAATCCGGCGGCGGCAGGGCGGAACCGCTCTTGGCCCAGTTCTGCTGCATGAGGCCGACATATTCGGGCTTGCTAAACTCGCGCACGAGGACGGCCATGTTTTTCTTCCAGTCGACGGCGCTATAGCCAAATGCCCGGGATGGCACATGCTCGCGCAGGCCTTTGACGAGGGGTGATTGCTCGAAGGAGGTGTTGGCCGCGGCTTCGCTGGTTTCGCTGCGGATCACCTGGCGGAGACCGTCGGGCTGTCCATAAAGCAGGTAGTTGCCCACCACGCCAAAGGCCATGGTGTCGGCGGGGTCATCGTCGTTCACGGTGTAGATCGTGTGGTCGAGGAACTCCTCGATTTCGAGTCCGGCGGCCACCTGTGGTTGTAGGGCGGGGGCGGCGATCATGGTTTCGAGCCCGGCCTTGAATGCCGCGCCATCTTTGAGTTCGACCGCGATGACGGAGGTTTGATTGTCGTCTCCGGCCACGGAGAAGGAGACATATTTCGTGCCGAGGTTGGCCAGCAGGTCCTGCTCGAAGTTGATGCCCGCCTGCTGTTGGACCATGGCCACGATCATGTCGAACTGCGGCTTGACCGCCGGCATGGCGGTGGCGAGCACGTTCGGGATTTCCTGCCAGAAGCGCAGCAGGTTGAAGCGGCCGACTTCGATCAATGCAATGTCTTCGGGAATAAAGGTGACGGTCGGCAGTTCCGAGGGCTGGACGTCGAGAATGGTGAAGATGCCTTTGGCCAGGTCGGCGACGCGCAGGGTGCTGTCGGCCACCATTTCGGTGTCCTTGAGTTCGATCTTGAGTGAATAGTTTTCGATGCCCATGAGTCCCAGTGCATCCAGCAAGACTTCAGGATCGTACATCGAGGGGGTTTGGCTTTGGGCGGCGTCTTCCTTCATTCCTTCCAGAATCTCTTCGCGGATCAGTTTTGAGAGTGGAAGGTTCAAGGAGAAGGTCGGGTTGCCCTTGGGTTCCGTGGCGCCTTCCTTCTTCAACTGCACGATGCACTTTTCCACCCATTCCTTCGTGTGGCCCATTACTATCGTGCCGCCGACGTACGCCTGCCATGAAGACTCTTCTTTCGGGGTGCCGCCGTTTTCGATGTGTTGGATAATGGACACATCCTGGAAGGTGCTTTTGATGATCTCGAATGGCTTGTCGCTGGTTTCCGCCAGCTTGGCGTCCATGTTCAGGCTACGGAGAAAATCCTCTTCCGTCATGGCCGCGATGATGTAGGGGTTTTCCATCTCCATGTCGAAGGCGAGGATGACTTCGCCCGTGAGCATCTTGAGTTGCTCGGCCATCGTCTGGTCTTCGGCATCGGTCTCGCCATCAAGGAAAAGCTCCTGCCAGGTTTCGGCATCGGGATTCCCGAGGAAATCCTGGAATTGGGGGTCGGCCCACAGCTTTCCGATGGATGATTGCTGGAGCTTGTCCCAGAAGTTGGTGGTGTTCGAAACGCGGACATAGCTTTGCGCGCTGGGTGGCAGCAGATCGATTCGCTCCAAGGCTCTCGCGGCCAAGGGAAGGGCTAACAGCAGGGAAAGGGTCAGTATTCTTAGCTTAGTGGACATGTTCGGGCTCCTTTTGTTCGGTTGAAAACTTGCCCGGCCGCCGCGGCGGGTCCGGATAGACAAAACCTGATTCGGGATTGGTGGCGTCGTAGGCAAAGGCGTCGATGTGGTCGAGGATGTATTTCGCGTGCCGTGCCGGAATGGCGAAGTTGAGCCCCTCCATGCTCGGCACACCCATGTTGATGATGCCGACCACCTGACCGCGTGCATTGAATAGCGGCCCGCCGGAGTTGCCGGGGTTGACGGGGGCGTCGATCTGCAAATAAAGGATGCCGCCAAAGTTGCGGTGGGTTTGGCTGAGCACGCCTTCGGTCACGGTGCGTTCGAGGCCGAGCGGGTTGCCGATGGCAAACACGGTTTCGCCGATGCTCAATTTTTCCTCTGGGGAGAAGATGACCGGCGTGATTTTGGTATCGAACTCCTTGAGCTGCAGGATGACGAGGTCGTGGAACGGGGCGGTAGCGACAATCTCCACCTCCTTGTGCACGATGCGCCGCAGGATTTTGCCTTCCTGCAGGAATTGCGTGACGGAAATATGCTTTTCGCCAGCGATGACGTGGAAGTTGGTGATCAAGTATCCTTTCTTGTTGATGAAAAAGCCGGAGCCAAGGCCGGCGGCGGTTTTGACGAGGACGACGGAGGGGGAGTAGAGTTTGGTTGCCTCGGTGGTGGTGATGCGGGCGGGAGATTGCACCGCATAGAGCTGGTTGGTGTCGTCCGGCACGGTGCCTTCGACCACCTGCTGGTCTTCGTAGACGGCCAGCACTTCCTCGCGTGGAATGCGCAGCACGTCGTAGCCAAGATCGAGCACGACGGCATCGTCCGCATTCTTTAGCAGAGGCGCTTGCACTTTGGCTCCGCCCTTCAGCGCCACATCTTCCGCGTAGCCGGTTGCCGCCAGCGCCACCAATACAATGCAAAGGTATATTCTCATGGATGATCCTTTAATACGCGACTCACAACGAGTAATGCGTGATCGAAAAAACAGGAAAAGACTACCCCATGCTTTCAGGCGTGTCAAAAGCCCATCCCAAAATTACGTATTGCGAATTACCCGTTGCGAACCCCTTGCTATGCATTGCCCATAGAGCTTTTCTGATGCAGAGACGATCCGATTCTTTATATCATTACTGATATAAAATAGCTCAAAATCGGGGTATTTAGGGTTAAAATAT
>CBDVCB010000141.1:0-4827 GCA_965372395.1 uncultured bacterium
ATTCCGTGGTTAAATCATCCGTCATCGCCGCAAGTCTCAACGCTGTTAGGCGCGACGCCGCCGACGCCATTTCATCCGACGCAATCTCCGTCGCTTTGGCAACAATCACCTCCCGGTCAAACTCATCATGGGTTCGGGAAAGCAGCTCCAGTCCGATCAACGCCGTACCCGCCAGCGTCTCCCCCCGTTCGTCCAACGCCGAAAACATCGCATCGTGGATCACAGCAAGCTCAGATTTCCCTTTCGTGTGCTTCGTGTCTTTCGTGGTCAACCTTTCTCCTGCTTCCGTGTATTCAGTGTATTCCGTGGTTCCCCTCTCCCCTGCAACCCTTTCGTAGAAAGGTTGCATAAATTGAATGCAATAGTCCCGCCAAACCGGATCGGTCTCCGCATTCCCCGCCATCTCCACCATCTGGAGCCCCAGCCCCTCCGGCAGATCCTTTTGACGCAGCAACTTGTCCAGCACATCGTTCTTCACCGCATTGATCTCAATCGGCCGCATCTTCTCCGAAAACCGGTCATTCGAAAAATTCAGCATTTCCCGCAACGCCGCCACATCGGCGGCCGACATGTCAGCATCCAGCTCATTGATCGCCTTCAGCAAAGAAGGATAATTATGCTTCTTCCCATCCTGCCCCAGCAACGCCTTCACCGCATCCGATAATTGAATAGACTCACCACCCGCTACGCTAGAGGACACAGAGTCCACAGAGATTTTTATTTCCGTGTCTTCAGTGTATTCCGTGGTTAAAACACTTCCTTCTGAATTCAGAATTCCTTGTTCAATATTCGTTATTCCAATCGCTTCCTCTTGCGTTTTTTCGCGGCTAATCAAAACTCCCGCGCCGATAATCACAATCAAACCAACAACCCAAATTATCTTCTTCATCTCGACTCCTTGCCCAACCCTTAGGGGTCAGTCCTTTGATATTAGTGTTTTCCTTGTTTCAGAAATAATTCTATTATTCCCTCTTTTCACATTCCCGACAAAAGTCGACACATTGCACGGGTGTCCGCAGTGCAAGTGTTCTGTTATCCACTGGTTGCTCACAATCGTGCGGGATCGAAGATGCCACGCCATCACCTGCTTTTCCGGTGCATTCTTCCGCATATCTTTCAGCGCATCGGACTCTACGCCGAGTACAGCCAACCCCTCGCTCAACAAACGAGTGGCCTCCATCTCATCATGCAACCGCGCCTCTTCTCCGCTAAACGATTCTCTTTTACCGGTTTTGCCAATCACCCCATCTAGCCGCTCCAGCATTTCAGCATGAAATAGATGATCTCCAAAACACCAGCCCCGGCGAATCTTCGCCCATTGCGTATCCACGTCCCGAGGCGCATCGCTACCCGCGATCTCCAGCACCCGCTTCCGCATCACCCGGCGAAAGTGCTCCCTTCCGCCCCGATCATCCTCTAGCCCCAATGCACCCAGCGTGCGATCAACCGCCAACCAATCCGGTCGCTTCGACGGCTTGAAATAAAGCGGATAGCTACTCCACCGGTAATCCGTCAGCTTCCCCTCCTCAAGATCAAAAAGCTTCGCCCGCGCCGGGTTCAAATGAATATAGCTGCTGACCGTCGAAAAATACTCGCCCCCCGAACCATCCACCAGCAAAGCCTTGTAGCGCCCCTGCAGCAAATGCCCCCACAGCTTGTGCCGGGCATTGAACCGCTGCGTATACGTCCCCTGCAGCCACTTCATACCCGCCACCAAATTCGGCTCCGGCGTCTCCAGCAACAAGTGATAGTGATTCCCCATCAAAACGAAGGCATGCACCAACCAACCGGTTTTTGTGCATGCCTCATCCAACGTATCGATAAACTTCTCGCAGTCCCTTTCATCCAGGAAAATCGCATCCCCACGATTTCCCCGGCTCATGATATGATAGATCGCTCCCCGATACTCTATGCGTGGTTTTCTTGGCATCCCGAAAACCTATCCCAACTCCCCCCTCCACGTCGAACACTAATATCAAAGGACTGACCCCTTTTCTGACCCCTTTTCTGACCCCTTTTCGTAGCGGTTTTTGCGTACCTTCGAAAACGGTTCCAACGGTGACCGAGGTTTGGTGCTGGCATCCATGGCACTGCAAGAGACCACGCTCTGTTCGCCAAAACCTTTGCTCTGCGCACCGGGGGCATACAAACCCGCTGGGCCAGCGAATCCATTCCAGATAACGCTCGCAATCCTCCTTGCACTGAAACCAATCCAAGAACTCCTCGAAAGACTTGGGATATGGATTTTCGGAAGTTGCCTTCATGTCGGTCATACTATATACAGGGGCACTTGAGTCAATCAGCTAGCCGCGATATATAATGTTGTTTTCGCTAATATTTTCAGGGCGAATGTGCCGTTCAATGGGGCTTAACTAAGTGCCATTCAGGACTGACCCCTTTCCTTGGCGCGATGACACCTTTCCGACTTCGCTTAAGTAAGCTTCAAGCTGAGGCAGTAGTTTGTCATCAGTTCCGCCTGCTTTACGCACTTCAATATTGACCCTGAGACTTCCTATCACCCTATCATACATAAACTCATCAGAATCATTTTTTTTGGTAGTTCTTAGCTCATGTAAAATGTCAATTATTTCTTTTTCCCTAGACGAGTTCACAGATTGCAGAATGTATGTGGCTTTCAAGCACTTTGCGCGGTATGGATATTCCGCATAATCTATCCTTAAAAGATAATCAGCTTTTTCTCTAGCTTCTGACAAGGAAATGGATCCATCCCCTCCTTTCAGCAAGATATCAATATAGCCTAAAGCTTTCTCCTCAAACTCAGCCCTCTTCTTCTTCACTTTTTCATGACTGATACCAGTAAAATCTAATTCACCTTTACATATACGCTTCGCTTCCAAAGCCTTTTCACCTAATGATTCTAATTCACCCAACACGCCGATAATCATCTTACGAGATTTCATGCGAATCGTTTCATCACTTAGAAAATGAGTATATTTTGCAGATTTCAAAATTAACTCATTATCTAAAGCAATACTTCCACTAAGGACGGAATTAATATATCCGCCTAATGCTGATAGATACTGATCCTGTCCTTCAATATTGGGACCCGCGTTGAGTATGGTGATTAACTCTTTTTCAACCTTATTTAAAGAAAGGCACTCCTCTTCAGCCAGCACCACACCTTCGCAGAATACGCTTATCGCGATAACGATAATCGTCTTATGAATTTTATACATTCAACCCTCCTTAATAATAACTAACATGCATTGCCTTACTCCACATATGATGGGCAAGGCCATGGGCGACCAGATCTAACGAGAGGAGATAATTGCACCCTTCTTATTGACCCACATTTATCACAGGTTCCATCAGAATACAACCACCATCTCTTCATTATCGTTTCTCCCCCGCAGCAATAAGGCGAATTGTTATAACCTGTATCCGGCATTGGATGATAGATATATTGTGGATACCCATTAACCCATATTGTTGCGGCCTCATCCAATACCCAATCACTCTCCGTACAGCTTGAACATATCCCAGCCGTAGCTGCACAAAAAGTAACATTGCAGTTTGGGTGCACACAGGTTTGAACACTTTCCCCTGATGCGCAATTTAACGCACGAACAGTGATTACGCCTGTGAATATAACAAACGCAACGCAACTTAATATATAATACATTAATTTATACTTCATAATTGGCCTCCTTATTTTAAATCATTCCACAAAAGGAATCAGTCCCGTAATCTAGTAATTACCTTAGATATCGAACCCTCTCCCTTTTACACATGTTTATTCCTCTCCAATATTATTCTGTCCACCACCGAAGGCTTCGCCGATAAACTGCCCGTCTTGATACACCTTGAAGGTGTGGCAGACGGATTGTTCGGTGTCGTTAGGATGGAAGAGGCGGAAGCGGTACTCCCCGATTTCGTCGTAGGCGGCGTTGGTGAGCCAGCGTTCGAGGGTGTAGTCGTCGAGCGTTACGCCGGCAATGAAGACCTTGATTTGCAAGTCGACGGTGTCGGGCAGGTTCTTGACGATGGACTCGACTTCCCATAGCTCGGAGTCTTCGTAGCGCTCGACGGTCCAGAAGTAGCCGTCGGTTGCGTTTTGGACCCAGAAGGTGGAGAGTCGCGCGCTGTCGAGGATTGGGCCGTTTTCGCTCAATCTAGCAACCAACACATGTTCTCCGTTTGTTTTATTGGCGCGGAGCGCGACTGTTCTTAGTGCTTGGTTCGTGGTGCTTAGTTCTGCTAGATCGACGGAGTCGTCGACTTCAAACACAACGTTGGATGAAAATCCATCAACCGTCCACTCGCGTTCGCGGCCTACGAGGCAGGCGGGGGATTCTTCGGGGAAGGCGCCGCCGATGGCCTTAACGGTCATTGCGGATGTGCCGTCGCTGACGGTATGGCTGCCTACATCTGCAAAGGTGTGGATGACCGGTGCACCGTTTGTGGAAACGATGCTTTCTGCGCCTACGTTAAGCGTGAAGGGTTGGCCGTCGGTGCTGAACTTGACGCTGTCTCCCTGGCGAATGATTAGATCTTCGCCGTTGTGCTCGATAAGGTTGAGCGGAACCCATTCGACGTTGATGGGCACTTCGAGCGCGCCGTTCTGGAAGGTGGCGGTGGCGGCGGTATGGCCACTCTGTTCGAGCGGAAGGTTGGCGTACCAGCGGGGGCCCGCCGACTGTTCTACCGCAACGAAGCTGGAAGCATCGTCTACGATCTGCACGAATGGCACGTAGCGGGCGTCGCCCTCCAGACAAACAGGAGAGACGACGGATTCAACCATGGCATCCACCCCGGCCATGCTGGCGATGGAGGTTTCGATCCAGTCTTTCACGCCGTTGGAGTTGG
>CBDVCB010000142.1:0-4808 GCA_965372395.1 uncultured bacterium
ACGCCGATCTACTATGTGAACGACAAGCCGCACATCGGCCATTCCTACACCACGATCCTCGCCGACGTGCTGGCCAGCTACCACCGTTTGCTTGATGTGCCGACCCACTTCCTCACCGGAACCGACGAGCACGGGCAGAAGGTCCAGCAGGCCGCCGATGCCAACGGCATCACCCCGCAGGAGCAATGCGACCAAACCGTCGTCCGGTTCCAGGAGCTATGGAAGCGCCTCGAAATCAAGAACGATGATTTTATCCGCACCACCGAGCCTCGCCACAAAACCGTCGTCCAGCAGACCTTGCAGGAGCTGTTCGACAAGGACGAAATCTACAAGGCCGAATACGAGGGCTGGTACTGCGTCGGCTGCGAACGCTTCTTTACCGAAAAGGATCTCGTCGACGGCAACTGCCCCGAATGCAGCCGCAAGGTCGACTCCATCGTCGAGTCCAACTATTTCTTCCGCATGGGCAACTACCAGGAGTGGCTCATCGACTACATCGAAACCCATCCCGGGTTCATCCAGCCCGCCTTCCGCGCCAACGAAACCCTCGGCTTCCTCAAAACCAAGACGTTGCAGGATCTCTGCATCTCCCGTCCCAAGGCGCGCCTCGCGTGGGGGATCGAGCTGCCGTTCGACACCGACTTCGTCACCTATGTCTGGTTCGACGCGCTCATCAACTATATCTCCGCCGTCGGCTACAAATCCGACGAGGACCAGTTCAAGCAATGGTGGCCCTGTTCCTGCCATCTCATCGGCAAGGACATCCTCACCACCCATACGGTCTACTGGCCCACCATGCTCAAGGCGATGGGCGTCGAAATGCCGCAATCCATCTTTGCCCATGGCTGGTGGCTGACCGGACGCACAAAAATGAGCAAGTCGCTCGGCAACGTCGTCAATCCCATGGACATGATCGATACCTATGGCGTCGACGCCTTCCGCTACTTCCTTATCGCCGAAATGACCCTCGGCCAAGATGCGTCCTTTACCGAAGAGGCCTTCGTCAAGCGCTACAACTCCGACCTCGCCAACGACCTCGGCAACGTCGCCAATCGCGTCCTGAACATGATCAGCCGCTACTGTGACGATAAAATGCCTGCGCCCGCATCCGCCGATGCTGGATTCGATACCGCACTCGAAGAC
This sequence comes from uncultured bacterium, assembly GCA_965372395.1. Taxonomy (GTDB): domain Bacteria; phylum Verrucomicrobiota; class Kiritimatiellia; order Kiritimatiellales; family Pontiellaceae; genus Pontiella. The sequence continues at coordinate 1,144 of CBDVCB010000142.1, forward strand.
GGTCTTTGGAAAGAAGCCGTGGCTGCCGCTGAAGAAATGGGGCCGATGATCAGCAACATGAAGCTGGATAGCTCGGTGGCCATGGTCATGACGGCGGTCAGAAAGATTAATGTCTATCTGCAAGAACGCGCTCCGTGGAGCCTGGCCAAGCAGGAAGGCACCGAAGCGGAGGTTGCTCACTGCCTCTACACTGCCGCCGAATGCCTGCGCGTCTGCGCCGCGCTGCTCTATCCGGTGATGCCCGAAAAAATGCTCGAATTGCGCACCGCGCTCGGCATGGCTGATGCCAAGCCGCACCTCGGCAAGCTCGCCGAATTCGGCGTACTCATCCCCGGTTCCACCATTTCCCAGCCCGGTGCGCTCTTCCCGCGCATCGAGGTTAAAAGTGTAGAAGCGACGTCCTCGTCGCTCCCGCCGAAGAAGCCCGCCCCGCAAAAAAATCAAAAATCCTCCGACGGCCTCATCACCTTCGACCAGGTCATGGACGTAAAGCTCAAGACCGCCGTCGTGCTCGAAGCCGAAAAGATCGAGGGCGCCGACAAGTTGCTTAAACTGCAAGTCGACCTTGGCGAAGAAAAACGCCAGCTTGTCGCCGGCATCGCCCTGCACTACACGCCCGAGGAACTCATCGGGAAAAACATTGTGGTGGTTGCCAATCTCAAGCCCGCCAAGTTGCGCGGCGTGATCTCCGAAGGCATGCTGCTCGCCGCCTCCAAAGGCGACACTCTAAAGCTCGTTACCGTCGAAGGCGACCTCGGTTCCGGCGCGGTGGTGAAATAGATGTGCTAAAGGGTTGCCTTTAAAGAATTTTTTAGAGACATTCGCGCGCATTCGACCGGAAACTATTGAGGCAGACGCCCGCCGGTGAAAAAGACGCAACGTGCGGAAGAGCCAGCCCGTAGCGCAAATCGCGCCTGCAATTGCAGGCAGAAAAACAACCACATCATCCGATTGATGATGGAAGAATGGATTCTTGGACTACTGGAGAATTTCAACGCCCACGGAGGCTGAACAACCACCCATTTCAAAATGCAGCAATGCATTGATCCAGCAATCCATTCTTCCAGTCCCTTTCGGATGCGAAAGGACTAAACATTGAGCATCATTAAAAAAATAGCTTCCGTTTTCGGCAAAAAGGACGAGCCGAAAAAGCAGGAAGCCCCGAAACAGCAACCTTCGTCCTCGTTCAAGAAAAAGCAGCGCAAGAAGCCCCAGCAGGAAGAGTGGTCTCCCGGCGGCGCGAAAAAGAAAAAGCCCCGGCAGCAGTCGCGGCAGGAGCAGGGCGGACAAGGCCAGCGGCGCACGCCAAAGCCGGAAAACGGCCCCATGGTTCTGACCGAAGCGGAACAGGCGCGGATGAAAGAGTTCCGTCCTGAAGAGGAAGATCGCCGCGTGGCCTATGAACGTCGGCTTCGCAAGCGTAAGGCGGAGCGGACCAAGTCCGACCAGCCGCGTGAACAATCCAGCCGCAAGCCGCGTCCGGAACGCGAACGCGAGTCCCGTCCGGAAAGAGAACGCGAGCCCCGCCCTGAAAACCAGTTTAAACCGCTGCCCAAACAGGCTCCGAAGCCCCGGGCTGAAGAGACTCCGTGGGATCCTTCCGAATTCGACGTGGCTCCGGAGGAAGGCAAAATTCGGTTCCACGATCTGGATTTGCACCCCCGGATGATGCGTAGCATCCACGCGCTGGGCTGGCAGTATGCCACGCCGATCCAAGGCGAAATCCTGCCCGGCACACTCAAGGGCAAGGACATGGCTGGCCGCGCGCAGACTGGCACCGGAAAGACCGCCGCGTTCCTGATCTCGATCATCAACCACTGCCTCAACAAGCCGCTGGAAAAGCAGGACGCCGGTTCGCCCCGTGCGCTGATCATTGCTCCGACCCGCGAGCTGGCGATGCAAATCGGGCAGGACTCCGAAGGGCTCAACCAGTTCACCGGCCTGCGCACGGTCGTGCTTTATGGCGGCATGGACTACAACAAGCAGGAGCGCGAGCTGGATGACGTGGTCGATATCGTCGTTGCCACGCCCGGGCGTCTGCTCGACTTTGCCAGCAAGGGCGTCGTCAACCTGCGCTTTACCGAAATCATGGTGATCGACGAGGCCGACCGCATGCTCGACATGGGCTTCATCCCCGACGTGCGCCGCATCATCTACAAGACCCCGCCGAAGGAAAAGCGCCAGACCGTGCTCTTTAGCGCAACGCTTTCCGACGAGGTCATGCGCCTCGCCGCCGCGTGGATGATCGATCCCGAGCGCATCGATATCGAACCGGATCAGGTCGCCGTCGATACCGTCGACCAGAAGGTCTTCATCGTGACCGACAAGGAAAAGTTCCCGTTGCTCTACAACATCATCAAGAACGACAATCCCGACCGGATCCTCGTCTTCGCCAATCGCCGCGACCAGACCGAACGGCTGGCGGACGAGCTGGAGCGCTACGGAATCAGGTGCGAAATGCTATCCGGCGCGGTTGCCCAGAAGAAGCGCATGCGCATTTTGGAGGATTTTCGTGCAGGCAAGGTCAAGGTGCTCGTCGCCACCGACGTTGCCGGGCGGGGGATCCACGTCGACGGCATCAGCCACGTGGTGAACTTCAATATTCCAGAAAACCCGGACGACTACGTCCACCGCATTGGCCGCACCGGCCGCGCCGGTGCCACCGGCAAGTCGATCACCTTCGCCTGCGAGATGGAATCGTTCGAGCTGCCGGCCATTGAGGAACTGCTCGGCATGCCGCTCAAATGCACCCTTCCGCCGGAAGAGCTGCTCGAAGAGCTACCGCCCGCACCGCCGCGAAAGAGACGCCCGCCGCGCCGCGACGGCCCAGCCGGCGGACGCCGTCCGCATGGCGGTGGTTCGCGCGGAGGACCCCGCAGAAGCGGTGGCGGAAGCCGCCCGCCGCGCTCGCGCTAAACAAAGCAAAAGCCCCGCCAGCGAGCGGGGCTTTTTTGCGTACGCATCAAATCAATGTGTACTCTATTGCTTGATGCGAATGTTGCGGAACTGGATATTGGCGCCTTCGGTGGCCGAGGCCTTCCATCCTTTGTTGACCAAGGTTCCGTTGACGAATACTTCGACGGTTGCATCCTTGGCAACGACCCGCATTTTGTTCCACTCGCCGAGAGGTTTTTCCTCCACTTCGATGGTTTCCGGGGGGATGAAACCAAACCCTTCCAATGCTGTGAAAACAGCAATACAACGTTCCGGTTGATTGGAATATTTGGTATCTTCGGCAATATGAATCTACGGAAACAACGGGCTAGGTCTTGGGGCGTGCTGCTTTTGGCAGGCGTTGTGTTGCAGGGACTTAATCCTGTTTCCGGGGAACCGGCGCAGGATTGGCCGGCATTTCGCGGATCGGGGGGCAACGGCCAGACGCATTCCCCGCAGACTCCTGCGGTGGAAGACCCCGATTCCGCATGAAGGCTGGTCTACGCCGGTGGTGATGGATGCAAAGGAGATGGAATAATGGGACGGAATGTGAAGGACGGAGTGGTGACCGATTATCAGCTGGCTTTGGTGTCGCGGTCGGTTTTCGATATTGGGCCGCGCATGCGGTATCTGATTTTGCTGGTTGCGGGTATTGGCGTTGCCTTGGCGTTTATGGAGTCGCTCGTGGGGCGCCAGCCGCAGACGATCCCGCTGGATAAGATCATTCACTT
>CBDVCB010000143.1:0-4661 GCA_965372395.1 uncultured bacterium
GTGGAATGGGCTTTGCTGCCTACGGAATCTACGGTTGAATCCTATCCGCGCATCCGGCTAACACTTCGCTTTTTCCGCAAAGAATATCCGCCACGTTTTTGGCGGCGTCGCGGTCGCCGAGGAGCTGGCGGACCTCTTCGTAGCCTTCGAGCATCGCTTGCCGTTCCGGCGTGTCGGCCATGAGCCCAGCGGTTCCGGTCGCCATCGTTTCCGGTGTGGCATCCTGCTGGATCAACTCCGGGCATATGGTGCGACCGGCAATAATGTTCACCAGTCCTAAATGCGAAATCTTCACGACCGTCCGCGCAAACCAATAGGTGAACGCGCTGGTTTTATAGACGAGGATGTGGGGTGTCCCGATCAGCGCGGTTTCAAGCGTTGCCGTGCCGGACGTCACGATCGCCGCCTCCGCCTGCCGCATCAGCTCGCGCGCGTTCCCGCAGACCCCGTCCAACCGCGAGGGTTTTTCCGGGCACTGGGCAACCTGTTCATTAACGATTTTTTCAATGCGCTCGTTCGGCGCGGCAATCATGAATGACACATCGGGGAACTGCGCTTCTAGTTTTTTCGCCGCCGACAACATCGTTGGCAGAATGCGCTCGATCTCTTGCCTGCGGCTTCCCGGCAGCAGCGCAACCAGCCGATCCGACTGCCACGGGAGCGGCTGCACGTCGGTGGAAAGAAATTCGTCGATCTGCGCGACGAGCGGATTTCCGACAAAATCAACCTGCAACCCGGTGCCCTTGAACACCTCCACCTCGAACGGGAAAATTACCATCAGCCGATCAATAATTTGCGCCATTTTCGGGATGCGCTTTTTGTTCCACGCCCAGACCTTCGGAGAGATATAATAATAGACCTTCACACCGCGTTTCTTTAACTCTGCCGCCAATCGCAGGTTAAAGCCGGGATAGTCGACGAGCAACGCGGCATCGGGTTTGCGGCGATCCACCTCGGCTAGGATTTGATTCATGACGCTTTTGAAAAAGCGGTAGTGCTTCAACACCTCGACAATGCCCATCACCGACATCCGGTCGGTGTGCTGCAGCAACTCGACACCCTCGGCGTGCAGGTCGTCGCCACCGATGCCCCAGAACGTGGTTTCCGGAGAGCGGCTTTTCACCTCTTGCACCACCTTCGCGGCATGCAGATCGCCCGACACCTCCCCCGCCACAATTAGAATCGACTTTTTCATCTCAAATAATTCAAACCACTAATCTTCACTAATTCACACTAATTTTCGATTGGATACAATTAGTGAAGATTAGTGTTCATTAGTGGTTCCTTCTCCAGTCCGCACGGCCACGAAGGCCATGTTGTATTGGTCGGCGAGGGCGATGAGTTTTTCCTTTTCGAGCAGGATGGTTTTGCCCGCCTCGACGGCGAGGCAGGAGACCTTCGCGCGTTTCATCACCTTGAACGTTTTGGCCCCAACCACGGGGATGTCGAAACGCATGTCGTGCCCGACCTTGGGAACCTTCACGATCACGGTGCCGGCCTTTCCGACTTTTCCCGCGCGCTTGATGGTTTGGTTGGTTCCCTCCCACGCCTCGACGGCAATAATGGTTCCGTCCTTGATGGCGACCGTCTGACCAATCTCGAATTCACTGGTGCCTTTCACCAGCTTGAGCCCCAGCTCGATGTCGGACTGCTCGCGCTCCGTCGGCGCGCGGCGGCTGAGCTGCCCGGCTTCCGGTGTGTAGCATTCCATGAACGCATTGCCCGGAAGCACCTTGATGCCGAGCTTTTCGATCTCATCGGCCACCGTTCCGTAGATGGTATGGGCGTTGCGGGTCTCCAGCGACCGGTATAGCTCCTTCGCCAGTTTATCGAGCCGAAGGTGGAAAACGTTGTGCATCCCGATCTGGCCAACCATCACCGCATGCTTGACTCCGGTGGATTCGAGCGTATCGAGCAGGAGTTGCATGCTGCCCAGCGGCACCCAATGGACTTCGTCGGCCAGCGCCACGAGATCCCGCTGCGTCTCGCCCTTGAAGCCCAGCACGACGATGCGCTTGACGCCCGCCTTGCGGGCCGCCTTCGCCAGCATCCGCGGGTACGCATCCCGGCCTGCGATAATGATGAGTGATTCAGGAATTTCCGTGTTCATAGTGTGGGGGATCATGCCAGAACCCCGCACCCCTTGGAAACCCTTTTCCGGCTCCACCGCAATGGCAAGACGCCCATCTGCGTTAAAACTCGTAGGCGACCCGGCCGCTGACAGTGATGGCTTCGTAGTGGCCGCTGTATTGTCCATCGACATCGAACACGATTTCCAGGCGATCGTTGATGATGGCGCTCAGCCCAACGCCCGCTTCGAGCAGATCCTCGACGGGGGCTTGCACCCCGAAAACATAGCGTCCGCTTCCGCCGACGAGCGAATAGCCAATTTGGTCGAAGTCGGCATTGAATTCGTGGAGCCAATAAACGCGGGCTTCCGGGATCCAGACCACCGAGTCCGTTTCTTTGGGGAAGGTGATGGATGCGCCGAGGCGGGATTGATAGCTCCAGCGGTCGTAGGCATCAATATCCCGAAGCCCGTCGCTGTAGCCGTCTTGGTCAAAATAGCTAACCACCAGCGCGGCTTCGGGCGCAAACAAATAGTCCCCGCCCGAAAGGCTGAGTTCCTTTCCGCCGCCGAGGTAGACCGAATAGTTGTCGGCATCGGACGTTCCTTTTGCACCGAAGAGGGTGCCGGAACGCGTTTCGATGCGGCTGCGGCCGTAGCTAAAGTTCAGGTCGCCAAACCAGTCGGTGCTGCCGAACGAACCATACAACACGCCGAATCCGGTTTTGGCGTTGCTGCTGTCGCGATTCTCCTGCGTCAGATCCGAATAGGCGTATCCCCCCGCCGCACCAAGAAGCACCGATCCAAACGTCCGATCCAACCCGACCACGGTTCCATACGCATTTTGGCTAAAATCGCTGAATGAATTCGACTCTTCGTGTTCCGCCCAATTGCCATATCCACGCATCCAGCCGCGCAACCCCTGATCGGCCTCATGCGGCCCGGCGGCTCCCGGCGGCTGGGTATCCGAAGAACGATTTCCCGCTTGGAACACCCGGCTCTGGGCCAGCACCTGCTTTTGACCGCCCTGCATGCCCTGCCGATGCTGATAGGTTGGAACGCCCTGCTCATAGAGCTGCGTCAGTTGCCGGTTTTGCTGGGCGGACGACATCCTGTTGAGCAGGTTGATTTGCCCCACCGCACCCGGATTCCCAAGCAGCGAAAGATCGTCGATCTCTTTCGCCAGACGGGCCATCATCGAGCCGTCGGCAAAGCCCGCGCTGGCGGCCAGATACTTGCGGCCAACCAATCCATAAATATTCTGGCTGGCTTCCCACAGCAACACCTCCACCAGCGAACCGTCCAGATTGATCGCCTCCAGATCCAGCGCATTGGCATTGGTGACGCCGGCAATAATCAGCTGGTCCGCCTCGACAATCAGGTTGGTGTAGAACGTATCAAAATCGAGCAGGCCGACGTTGCTGTGGTATTGCAGCGTCGCGCCCTCTTCAAACTCCGCCGTGCCGTCCACGCTCACCAGCGCATTCAGCGGTGCACCCGCCGCGTTGGTCTCCACGCCGAAGCGCAGGACCGACGTGGCATCCTGGTAATAGTTGCTTGAAACAGAAATGTGTCCGCCCGGATCGATGCTCACGGTTGAATAGTTTCGGTTGTGCATATCGCGCCCAACCGACACCAGCCCGCCGTCGCCCACATACAGCGAGTTGCCGGTTCCGCCATCAATCCATGCGTCATAATACCTCGTTAAATATAAATCCCCGGTGGCATTTGTTTCCACTTCTCCAAAAAAGGATCCCATCATTCCCCCCAGATATAGATTCTGGCTATTGCGCCACGAAGATCCATTCCCGGAGACAAAAACCGTGTTGTTCGAGGCACTGGATAGCCTACCTATATATCCGGTTCTGCTAATAACATGTCCGCCATCTTCAACGCGAAGCACATTGCCCGAACCCGCGCGACCAACTGCTAGCTCTCCCGTTCCTTCCCGAAAAATTCCTACATAGGTGTTTGTTGAAAATATAGATCCGGCCCAATTGGTCACGCTTAGCGATCCGTCAAAAAACAAATTACTTGTTCCAACGGAGTTGAACGGATCAGACCAATCAATACCACCTAGCAAATTGCTCGGCCCAAGAAATATGGGATCAGGAAGGAGCCATCCAGAACCGGAATCGATAGGAAGCCACGGGTTAAGAAGAGGATCGCCCAGATAATCCCCACCATTAACAAGAGACCCGCCATCCACAATCTGAATGCTATTACCGCCGCTCGCGCTTCCAACCGTCAAATTTCCTGACTGAACCAAGGACGACCCCGTTCCCGCAGTGGCGGCTGGACTACTGATGGAACTTCCTGATGCAACAAAAAGCCTTGAACCTCCGACCATGGATGCCTCTCCGGCACCTTCTACCGGAATGATGGGATACTGATTAGTCGGGAAAATCCAAATGGGAGGATTTTGTATAGGTGTGAGGTATATTGTCCAAGGATCCGCATCTAGCATCGATCCTTGCCCCGAAACAAGCACGCTGTTTCCGTTTGCCCCTACCTCATATCCGATATGGGTACTGAAACTTTCCACATGAGCGCCATTTTCAATCCGCAACGCATTGCCCGAACCGTTGTGGCC
>CBDVCB010000144.1:0-4652 GCA_965372395.1 uncultured bacterium
CGCAATTCCAAATAGTGTAGATACGCCTTTCGCGTGCTCCGGCCATCCCGACGCCATGCGTGCCGTGGACAGTCGCATTGCGGGGATGAGTCCAACCAATGCCCTCCATATCTTCAACGAAGATTGCGATGCGCCAAAACCTAACTTAACCGCTGATCCAGATCCTCAAGTCCGCCTCTATCTTTATCAAATTCCCGAACCCTCCAGCACTCTTTTATTAACCATGGGAGCCGGTAGCATTCTCTTCTACCGCCGCGCCAAACGCCGACAACAAAAACAATGCATCAGGCGCTGCAACTTCCAATGATTCTAAATCGTCGCTTCTGATTTTGATAAAAACGGCACTCCGCTTCCATTTGAGCTGAAGATCTCTACTCGTCTCGATGAAACCGGGAGGCCGCTTTTTTCCACTAACGTGATTGCAGGGGCAGATATTCATACCATCGCAAAAAGAACCCCGCTCTATGGCACTGGAAGAACCTGCTCCAGAAACCAATGCGGTTATCGCCCAAACCAACAATGCTCCGGTTGAAACGCCACAGCAAACCGCTACGGAAGAAGCCCCCGGTCCTTGGAAACTCATTGCTCCAACTATCGGAGTTCTTCTTGTAGCCGTCTTTGCATTCTTTAAGTTCAGGAAGCAATGAGTGTTTCTTCCCCCGCGCCCTCATCTCCCCAATTTCTGTAAAAATTATGGGTTTGGTGAAGAAAGTGCGTTGACGCTTGCGATAGAAGTGTTTAACAATCCCGACTCTACGTAGAAGTATGAGTTAACTTAAAACCACAAGGAGAGAACACCATGGCAATCATCGACTTTGGCGGCACGAAGGAAACCGTCGTTACCCGCAAGGAGTTCAGTCTGGCGAAAGCCCGCAAGGTGCTGAAGAAAGAAACCATCGCAATCATCGGCTACGGTGTGCAAGGCCCCGCCCAGGCACTTAACCTGCGCGACAATGGCTTCAATGTGATCGTCGGCCAGTCGAAAAAATTCATGAAGGATTGGAACCGCGCCAAGAAAGACGGCTTTGTTCCCGGCGAAACCCTCTTTGAGATCGAGGAGGCCGTACAAAAAGGCACCGTCATCCAATACCTGCTTTCCGACGCCGCGCAGAAAATCTGCTGGCCGCAGATCAAGCGCAACCTCAACGAAGGCGATGCGCTCTATTTCTCGCACGGCTTTTCCATCGTCTATAACGACCTCACCAAGATCATCGCGCCGGAAAACGTCGACGTCATCCTCGTGGCCCCGAAAGGCTCCGGGCTCAACGTCCGCCGCAACTTCCTCAGCGGCGCAGGCATCAACTCCAGCTTCGCCGTCCACCAGGACTTCACCGGAAACGCCGAGGAGCGCTGCATGGCGCTGGGCATCGGCATCGGATCGGGCTATCTCTTCCCGACCACCTTCGAGAAGGAGGTCACCTCCGACCTCGTCGGCGAACGCGGCATCCTGATGGGCGCACTGGCGGGCGTGATGGAAGCGCAGTACGACGTGCTCCGCAAAAACGGCCACAGCCCGTCCGAAGCCTTCAACGAAACCGTCGAAGAGCTGACGCAAAGCCTCATCCGCCTCGTCGATGAAAACGGCATGGACTGGATGTTCTCGAACTGCTCCGCCACCGCGCAGCGCGGCGCGCTCGACTGGGCGCCCAAGTTCAAAAAGGCTACCCTGCCCGTCTTCAAGGATCTCTACAAGTCCGTCAAGAACAAGGACGAAGCCAAGCGCGTACTCAAGGTCTGCGGAGCGAAGAACTACAAGGAGCGGCTCGACAAGGAACTCGGTGCCATCCACGACTCCGAAATGTGGCAGGCTGGAGCGGCATCGCGTTCGCTGCGCCCGAAGGGCAAGGCCAAGGAAATCGCCAAAGGCACCAAGGGTATCGGCGGCCGCGCCGGAAACTAAAGCCTGCGATCCCGCAAAAGCCCGCCGCGCAGGCGGCGGGCTTCCCCCTGCTGGAGAGCCCCATGAAGCATGCGATGCAACTCCCGGGAATCGCTTTGCTCCTCGCCCTTTCCATGGCTGCACATGCGGCGATGTCTACTACGTCCTCGGCGGCATCCGCTATTATTTCGGCGCGAAAAAACCACTCCTGCGCCGTCACCGCGAAGACGCCCTCTCTTCTTCCTTAAGCCCGCTCCGCCCGACTTAAAAAGGGTGATGTGGCCGCAATAACAACGCCCTTGCTATACGCATATTTATTTCCACTATTTTGACTAGCTTTCGATTGGTCAATCCACGTAGATTTGGAGTGCATTTTTCAAAACAGATTAATCAATCAACCATATGGGGGAAAACATGCTACACGAACCAGCCGCCAAGGCGGAAAAGGACGCTGCGTCCGAATGGAAAGCCAAGCTTGGCATCAAGCTGTTCTGGCTTTATTGCATCATCTACATGGGCTTTGTCGGAATCGCCGTATTCTCGACCCAGACCATGAAAACAGAGGTCTTGAAAGGAACCAACCTCGCCATCATCTTCGGAATGGCGCTGATCATTTTTGCCATCGTCCTTGGCCTCATCTACAACCATCTTTGCACCAAGAAAGAAGATGAAATGAACAAAAACGGGGAGGCGAAATAATGAATTATACACCTAGCCCCATCGCTATTACGATTTTCCTCGCCTTCGTCGGCCTCGTGCTCGGCATGTCGTTTTTCTTTGCTCGCAAAGCTAAATCGGCCGAAGGCTACTTCGCCGCTGGCGGTACCATCCACTGGTTCGTCAACGGCATCGCCTTTGCAGGTGATTATCTCTCCGCTGCTTCGTTCCTCGGCATTTGCGGCCTGATCGCCATTTTTGGTTACGACGGTTTCCTTTACTCCATCGGCTACCTCGCGGGTTGGGTCGTTGCCCTCTTTGTGGTGGCGGAACCGATGAAACGCCTCGGGAAATATACCTTTACCGACGCACTGGACTCTAAGTTTAATTCCAAAAGCATCCAGTTGATGGCGGCGGTTAGCACACTGGCCGTATCGCTCTTCTATCTGATTCCGCAGATGGTCGGCGCCGGGGTGCTCGTCACGCCGCTGCTCGGTCTTCCGCACTGGGTTGGCGTCATCATGGTGGGTGCCATCGTTATTACCATTGTGGCCACGGCGGGCATGACCTCTACCACGTATGTACAGTTCCTGAAGGGCGGACTGCTGATCATTTTCTCCACCGTACTTTCCATCGCGGTGCTGAACAAGGGTCTCTCCACGACTCCGCGTCCGGAAACGTTTGTTCCGCAAACACTGACCGCACAAGCGACTCTTGATGGAAAAACAGAGGGATACACCTTCGTCACCCAAATCACAGACGAAAAAACCGGCCAAACCTTCGTAAAACTAACCACTAAAAAAGAGATTCAACTCGGCGAAAATGCTCCGGTCGAAACGCAGACCATCGCAGGATGGTGGCAGCTCGAAGGTGACAAGCTGATTGAAACTCAGTCCAAAACCAAGACCGCCAGCGGCGAAGAACTTTATAATGGTGCACCTAAAAAGGCGGGACTGTTTAAGTCGGTTGGCTATCTGACGAGCCTTGGAGAAGGTGAGAGTGGCAAAGCGATCGAAAGTACAGGGAAACTGGGTATCTTTGGATATTTTGCTGCGATCGAAAAAGCAGAGGTGGTTCGCTACCCCAAAGGATCTGCGGTCAAACTTGAAGATAACGGCAACCACGTTAAAATTTGGTGTCCTGTCGTTACCAAAGGATCCGATCTGTTGGCTCCAGGTCAGTATTTCTCGACCAAGACTCCTATCGGAAAGTTAAACTTCCTCTCGCTTATGCTGGCGCTCTTTTTGGGCACGGCTTCACTACCGCACATTTTGATCCGCTACTACACCGTGCCATCACAGCGCGATGCGCGTAAATCAACTATCGTGGCCATTGCGGCGATCGGCTTCTTCTATATCCTTACCCTGTTCATGGGCTATGGTGCCATGACGATGGGTGTGATCGATCTAGAAAGCGGCAATATGTCTGCTCCGCTCCTCGCAAAATCTTTTGGCATCGTACTCTTCTCCATCATCTCCGCGATTGCATTTGCGACGGTGCTTGGAACGGTGTCTGGACTGATTGTTGCGGCATCCGGTGCGGTAGCGCATGACCTAATGGATAACTACTTCAGCATAAAGATGACCGATGTCCAAAAAGTGCGGGCAGGCAAACTTACCGCGGTTGGGGTAGGAATTATTGCAGTTGGACTGGGGATTGCCTTCAAAGGCGTGAACGTAGCCTTTCTGGTGGGCTGGGCCTTCGCAGTAGCGGCTTCGGCCAACTTGCCGTCGATCATTATGTTGCTCTTCTGGAAGAAGACCACCGCCAAGGGCATTGCTTGGTCGATCGGTATTGGCATGGTTTCCGCTCTGGGCATTATCCTCTCCTCTCCGAAGATGTATGCGCAATACGGTCTAAGTCCAGACACGGCGCTGCATGCTCTCAACAATCCTGCCATTATCTCCGTTCCGCTCAGCTTCATTGTGCTGGTGGTCGTCTCGCTGATGACCCAGAAGGACAACGAAGGGCTAAAAGACATATAACCCTGACTCGACAAACCAAAACCGGCCGGAGCATTTCGGCCGGTTCTTTTTTGAAAGGAACACGACTATGAAAAAAACAACCTTCATTCTGGCTGCCGCCCTGTGCGCATCGCTCGTCTCGGCCGAAAGCG
>CBDVCB010000145.1:0-4588 GCA_965372395.1 uncultured bacterium
TCGCAAACCGACGGCACGCCTTTGCTGAAATCGGCGGAATAGAGTGGAGCCAATGGATAGAGCAACACTCTTTCTGTAATTTCGAATAGGCGCATTAGTCAGTCTTCATTTTCAAGTAGGCCTTATCGGCAGATTCCCATTCTTCGCTTACTTCCATTAAGATTGCGCTCACAAGCCTCAGCAACGAAGCCTCGTTCGGAAAGAGGCCGGACACTCTCGTGCGTCGCTTGATCTCCCTGTTCTGCCGCTCGACCATGTTAGTCGTGCGCAGACGCCTCCTGTGTTTCTCCGGCATGGCAAAGACCGCCAGCCCTTCCGGGATGTTTTCTTCCATCCAGACGGCAAGCCGCCCAGCTGTTTTCGAATAGTTCTCGATGGCCTTGGCCAGCAGGCGATCGGCCTCCTCTCGATCAGGGGCATTGAAGATGTTTCGGATGTCTGCGGCAACCCCCTCGCGCATATCGGCCTTGGGCACATAGGCAGTGGCATTGCGCTGAAGATGCACTTGGCACCGCTGCCAAGGAACGCCCGCCATGCTACTTTGAAGCGCAGCACGCAGACCGCTATGGTCGTCGCTGGTGACGAGCTTTACACCGTGCATTCCGCGCATCTTAAGGCTCAGTAAAAAATCGCGCCAATGGACTTCTGCCTCACTCATTGAGACCGCTACGCCGAGTACCGACCGCTTCCCGTCGGCCTGTACGCCAGTAGCCACGAGCACCGCACAGGAGACCACTGAACCATTCATACGCACCTTTTCATACCGTGCATCAAGCCTAAGATAGGCGACCTCGCCGAGCGGTCGGTTACGCCATAGATCCAGCTCTTTATCGAGCAACTTGCTGGCTCGGCTCACATCGGCAGAGCTAAAATTCAGCCCGCAGAGTTTTTGCAGAACGCCAGATACCTTCCGAGTTGTTACGCCCTTGATGTACATCTCGGCCATCGCCAGCTTTAATGCCCGCTCAGAACGTTCGCCCTTTTCCAGTGCCGAGGGATAAAAATCGATGCCGTCGCGCACCTGGGGAATTTGCAATCCAAGATGGCCCAGACGGCTTTTAATGAGCCATTCGCATGTCCAAGGCGATCCGGTGTGCGCTCATAGGCATTGGCCCGAAGCACGTTAGATCGCTCTATTTTCATGGCCTCATTGATCAGGATCGTCATCGCCTGATCCATTCCTCCGAAACCTTGTTCGATTATAATTTCCATGATCTGTTCGATTGGATTATCTTCTGTTGCGTCGTTTATTCAGCTCCTTCTTTCTTTGTGGTGAATTAAAGAAGTACTAAACTAACGCGCCGCTTTCAATCCCCCTCTAGAGGGGGATTGAAAGCCCCTTCGGGCTTCACCACCCACAGGGCTATATTGAAATTACAGAAGAGGTGTTAGGGGAGTAGAATTTATGAATGTACCAGGATTGGTTTTATTGTGATATCCCACCACGGCAGCGTTCTTGAACGGGTTAGCCGACTTTCCAATGCCCTTTTTTCCTTCCCGGCGAGGGTGACTCCCTTTGGATAGGAGTTGGTGAAATTCCGGGCCGCAGCATAAATCCCCTTCCACGAAAAGAACGATGCCCTTTTGAGAACGGTCTCTACGCTGTCGAGCAAATAGCCGTTCCATGATTTTTCAAGACCGCCCCAATAGCGCTCGATCGGATTGTATTTGCTGTGGTATGGCGGGAAATGGGCCAACCTGACTTCCAGCCCCGAGGCATCGGAGAATTCAACAACCCGCTTGAGGAACTGGGTTCGCCGCCCGCTGCAATCCGGGCCGTTGTCCAGATTGATGACCAGCCGCTTGGCTTGGGGGAAAACATCCTGGCGCTCTTTTCACCACGCATCGAGTCCGTCGCCGAGGAAATCGCTGGTGTTTCCTCCCGATGAAAAAAACAGGAACGCGAAATCATTTTCGACTTCGAGGATGCCGCCGGGAACCATCTTCTGCTTGGGGCGCATGTCGTGATCGAGCGCCTTGAGAGGCTCAGCCGCCCGGGATTTTCCGCCCCGGGAGTATTCCCCAACATGGACAACCGCCTTCGTATCCATGCTGATGCGAACCACTTGATCGGATGCGTCGGCCTCTGCGTTTATCGACCAGACCCGCTCGAAGATGGCATCGGTTTCCGGCGTTTTTTTGAACCTTTTCCTTGGCTACGCTGCGAACCCGGTAGCCATGGCGGTTGAGCAGGTTGGAGATGGTTCGTGTAGTGGGTAGTTCCCCATCCTTCCATCCGATTTCAACGAGCGAATCGCGAACAGACTGCGCCGTCACGTTGCGGTGGGCTAGATCCGTCCGCAATTGATGGTCTGCATGGCTGTGCGGGTCGACTAGGCTTTGAATATCCAAGAGTAGCTGCGGATTTTTTTCCTCGGTCTTTTTTCGCCGCCTGCCAGAGATGTTGTCCACGCAGCCAAACCCGCTTTGGAACTCATGGATGCCAAGCTCAACGGTCGTGCGCTTCCAGCCGAAGACAGACTCGGCGAGTCGAGGGCTGCCGTTGAGCATCGTCACCGCCACCTCGCCCATTGCTTTTCGCCGATCCGGCCACGGTATGTCGCCAATGAGTCCGGAAACGAGACCAATCATCTCTTGCGAAATTCCATTGCACTCCAAAACACTTCTCGCCACAGAAACCTCTCTGAATAGATTTAAGTGATTATGCACCAATTCATATTAAGGTACAATAGCAATTTCTTATCTCCTTACGCTAACATACACCAGTACGGGCAGCATACTCTTTAATGTGGATCAAACCGAGCTCATCGCATATCCAAGCGGAAAATCAGGAGCCTATTCCATCCCCGCCAGCGTTATCAGCATTGGTGGCTATGCGTTTCGCTCCTGTAGCTCATTGGCGAGCATCGCGATTCCTGATGGAGTCACCAGCATCGGTAGCTATGCGTTCGATGGTTGCAGTTCGTTAACAAACATCGCGATCCCCGCCAGCGTCACCAGCACCACTGGTTCTACATTTTCCGACTGTGCTGGGCTTTTATCCATCGATGTGATGGCAGGAAACCTGCACTACACCAGTGTTGATGGTGTACTTTTCAATGCGGATAAAACCTCTCTTATTGCCTATCCGGGAGGGACGCCGGGAGCCTATTCCATCCCCGATAGCGTCACCGGAATCCTTTCTTCCTCCGCGTTTTACAATTGTCGTGCGTTGACGGGTATCACGATTCCTGATTGGCTCATCAACCTCAACAGGTTTCGCGGTTGCAGCGGGCTTGAATTTTTCGATGTCGAGGTGGGTCATCCGCAATACGCCAGTGTGGATGGGGTAGTCTTTAATACGAATCAAACCGAGCTCGTTAAATATCCGGAAGGGAAGCCGGGAGCCTATTTCGTTCCCTCCGGAGTCGCCAGCATCGGTGATTTCGCCTTCCGCGATTGCAATTCGTTGCCGGGTATCACCTTTCCTGCAAGTCTCACCCATATTGGAGAATGGGCGTTTCGTGGGGGCACCTCGTTGCTGGACATCACGATTCCTGCCGGGGTCACCAGCGGCCACGGAGCCTATTTGGAATGTACTGGGCTTGAGTCAATTTTTGTGGAAGAGGGGAACGTGCAATTCACCAGCGTGGACGGGGTGCTTTTCAATACGAATCAAACCGAGCTCGTTGCCTATCCGGCAGGGCGATCAGGGTCTTACTCCATTCCCGAAGGTGTAATCACCCTCGGATCCGCCGCATTTTCAGAAGGGGGTTTGACGAACATCACCATCCCCGCCAGCATCGCCAATGTCGGTTTTTTGGCGTTTAGTTTCTGCGATAAACTGAGTGCCGCAATTTTTTTGGGCGATGCTCCCGTATTCGGATGGGGAGTATTCGATGGAACGGATGCCAACTTCACAATCCATTATCTGAGCGGAAATTCCGGGTTCAGGTCTCCGATATGGAGGGGCTATCCGGCGACTTCGTGGTTTATGGATGGTGGCTTGGATCCCGCCACCGATCTCGATCAGGACGTGAACGGGGACGGGGTGACACTTTTGACGGCCTATGCGCTGAACCTTGATCCATCCCTCGATCTTTCGGGCAGCCTGCCGGGGGCGGAGGTTGCGGCGGATGCAATGGGCATGACCTACTATTCCGCCAACCCTGGAATCACCTACATTCTGGAAACGAGCACGGATCTGGAGACATGGACGGATGCCGGCGTGTCGGTTTCCGGCCTTGATCCGCAATGCCGGCGCACCGCCACCGTTGACCTGGTCGAGCCCCATCGCTTCTTGCGCCTGCGGGTCGAGCAGTAGAAAACAGTTTGGCGGGATTCGCGGCTTGTTTCCATGGCGCAGCCCGCAAGTCTGTTTTGGGTTTTCCGGGGATGCCAAGGTGTAGCCGCGATCCATGATCGCGAGGGTTTGGCACAGGCGTTGCGTATGCTGGCGGGATCTCGATCCCTCCTCTACACGTGGAAGGCAACCCCAAATGGAAAAACCGTCGCAGCCAGCGATGGAGCTTTACCTGAAAAAAGTTTAACGATATGTTGGAGCAGTATAAAGTACCGCAACCCTACATATAAAGGAAACACTGGGCAGGAAACGGTATGTTGGATAATCGACCCGCACTGATGCGGA
>CBDVCB010000146.1:0-4585 GCA_965372395.1 uncultured bacterium
CAAAATAATTATGGACAGAATAATTGCCGAGATACCGTCCTGAAGAATCATTCTGTCCATAATTATTCTGTAAAAAATGCGGTATAAACATGATTGGATTTCAAAAGCAAGGTGCTCGAACAATGAACCCATGACCTTGCCCTCCATAATCGGTAAGAATTGCGGGCTGAAAAACATCCGCACCGTCTTTGTGTTGTCCACGATCACGGGAATGCCGTAGTCTCCGCCGCCATGAATACCTACTTTCCAGGACAACGATGGATTAGCGAGACGGAACCTGAACTTGGGCTGGGGCTGGTCGCCGATGTTACGCCCCGAACCGTGCAGGTGTTCTATCAGGCCGCCAACGAGATGCGGAACTATGCGATCGGCAATGCGCCGCTGAAACGCGTGCGCTTCGCGGCGGGCGACGAGATCGCGTCTCGCGAGGGCGCTGGGCTGACCGTTGATGCGATCCTTGAGGATGACACGACCGGGCTGCTCAGCTACGTAGCCGTCGATGGCACGCGACTCATTGAAACCGATCTCTGCGATACATCGAACTTTGACAAGCCGGAAACACGCCTGCTGGGCGGCCATGTGGATGCGAACGCGCTGTTCGACCTGCGGGTAGCCGCCTTGAACGCACGCCACCGCTATTGCAGCCTGCCAGTGCGCGGCTTGCTGGGTGGGCGCGTTGACCTGCTGCCCCACCAGCTCTACATTGCGCAGGAAGTCAGCGCGCGCCATCTGCCGCGTGTCCTGCTTGCCGATGAAGTGGGGCTTGGGAAGACCATCGAAGCGTGTCTTATCCTGCATCGCCTGATGGTCTGCGGGTTGGTTCAGCGGGTATTGATCCTCGTTCCGCACGTACTGGTTCACCAGTGGTTCGTCGAACTGCTGCGGCGTTTCAATCTCTCTTTCAGCATATTCAACGAGGATCGCTGCCAGGCCATCGAAGCCAGCGATCCGGGCACCAACCCGTTCCTCGACGACCAGCTTGTGCTGGCCAGCGTCGAATTTCTTTCGGAAAATCCGGAGCGCGCCGCCCAGGCCATCGCTAGCGATTGGGACCTGCTGATTGTCGACGAAGCCCATCATCTCCACTGGTCGCCCGAACAAACCAGCCCCGAATACGATGTCGTCGAGCGCCTTGCCCGCAACACGCCGCGACTCCTGCTGCTCACGGCCAGCCCCGAACAGATGGGACTCGAAAGCCACTTTGCGCGCCTGCGGTTGCTCGATCCCCACCGCTATCCCGATTTTTCCGCGTATCAAACCGAACATGATCGCTACGCGGATGTCGCCGCCGATATTGGGCAACGGCTGGAGTCGATCAGCGAGCAGGAGCTGGCCGAGGCACTGGATCGTCACGGCCCGGGGCGCGTCATTTTCCGAAATACCCGCTCGCGCATGAGCGGGTTTCCCAAGCGCCACCCCCACCCCATACCCCTGCAGCTTCCGAAAGGGGCCGCGTTGCTGGGCGGTGACGACCCGCGCATCGGCTGGCTGGTCGCCTTCCTGCTTAATCATCCCAAGGATAAGGTACTGGTTATCTGCCGGACGCGCACCGAGGTCGCTGCGATGGTCAAATCCATTCGAGCCGGTGCAGGGGTGGATGTGGCCCATTTCCACGAACAGATGCCGTTGGTACAATGCGACCGGCAGGCCGCCTGGTTCGCCGAGCCGGATGGCGCCCGCATCATGGTGGTTTCGGAAATGGGGGGCGAGGGCCGCAACTTCCAGTTTGCCTCGCACCTCGTCCTGATTGACCTGCCGCGCGACCCGGAACTACTGGAGCAGCGCATCGGGAGACTCGACCGGATCGGTCAGCGCGGCGATGTCCACATCCACGTGCCCTATCTGCTGGGAACGAAAGAGGAACAGGTTGTGCGATGGATGCATGAAGGGCTCAATGCCTTTGCCGAGCCGGTCGTCGGAGGCTTTGAGTTGCTCGAACGCTTCGACGCACAGCTGCACGAGGTCACCGATGAGGTCATCACCGAGACCCACGCCTTCTATGATACGCTCCGCACGCAGATTGTCGACGGGCGCGACCGGCTGCTGGAACTCTCCTCCTTCCGCCCCGACATCGGCGATGCAGTCGCTTGGCAAATCAACGAAATCGAGCGGTCGCCCGATCTGAAGAACTATCTGCTTTGGATCTTCGAACATTACGGCGTGCACGCCGAGGCGCTTAACGAAACCAGCTACCATATTCGCCCCGACCAAATGTTCGACGACTGGTTTCCGCTGAAAGCCGAAGGCATCCGGATCACCTTCAATCGGGATGAAGCACTGACCCGCCCCGACACCACCCTGATGAGCTGGGATCACCCGATGGTCACCGGCGCCGGCGAACTGATCCTCGGGTCCGAACGAGGCCGCTGCGCCATTGCCGTGGATCCGACCCAGGACAGTCCGCTGAAACTCCAGGCCATTTATGTGCTGGAAACAGTGGCGCCCCCGGGACTCAACGCCGACCGCTTCCTGCCCCCCACCCCGGTCAGCATCACGGTCGACCATGCGGGCAACGCCGTGGACGGAGCCGTGGCACTGGATCTGAAAGACGGCGAACCGTGGAAACTGCTGGAGCATGAATCGATACGCCAGCAGCTGATCCCCGCGATGATTGAAGCCACGCGCCCACTCGCGGAGCAGGCGGCCCAATCCACCATTGCCGACGCGCGCCGTTGCATGCTGGAAACACTGGGGAGCGACTTCAAGCGGCTCGAGTACCTCAAGCAGGTCAACGACAACATACGAGATGAAGAACTCGCCCACGCACGCGATGCCATCACCGAGCTCGACGAGAAACTGGCCGCCGCCCGCCTGCGTCTCGACGCCATCCGCCTCATCAGCGCCAGCTAGAGCATTTCACGGTTGTGACGCCGCACGGAACTGTTTCGTAGAAGCGACGTCCTCGTCGCTTGCCCGCACACAGAGAACGCGACGGGGACGTCGCGTCTACGACATTTCATTCGTGAATTGCTCTAGGGAACAACAGGCATCAGGCAAAAACTGCGCCACAAACTACTCGACGGGTTCGATGCCTTCCTCGCGCTGATCATAAAATGCTTCCTCCGGATACGGGGGCTTGACCTGTTCCAAAAGCCTGCTATCTTCTAATTCGTTATTTGGCGAAGTATAGGATTGGCATGGATAAATTTATTGAAACAACCAAAGCGATTTCGGATCCGAACCGGGTGCGGGCGCTGATGGCGCTGCGGGGGCGTGAGCTGTGCGTGTGCCGGATTATCGAGCTGCTACAGCTAGCCCCGTCGACGGTGTCGAAGCATTTGACGATCCTGAAGCAGGCGGGATTGATCGAGGGGCGCAAGGAGGGGCGTTGGATGCACTACCGCCTGCCCGACGACAAAAATTCCAAGGCGTGGAAAACGCTGGACTGGGTTTTTAAGTCCCTGGAAAATTCGCCGAAGATCAAGACGGATAACAAGCGGATCACAGCGATTATCGGCACGGACATCGCGGAACTGACTCGGATCTACAAGAAGTAGGGGGATGGACATGAAACGCATTTTGACCCTTATAATCGTATTGGCCGCTGTCGCCGGCGTGGTTGTCTTGAAAAAGAGCAAACAGGAACCGGCATCACCCCTGCCCTCCCATACGCAAGGTATGCCGCGCCTACTGGATCTTGGATCGAAGGGGTGTACCGCCTGCACGATGCTTGAACCCGTGCTGGAGGAGCTGAGATCAAACCATGTCGGGCGTCTTCAAGTCGACTTCATCGACGTGTGGGAGCACGAGCAGGTCGCCACGGACTACGGCATCGAAATCATTCCCGTGCAGATTTTCTTCGATGCGAACGGCAAGGAACTGTACCGCCACCAAGGATTTATTTCCGTTCGGGATATCGAAGCCAAATTCGAAGAGCTGGGAGTTGAACTCCATGTTGAATGAGCTGTTCCAGACCTTGAACCATGCGATGGCCGCGTCGCCGGCAACGGCACTCGCGGCGGCGTTCGCATGGGGCATTTGCAGTGTGGTGCTCAGCCCCTGCCATCTGGCCAGCATTCCGCTGTTGATCGCCTATGTGAACGACCATGACGTGAAAAACGCCCGCCACGCCGCCGGACTTTCAACGCTCTTCGCCCTCGGCATTCTTGCCACCATGGCGGTGATTGGCATCGCGACGGCCATGGCGGGCCGCATGACCGGCGACACCGGAGCCATTGGCGGCTATGTGATGAGTGTGGTGTTTATCCTGATCGGCCTGCATCTAATGGATGTGATTTCCATTCCATGGTTTGGCACCCAGAAGGAAAAAGTGCACCGCAAGGGGATATGGGGCGCGTTGTTGCTCGGGTTGCTGTTCGGCATTGCATCGGGGCCGTGCACCTTCGCGTTTCTGGCACCTGTGCTGGCGGTGGTTTTCAATAGCGCATCCGACAACGCGACATTCGGGTTCTTGATGCTGGCCCTATACGGGCTGGGCCACTGCGCCGTGTTGATCCTTGCCGGGACATCGGTCGAGCGGGCCAAGCATTTTGCCGACTGGAACCGCGAAACCAAAACCGCCCGGCGCGTCAAGGCCGCCATCGGCATCCTGCTGATTCTGGCGGGGCTCTACTTTCTCTATAAA
>CBDVCB010000147.1:0-4578 GCA_965372395.1 uncultured bacterium
CGGCACGGATTTTGTGTTTGTGGATTTCAACCCTGCGGCGGAACGGATCGAGAAGGTCGCCCGGAAGGACATGCTCGGCAGGCGCTTGACGGAAGCCTTTCCTCAAGCCGAGGCAATCGGGATCTTCGAGGTGCTCCAGCGGGTCTGGCGCACCGGGGAACCCGAGCGCTTTCCCGTTTGCTTCTACAAGGACGAACGAATCGAGGGTTGGCGGGAAAACTATATCTACCGGCTTCCTTCCGGGGAGGTCGTCGCGGTGTGCGACGATCTGACGGCGCAGAAACAGGCCGAACAGGAACGCGCGCACGCGCATGCTTTTTTACAGACGGTGATCGATGGATTCCCCGGCGCGCTGATGGTGATCAACCTCGACTACACGGTTGCGCTGGGGAACCGGGCGGCGCACGAGATCGGGGAGACGATCAGTCCGGGCTCCTTCAGCAAGAAATGCCACTTCATCTTCCACGGTTCCCTAACGCCGTGCGATAGCAACCATCATCCTTGTCCGATGGAGGAAGTGCTCAAGACCAAGGGGATTGTGACGCTCGAGCACATTCTTTCCGATGCCAAAGGGAACAAAACCCCCGTCGAAGTCGTTGCCGCGCCGATCTTCGACGAGAGCGGGGAGGTCGTCCAGATTATCGAGACGTTGCGCGACATCACCGTGCGCAAGAAGGCCGAGGAAGAAAAGGAGCGGCTCATGGCGGCCATCGACCAAGTGGCGGAGACCATCGTGATCACGGATGCCGATGGAACGATTGAATACGTCAACCCGGCCTTTGAAAGGATCACCGGCTATACCTATGAGGAGGCCATCGGTCAAAACCCGCGCATTCTTAAGAACGGCGAGCAGGACGACGCATTCTACAGAGCAATGTGGCGGATGCTCACGGCGGGAGAAACGTGGAACGGACGATTTTCCAACCGGAAAAAGGACGGAACGTTCTATACCGAAGAGGCGACGATTTCGCCGGTGAAGGATTCTGAAGGGAAGATTGTCAATTATGTGGCCATCAAGTCGGATATCACGGCCGAGCTTGTCCGGGAAGAGCAGGTTCGGCAGGTTCAGAAGATGGAGTCTGTCGGGCGGTTGGCTGGCGGGGTTGCGCACGACTTCAACAATATCCTGCAGACGATCACCGGGTTCAGCGGACTGATCCTCGCGGAAATGGATGCCCAGTCCGCGCAGCGGAAGGATGTGGTCGAAATCCAGAAGGCGGCCCGGCTTGCTGGAGAACTGACGCAGCAACTGCTGGCCTTCAGCCGCGAACAGCCTGTCCAACACGCGGTAATTGCCCTCAATACGGTTTTGTCCGACGGGAAAAAAATGCTTCGGCAGGCTCTGGACGACAGCTTCAAGCTGCACTTCAAGCCGGAACCCCCGCTGAAGCTGGTGAGAGGCGATGCCTCCCAGATTCTGCAGATTGCCATGAACCTGGTCGTCAATGCCCGGGATGCGATGCCGGACGGGGGAACCATAACCCTTCGCACGCAAAACATAGGGGTCACGGAAGCGGATCTTTCCGGTTGGCCAGGTTCCAAGGTTGGGGAATGGGTTTGCTTCTCGGTGTCGGACACCGGATGCGGGATGGATGAAAAACAGCTGGCCCACCTCTTCGAGCCGTTCTACACCACCAAGCGACTGGGTGAAGGAACCGGCTTGGGATTGTCCGTGGTGTACGGAATTGTCAATGACCACGGTGGATGGATTTCCGTCTCCAGCGAATCTGGAAAAGGAACCGTTTTCCAGGTTTGCCTGCCGGCGCATGATGCCGCAGAGTCCAACGAAGGGGTTGGCCTAACCGATCCGGATGCGTTCCGTGGAAAACGAATCCTGCTGGTGGAGGATGATCCGGTGATCCGGGAACTGACGGCGGAAATCCTTCAGGATATCGGATATGCGGTGACGGTGGCTGGGGATGCCGGCGAGGCCGGGCAGCTGTTTTCCGAAAAAAGCGGAGCGTTCGACATGCTGTTCAGCGATGTCGTCCTCCCCGACGGGAACGGAATCGAACTGGCCGGGTTTTTTCAGGAACAGCAGCTGGGGCTTCCGGTGTTGCTGTTTAGCGGATATCCCGATGAGCGTGCCCGCGTGGATCTCATCCATGAAAAAGGGTTCAACTATATCCGCAAGCCGTTCAACCTGAAAAAGCTTTTGGATACGGTGGACCGAACGATCACCGGGTTCCAAGGGTAGGAAAATAAAAGGGAGAACGAACGGAGCCAACGCGGCTCGATAACAGAGATATGACAAAACCATGGATAGCAAAATCATAAAAAAACAGGCGCACCGAAAAGAAAATGATTCTGCTGTCCATGATTTTGTCGAACATGTTCCTGTAGGATTTGGTTTAGGAACGCCGCGAAAATAATGCCCGTGAGGGAAGGGTTCCACGGGAGGGAAGTTGGAAGGGGATTTCATGAAAAAAGAGGAAGAGATGAAACGCATTCTTATTATCGATGACGACGAAATGATCCGGATTGTTTTTGAGCGGTTTCTCAAGGGGCAGGGCTATGCCGTGGACTGCGCGGCAGACGGCAATGAAGGCCTCCGGGTGCTGGAGACTGAACCGCCGGACCTGGTGATTACAGACATTATGATGCCGGACACCGACGGATTGGAAGTGGTGCTCTCCATGCGCGAAAAGCATCCCGATATTCCGGTGATCGCCATCTCCGGCGGCATGACCATCGCACCGATGGATTTTCTGCCCTTGGTGAAAAAATTCGGGGCCATCAAGGTGTTCTACAAGCCGGTCGAGTTGGAGGACCTGCTTGCAGGGGTCCGGGAACTGCTGGACGGGAAATAATTCCAGAACGTTCCCCGCTTTGACCTTTGCCTGTAAATCGCATACCTTTGCGCACGATGATGAATCTGCATATCCGTAGAACAGGGGTTGTGGTGTGTGTGCTGGTTTTTGCCGGCGCGGCGGCAGTGGCGGATTCCAACGAAGTGGAATACAAGGCGGCGATCCGCGGCGCGAAGGATGGCGCCGTGGAGAAGGCGATCAAGGAGTCGGCCCTGACGTTCAGGCTGGAGAAGCGCCCGCCTGCAACGATCGGGCAGCTGCGCCGCCGGGTGGAGAAGGATCTCCCGCGGCTTGAAAAGATCCTGGAGTCGCGCGGTTATTACGACGGGCAGGTGACGGTGGATATCGACACCGAAAAGCAACCGCACCGCGTGGTCTTCATCATTGCTCCGGGAGAGCAATATCGCTTCGGAAACATCGAGCTACGGTTCAAGGGCCGCACCGATCCGGCACTGGGGAAAATCGTTCCGAGGCTGAAGCGCAACGGCCGCGCGGTGGCCACGGCGGTGTTTGCCGAAGAGCAGCGGATCGTGGAGCAACTTCAGCGGCAGGGCTATCCCTTCCCCTCGCTGGCCACGCGCAAGGTTTCGGTCGATCCCGCGCGGCAACGGGTGGATCTTCTGCTGGAGTTTGATCCGGGGATTCTGGCGACCTACGGCGACTTTGAGGTGACGGGACTTGAAACGCTCAAGTCGAAATACATCCGCCGCCAGCTTCCGTGGAAGCCGGGCGACCGGTATGACGCCAAGCAGGTATCCGACTTTGAAAACAAACTGCTTTCGACGGGCTTGTTCGGCACGGCCCGCGTTGAACCGCAGCCGCCGCAAGGGGAAACAAATGCGATACCGATAAGGATTTCGGTCACGGAGCGCGATCTGCGGACCATTCGCATGGGCGTGGGCTACAGCGATGTCGGGCCGAATGCCAAGGTGATCTGGGAACACCGGAACCTGTTTGGCGGCGGCGAGAACCTGCGCACGGAGCTAGCCTATTCGCCCATCGAATACAAAGCGAACGCCCAGCTGGAGCGCCCCGGATTCCTCGACGCAAACCAATCGCTGATCCTTGAAGTCGATGCCACCCGCGAACGGACGGATGCGTACGATGCCGACAAGCTGACGACCAGCGCCATCGTGAAACGCGATTTCAACCGGTACGTCATGGCCGGCACGGGCCTGCGCTATAAATATTCGCGGGTCGAGCAGTTGTTGTCGTTCGAGGAATACAGCCACGTCATCCTGCCGCTGTTCCTTCAGCTCGACAACCGCAACGACAAGCTCAACCCCGTCAAGGGCGGGCAGTTTTTTGCGCGGACGAGCTTCTATGAAGATATGAACGGGAGCGATTCGTTCCTGAAGACGGAATTGGAGGGGCGGCTCTACCAAATGCTTTGGAAGCGACCCCGGCTCTCCGGCGCGGTTCGCCTGACGCTCGGGGCGGTTACCGGTGCCGACGTCCAAGACATTCCCGCGGACGAACGGTTCTATGCCGGGGGCGGCGGTTCGATCCGCGGCTATGAATACCAGGCGGTCGGGCCGCAGCTGGCCGGAACGCCCTTGGGCGGATCGCAGCTGCTGGAGTTTTCGACGGAGCTGCGGCTGCAACCAGGAAACAAGCTGGGCTATGCCGCCTTTATCGATGGCGGCACGGTCTACAACGATCTGGTGCCGAATGCCGACCGGACGATCCGCTATGGCGCAGGCGTGGGTCTGCGCTGGTTCACCGCCATCGGCCCGCTGCGGGTGGATCTCGCCTATCCGCTCAACCC
>CBDVCB010000148.1:0-4546 GCA_965372395.1 uncultured bacterium
AAATTTGGCGGAAAAAACCCGCTGGCGCTGATTGCGGGGCCGTGCGTGATTGAAAGCCGCGAGGGCTGCATGGAGATTGCGGACAAGCTCGTAAAGCTTTCCAAGCGGCAGAATGTTCCGCTGGTTTTCAAGGCGTCATACGACAAAGCCAACCGCACGTCGATCAACTCCTATCGTGGCCCCGGCATCTCGAAGGGGCTCGAAATCCTCGCCGAGATCAAAGAGAAATACAATATACCCGTCCTGACCGACGTGCACAGCGTCGAGGAGGTTCACATCGCCTCGAAGGTCGTCGACATTATCCAGCTCCCCGCCTTCATGATCCGGCAGACCGATTTCGTGGTGGCGGCCGGTGAAAGCGGCGCAGTGGTGAATGTGAAGAAAGCGCAGTTTGCCGCCCCGTGGGACATGGTCAACGTCGTGAAGAAAATCGAATCGACTGGCAACAAGAAAATCATGCTCACCGAGCGTGGCGCGTCGTTCGGCTACAACACGCTCGTCGCCGACATGCGCAGCCTGGTCATCATGCGCGAAATGGGCTACCCCGTCATCTTCGATGCCACCCACTCCGTGCAGTCGCCCGGAGGACAGGGCGACACCTCCGGCGGTGACGGGCGCTTCGCCCCCTACCTCGCCAAGGCGGCGACGGCGGTGGGCGTGGATGGCCTATTCATCGAAACGCACCCCGATCCCACCCAAGCCCTTTCCGACGGCCCCAACATGATTCCGTTGAAGGAGCTTCCCGCGCTCTGGAAAAAACTCGATGCGATCGATCAAATCAAATAAGGAACCCCTATGTTTTTAAGAATACTCGCCCTGCTCGCCCTCCTTCCCATGATTGCATCGGCCCACCCGGAAGCCGGAAATTCCACCGGATTCCTGACGGGCTTCTGCCACCCCATCCACGGCACCGACCATATCCTAGCCATGGTTGCCGTTGGGCTTTGGGCCGTGCAAATGGGTCGCCGCGCCACCTGGGTCATTCCATCCATCTTTGTCGTCGTGATGGTTCTCGGCGAAATCCTCGGGCTTTCAAGATTCCATCTTTCCGGCGTCGAAAACGGCATCCTTGCCTCCGTATTGATCTTGGGGATTCTCGTGGCGAGCGCCGGCAAACTGCCCCTGCTCGCGAGTGGAGCCATCGTAGGTTTCTTTGCCCTCTTCCATGGATATGCGCACGGCACCGAAATGCCCCTGAACGCAAGCGGCCTAGCCTATAGCCTTGGATTTGTGCTCTCCACCGCCCTGCTCCACGCCACCGGCCTCTCCATCGGCTGGGTCTCACAAAAGGCCCGGCTCGGCAAGATCCAGCAGCTCGCGGGCGGAGCCATTGCGCTCGGCGGTCTCTACCTCGTCTTCGCATAATCCCGCCCCGCGATCCAAAATCATGCACGTACCGTTTACACAGAAAATATTGAAGGATTGGGCCGGCCCCAAAACATTTAAAGACGGGATGCTCCTCTTTGAGCGCGGCAAGGTCGAAAAAGTGATGTACGACCCGCCGTTTGTAACCGGGCAACTCTCCATCGGAATCCGCGGAATGCGGAGCAAATTCGAACCGCTACCCGATGGCCTCGTAGAAAACCATTGCCCGTGTCGCGAAAACCGCGATGAAGGAAAAATCTGCGCACACCTCGTTGCGCTCGGCCTAGAAGCCGTACGGCTTTACAGCGATCCACTGCGCGTCGACAAAGTCGCCGAGGAAAAACGTCGGGCCGAGCAACTCGCCCGCTTCGACGACTCGGACTATCACACCCGCGACCCCAACGGAACACCAGCCACCCTACGCATCACCCTCAAACAAAGCTGGCGCGAACAACTTGCATCCGGAGCCGTATCGATCCGTTGCTCCGTCGAAACAGATGGCAAAGCAACACCGATCAACGAGGTCTCCAAAAAGCAACCCCTCGCCCTCTCCGCAAACGACGACAACCTCCTCTTTGTCCTCGAAGATATTTCCGAAGGCCCCGCCAAAGGCAAACTCACCACCTCGCTTTCCGACCTCATCAATATTCTGGGGCTCTGCCATGGAAAAGAGATTTATGAAGGCGGATGCAAGGGATACCTCATGGTTGATGAAAGCATTACATCAACTTATGTTCGCATGGATCTCGACGAAGAAAGCGGCGAACTTATCCTCGCCATCCATGCCGATGGAGAGCAGCCCATCACCTGTATTGTAAGCAGCGCATCGGGATGGATTCTCCAACAAGAGATCTTTACCCGACTCGAAAAAGTACTCCCGGGGCCCATGCGAAAAATCTACGATGCCCCCGTCCGCATCCCGCGCGCCTCCATTCCGGCTTTCATGAAAAACGAGTTGCCGATGCTCGAAAAGATGATGGAGTTTAAATCCAATATTTCCGACGATCTCTTTTCCTTGAAGGCCGCCACCCCGCGCTTCCGCCTCGTGGTGGATGGCACCCAAAAATCCATCACGGCCAAACTGTATGCCGAATACGGAATCGTCCAGCTTGTGGCCGGGCGCGATGAAGCCCTCGGCCACTTTTCCATCCCCGACCCCGACGACTTTCTCGCGTATCAAATCAGGAACCCCGCCGCCGAGCAGGCCGCGCTCGAACGCCTCAAGCCCATCGGCTTTCGCGGAAAACGCGGCGACATGCTCACGCAAATCCATGGCACGCGCGAGGTCCTCAACTTTCTCGGCGGCAGCCTGCCGCGCCTGCGCCGCAGCGGCTGGCGCATCGACATCGAAGGCCAAGTGGCGGCCTTCCTGGACCAAGCCGAATCCACTCTGCCGGTCGTTCGCATCCAGCCTTCCGCTCAGGCGGGGTTTTTCGAAGTCGGCTACGAATACGAAGGCCATGGCGGCCAAAGCCTAGACGAAGCCGAAATCCAACGCGCCATCAACATGGGCGAAGCCTTTATCGAAAAAAAGGGGCGCACCATCCTCCTCGATATCGATGCCATTGAAACCGCGCGCGATGTCTTTAGCGACTGCTCCGTCGGCCCCGGCCAAGCGACTGGATCCTTCCGGATGAACAACATCCATTCCGCCTATGTGCAATCTGCCCTGCACTCGCTCGACGGAGTCGAGGTGGAATCCGCACCGGAGTGGTCGGCTCAGGCGCACACCCAAAACCGCGACACAAAATTGGAGCCGATTCCGCTGGGCAACTCGCTTGAAAGCACGCTGCGCGACTATCAAAAAAGCGGCGTCTATTGGCTTCGCTTTCTGGAGAACAGCGGATTTTCAGGAATTCTGGCCGACGAAATGGGGCTGGGGAAAACCATCCAAACCCTCACCTGGCTCCAGCTCCAACGCGACACCGATGCCCCCGCACTCATTGTCTGCCCCACCAGTCTCGTCGAAAACTGGGCCGAGGAATCCGCCAAATTCACCCCCAACCTCAAGGTGCTTAAACTGCACGGTGCCGACCGCCATTCCCAATGGGAACATGTGGCCCAAAGCGATCTCGTCATCACCTCCTATGCCCTCATTCGCCGCGATCTGGATGAATATCTCCAGCACCGCTTTGCCGTCGTCGTACTCGACGAAGCGCAGCACATCAAGAACCGAACCACCCAAAACTCCACCACCGTCAAGAAACTGCAGGCGCATCATAAACTCGTTCTCACCGGAACCCCCATCGAAAACAGCGTAGCCGACCTCTGGTCGATCATGGACTTTCTCATGCCCGGCTATCTAGGACTCTATAAAACCTTCCGCGAAAACTATGAGCTACCCATCCAGTCCGGCGGCCCCGATGCCGAACTGGCCCAGCTCAAGCTACGCCGAAAACTCCACCCCTTCCTCCTGCGCCGACTCAAAAAAGATGTCGCCAAAGACCTCCCCGAAAAGATCCAGCGCGTGGCCCACTGCACCCTCAGCAAAGACCAGCACATGGTCTATAAAAAGCTAATGGAAAGCGCGAAGCGTGAAATCAACAGCATGGTCGATGCGCAAGGGTTCAACAAATCCCGCATGCAGATTTTGAAGGTCCTGCTACAACTTCGCCAAACCTGTTGCCACCTCGACCTACTCAAACTCCCCGGCCTTAAAAGTGAGTTTCCCTCTGCCAAGATGGAGCTCTTCTTCGAGCTCGTCGACGAAGCCCTCGATGCCGGCCACCGCATCCTCGTCTTCAGCCAATTCACCTCCATGCTCGGCATCATTCGCGACGAACTCGAAGCCCGCGCGCTTAAATATTGCTATCTCGACGGCTCCACCAAGGATCGACAAGCCCGCGTACGGGAATTCAACACCAACCGCGCCATCCCGCTCTTCCTCATCAGCCTCAAGGCCGGAGGCACCGGGCTCAACCTCACCGGTGCCGACATGGTCATCCACTTCGATCCTTGGTGGAATCCCGCCGTCGAAGACCAAGCCACCGACCGCGCCCACCGCATTGGCCAGAAAAACACCGTCTACAGCGTCAAGCTCATCACCAAAAACACCGTCGAGGAAAAGGTGCTTCAAATGCAGCTCCGCAAAAAAAGCGTCATTGACGCCACCTTGGAAAAAGATGGAGCCTTCGAGCAAGGCCTCAACTGGAAGGACGTGCAGGAACTGTTGTCTGTCTAG
>CBDVCB010000149.1:0-4532 GCA_965372395.1 uncultured bacterium
GTCACTTTTGTAATCCAGCGAAAACCCGCCGCTTTAACTCCGACAGGCTGCTAGAGAGTGGGGTCATGAATCATGGATTATACGCTCGAACGGAAACCGGAAGTCCGCAAGGCGGAGTCATTAGTCCGCTTCTCGCCAATATCTATCTGGACGAATTCGACCAGTATATGGCGGGGCGCGGGCATCGGATCGTACGCTATGCGGACGACATTCTAATCTTCAAGGGTAGCCCGAAAGGCGCACAAAACGCACTTCGGGTGGCTGAGAGTTATCTTGAAGGAAAGCTCAAGCTCGTCGTCAACCGTCGCAAGACGCACGTGACCGAGCTGGAAGAAGGCGTTGCTTTCTTGGGAGTGGAGATCTTCCTGACCTATACGAAAATACAGGAAAAGAAGATCGACCGGCTCAAGGCCAAACTCAAAGCCATCACGCGGCGAAACACGCCCGTGAACCTCGCCAAAGTGATCCGCGACCTCAATCCCGTCCTGCGCGGGTTCGTGAACTATTTTAGAATCGCGAACTGCAAGACGGTGTTGCGGGAACTAATGAGCTGGTTAAGACGCAGGCTCCGCGCCATCCAAATGAAGCTATGGAAGAAACCGCAAAAGCTCCACCGGCGGCTCAGGCAACTGGGCTATAAGGGAGAGTTCAAGCGGATCAAAATGGCCTCGTGGCGCAATGCGTCCTGCCAGCTCGCCCATATGGCGATGCCCAACCGCTGGTTCAACGAGATCGGGCTATACCCCGCCGATCAAGTGGAGACCGGAACGCTTTCCCCGTTGAATCGGGGATAAAAGTAGACAGGAGCCGTGTACGAGGTCCGTACGCACGGTTCTGTGAGAGGAACAAGGCCGAGCTTGATCACTCAGCCTTGTCCTGCTCGATGCGCCCTGAATGTGGGGCAGCACTTTCTGGCCTGCCCGCCTCTCGCATGGAAAGTGCAACAGGCGCGAAGCCATTCTGGAGGGAACGACAAATCACTCCGCACCACACAGAAGATCCATCTCAAAAGTAGAACGGCGCGTCCCTCCCGTTTTCGGCAGCACGGTCTGGCGGTGCGAGATATTCCGGGTGGGACACCAGTCCCTAACCCGCTGTTTTCGGATCTCATACCATCGACTAAAACTTCTCGGTATAAAGTAGCAACAGTGTTAAACGACAATAACAGAATCAGGGTTTTTGACGGCTGAATTCGCTGCAATGAGAAGTTTTCTCATCACGGCGGTCAGGGCGACTTTTTTAGGACGATGATTGACTTCAGCCAAACGGGTGTAGAACTCCTTCATAACGGGGTTGTGCTGGATCGCACAGACGGCGGCCATGTAGAGCACGCCCTCAACCGCTTGCGCCCTCCGTGGATATGGCGGGGTTTGCTGGAGTTGCCGCTATCCCTGCTTGTAGGGAGCCAAGCCCACAAGAGACGCCGCCCTCTGGCGGGAAATCGTGCCGATCTCTGGAAGGTGGGCAAGCAACGTTGCGGAGCAAACTTTTCCAAGCCCCGTGACTTGCTGGATGCATTTGGACCTTCCCTTCATGTCGGCGTCTTCGAGGATTGTTTCCGCGATCTTTTTCTCAATCCCGTCAATTTCCCGTTGTATCCAGCGCAGGTGTTTTTGCACCATCTTGCGGAGGATTGGGTCGCCCGCTGTTTCAAGTCGGTTGGTTTCGGCGGTGCGCATCTCTATGAGCTGTTGGCGGCGGTCGACCAAGGCGGTAAGGGAACGCTGCTGTTTGGACGGTTTTTCGGCGGGCTCAGGATGCGTGCTATCCGCAAAGGCGGTTATAACGCGCGCATCGATGGCATCCGTCTTCGCCAGCTGGCCAATGCCGATGGCATAGTGCCTGACCCGGGCGGGGTTGACGATGCTGGCGGCACCGCCCGCCGCCATGATCATCCAGGCAGGCAACCGTTCGTATCCCCCGGTGGATTCGAACACAAAATGAACCTTCCCGGCACGGGCCATAAGCGACTGGGTGCCTTTGACGGTGTTTTCAAAGCGCACCGCTTTTCCGTTAATCAATGCATCCAAATGCTTCTTGGAAACATCTACTCCGCAATATACCTTTCCTTCGTGTTTCATGCTGGCTCCTTCTTGTTAATGCGAGCTCGTTTCCACGGCTCATGCAACAGTTCGAGTTTAACATGGCAACCACCCGGCGGATCTCGTCTACTTTACGTTCTGCCCAAGGGCGAACGAGAACAAGCCCGATCTCATCCGGGCGGGAACCGCTCCCCGTCTGCCAACGGGGAGCGGCACTCCTCTTCGAGGATTGCACAACTCGATTCACGGGAAAAAGGATTTATCCGACGGATAAAGAGTCCATTCTCTAAATCCTTTTTCCCTACCTGCATTGAATAAGTTGGGGGTAACATACAAGAACGAGCGCCCCGCCCGTTTTCGATGCACGGCCCGGAAGTTGCGAGACACCGCCCTCTGCCCTCCGTCTCCCGACCTCTGTCCTCTGTCTTCCAGCCTCCGACCTTCGTCAGCTACACTCCACGACTCCCTCACCCCCGCACTCAGCAACGCCTCCGCCCTCCGGCGGAACGCCCATTCAGTAACTGAAAAAACTGCTTCGCCATTTTTCCCCCGCTGTTTCCTTCATTTTCTGCATGACATCATTGCTTGATTGTGAGACCTTCCTCCACTGCAACTTAAACCAAAATTTTCGAGGGGGAATGATGAATAAAACAACACTCGTTTTTGCGCTGGTAATGGCTCTTCTTTCACCGCTCTATGCGGTCGATGTAACCAGCACGAATATTGTGGGAGCGGATGGGCTGCCTGGAGAAGATGCGATTTTTACTGTTGATAACGGCCCGCACAACATCAGCGGCAGCTCGCTGACCGGTGGCGCGGCCCTCTCTACCACCGCAACGCACGAGTCTGCGGATGCATATGGCGGGAATGGGATGACTGCTAAACTGTTTTTGCCGTTTCTTACCAATCGCGATGTTTTTCTTGATACAACGGTTCTGCAGGGGGGGAAGGGAGGCACTGTTACCATTGCCGGCGACCTTAACGCCGCCGCAAATGCCTACGGCGGGAGCGGATTCTTTTCAACACAAGGAAAACTTTTCTTCACAGACTCCAGCTTTTTCGGGGGCGATGGGGGCTCCGTTTCGTCATCGGGTGGTGGTTTTAAAGTCGATGTCGACGGTGGTGAGGGGATCTCTCTAGATACTGGTATACTGTCAGCGACCAACGTGTATGCCAAAGGAGGAAAAGGCGGTACTGCCAATACTTCTGGCACGCTGGGTTCTTCGGCGAACGGAGGAAATGGCATTAGCTTACAGCGGTCCACATTTGATAGCTCATTGCTTGATAGTGAGGCAGTCGGGGGCGATGGTGGCTCTTTCAATAATGGAACGGGAGTTGCATATGCCAATGGTGGAGCAGGCTTTTTGGCAACCAACTTGACCGGTTCCCTTACTATCTCAAACTCAATCTTTGCCGGTGGCAATGGCGGGACCGCTGTCGGCTCGGATCAATCAACAGCCAATGGAGGTGCTGGCCTCAAGCTGATCAATGACGCAAACGTGACGATTGCCGATTCAATCTTCACCGGTGGTAATGCCGGTTCCGTTGGGTCGGATGGAGCAAGCGTTGAAATTGAAGGTTCCACGGCGAATCTTTTGGGGGGGCATTTGCTAGGCGACCTGTTATTTTCAGGCACCGGAACTTCCGCGATTTCGATTCAGGGTACCGCCATTGACGGCGCGATCAGGCAGACCGGAGGAATCGTCAATGTAAATGACTGGGATGCACAGCATTTCCAGAATATGGTGATTTCAGACGGTACGATGAATTTCAATAATCAGGTGTTCAATCTTGATGGGGTGTTCGAACTTCAGTCTGCAACGGCGATGGCCAATTTCAACTCCGGGCTGACGGTGCAGAATGGCGGAACGTTAAATCTAGGAACTGGAACAGCCGGTGCCTCGAATGTCAGCCTGCTTAGCGGGAGCCGCATCAATGCATCCTACGATGGAACCACTTATGGGAAGATTGCCGCCACGGATGACCTCACGGTGGAAAGTGGAACAGAATGGGTTATTGATGCCGGAACTAATGCTGTTGCAGTAAACCAAGAGTTTAACCTGGCTTCCGGAGCAGGTGTGAAAACGATAGAGATCACTGAGAATGATGTAACGTTGAACGGCACCGCTGGTGAAGCTGGATGGCTGGGCGGAATCACCGACCTTCTAGTTGTCGGAAATGACTTAAGGGCTACCTATGGCGAGAATGAAATAGACAAGGCCCTTGGTGTGGCCGGCGATACGTCGACAGAATTCGGCAAGGCCATGGCCGATCTGTCTCTTCTACTCCCACCGGGTTCGGTTGGTTATGATTCTATCAAGGGGCTTGCAAACACAGTTGAAGAAGGCACTTTTCTGATGACAGAAAGCTATGTCCGCGCACCGGAAATGGCCAATACGCTGATTCAGCTGCAGGGCGTGTTTGCCGACCAGATCAAGGATCGTACCCGCAGCCACCTGCGTCAACAAAGCTGGGGCGGCACCTCCGCTT
>CBDVCB010000150.1:0-4467 GCA_965372395.1 uncultured bacterium
TCGTCGGAGATGTCGAAGTTGGTGTAGACGTCCTGGACATCGTCGAGCTCTTCGAGTGCGTCGACAAAGCGCATGATCGATTGGGCCTTAGCCAACTCGGTCACTTCAACGATCAGATCCGGAATCATCGTGATTTCGGACTCATCCATTTCAATGCCGGCGTTTGTGATGGCCTCGGAAACGGTATGGAAATCATTCGGGTCGGTGACGACCTCGAACTGTTCGCCTTCGGTCTTCAGATCCTCTGCGCCCGCTTCGAGCACGAGATCCATCAGCGTGTCTTCGTCGGTCTTGTCCTTGGCAATAAGGATCTGTCCCTTGCGCTGGAACATACGGCTGACCGCACCCTGCTCGGCCAGGTTGGAACCGGCCTTAGTGAAGGCATGGCGAACTTCGGAAGCGGAACGGTTTTTGTTGTCGGTCAAAACTTTTACGACCACGGCGACACCGCCGGCGGCGTAGCCTTCGTAGGAACCTTCGGTCAGCTGACCGCCTTCAAGCTCGCCGGTGCCCTTCTTAATGGCCCGTTCGATGTTGTCTTTCGGCATCGAAACGCCCTTGGCTTTTTGGACGAGCGCACGCAGCGAAATATTATCGTCCACGTTTCCGCCGCCAGCGGATGCGGCCACCATGATGTCCTTGCCGATTTTACTGAAAACCTTACCGCGTGCGGCGTCGGCCCTCCCCTTCCGGTGCTTAATATTTGCCCACTTACTATGTCCAGCCATCTCTAAACCTCCACTACTTAACTATAAATTTCAAACACCCGCTCGCGCTGCTCGCTTAAGACACCAAGATCACGAAACGTTTCAACTTCGTGCTCTTCGAGCCTTTGTGTTTATTTATCCCAATTTCACCTGTGCGAAGCCGCGCTTGCCGGAGCGAATGACCATGCCATCTTCCGGAACAATCTGCATGCGGGGATCGCTAACTTTTTCATCGTTGATCTTCACCGCGCCCTGCGTGACCAAGCGGCGTGCATCGCCGTTGCTCTTGACCAGTCCGGCGTGGACCATCAGGGCGAGCAAACCGATCTCGTCGGCGGGCACCACCACTTCCGGAATTTCGTCCGGCAGTTCCTTTTGCGCAAAGATGCGCGTAAATTCCTCCGATGCATGCTTCGCTTCGTCTTCGCCGATGAAGCGCGCGACGACGGCCTGTCCGAGCATGTCCTTCGCGGCACGCGGGTGCAGCTCGCCGTTGGCGACCTGCGCATGCATGGCCTGGACCTTGTCCTGCGGCCAGCAGAGGATGTATTCGAAATATTTCCACATCAGGTTGTCGGGCACGCTCATGAGCTTGCCGTACATTTCGCGCGCGGGTTCGGCGACACCGACATAGTTGTTGAGGCTCTTGCTCATTTTCTGGACGCCGTCTAGACCTTCGATCAGCGGGAGCGTCATGACGCATTGCGGCGGCTGACCCATCACTTTTTGCAACTCGCGACCGAGTAGAAGATTGAAGAGCTGGTCGGTGCCGCCGAGCTCGAGGTCGGCCTCGACCATGACGGAGTCGTAGGCCTGTACGAGCGGATAGAGGAATTCGACGATCGAGATGGGCTGGTTGGCGGCGTAGCGCTTGGAGAAGTCGTCGCGGGCGAGCATTTGCGCCACGGTGACGTGCGAGGAAAGGCGAATGACATCGTCGAACTTCATCTGACCGCACCATTCGGAGTTGAAGCGGACCTCGGTCTTTTCGGGATCGAGAATCTTGAAGACCTGTTCCTGGTAGCTCTTGGCGTTGACCGCCACCTGCTCCTTGGTGAGCGGCTTGCGGGTCTGCGAGCGACCGGAGGGGTCGCCGATCATGCCGGTAAAGTCGCCGATAATGAAGACGACGGTGTGCCCGGCATCCTGGAATTCGCGCAGCTTGTTGAGCCCGACCACATGGCCGAGATGAATGTCCGGCGCAGAGGGGTCGGCACCATATTTAATGCGCAGCCCGCGCCCTTCGGCCTGCGCCTTTTCGAGCTTCTTTTTCAGGTCCTCGCGCGCAATGAAATCGACCGCGCGGGCCGACAATAAATCGAGTTGCTCTTCAATGTTCATAAATCGTCCTAACCATCAAAAGATGAAACGCGCATTCAGCCATAAATCCACGGGGAAGTCACAAAAAAACCTGCCCGGGTTTCCGGGCAGGTTTTATTGGACTTCGGAAGCGAATCCCTATTCGGATTTCTCTTCTTCGTCCTCCTTCTTGGCGGCATCGCCCGGATGCCACTCTTCGAGCTGGTCGCCAAAGGCGCTGTCGAACGCACCGGCGAGGTTGACGAGCTCGCCACCTGGCTGGAGGCCTTCGAGCATGCCTTCTTCGACTTCGAACTCGTCGTCGTCGACCTTGGCGGCCTTGATGCTCAGTCCGATGCGGTGCTCGACCGGATCAACCTTGACGATGCGCGCTTCGATGGTGTCGCCCACCTTCAGGATGTCCGAGACGCGTTCGATGTGCTCGTCGCTGATCTGGCTGATGTGCACGAGGCCGTCGATCCCTTCCTCGATTTCGACGAATGCGCCGAAGGAGGAGATCTTGGTGACGATACCGCTGATCTTCTTGCCGACCGGGTAGCGATCCACAATGCCGGCCCACGGGTCGTTCTGGGCCTGCTTGAGGCCGAGGCTAATGCGCTGGCTGGTGGCATCGATTTCGAGGACGATGGTTTCGACCTCGTCGCCCTTCTGCAGGACTTCCGACGGATGGTTGACCTTGCGGGTCCAAGACATGTCGGACACATGGATCATGCCGTCGATGCCTTCTTCGAGTTCAACAAACGCACCGTAGGTGGTAAAGTTGCGAATCTTGCCGGAGACGAGCGATCCGATCGGATACTTGCCGGCGACGACTTCCCATGGGTTGTCTTCGATCTGGCGCATGCCGAGGGAGATCTTCTTGTCTTCGGTGCTGACGCTGAGGATAACCGCATCGACTTCGTCGCCTACCGAAAGAACGTCGGCGGCCCGCTGGATGCGCTTGGTCCAGGACATTTCGGAAACATGGACGAGGCCTTCGATGCCCTGTTCGAGCTCAACGAACGCACCGTACGGGGCGAGGTTGACCACCTTGCCGCGAACGCGACCGCCGATCGGGTAGCGGGATGCGATGTCTTCCCACGGATTGTCCTGGGTCTGCTTGAGACCGAGGCTGATGCGCTCTTTCTCCAAATCCACTTCGAGGATCATCACTTCGACTTCGTCGCCCACCTTCAACAGTTCGGAAGGATGGTTGATGCGGCCCCAGGTCATGTCGGTGACATGCAACAGGCCGTCGATGCCGTCGAGGTCGATGAAGGCACCGAAGTCGGTGATGTTCTTGACCGCGCCGGAGCGAAGCTGGCCCACTTGGATTTCGGCGAGGATCTTGCGGCGGGATTCGCGGCGGGACTCTTCGATGAGTTCGCGGCGGGAAACCACAATGTTCTTGCGCTCGAGATTGATTTTGAGGATGCGGAATTCATAGGTCTTGCCCATGTGTTCCTCGGGATTGCGGACCGGAACCACGTCGAGCTGCGAGCCTGGAAGGAATGCGTCCACGCCGACGTCGACGATGAAACCGCCCTTGACGATGTTTTTGATGGTACCGGTTACGAGACTGCCTTCTTCGCATTCGTTGACTACATAGTCCCATGCGCGCTGTTGCACGGCGCGGCGCTTGCTGAGCACGATCATGCCATAATCGTCTTCGAGTTTTTCGAGGAAGACTTCGACTTCTTGGCCGACGGGTTCTTCTTCTAGATCGGTGAATTCCTGGACTGAAACGATGCCTTCGGATTTGTATCCGATATCGATGAGTACGTCGCCGTCGTAGACGCTGAGGATTTTGCCGGTGACGATGGATCCCTCAATAAAGTTTTTCAGGGTTTCGTCGTACATTGCTTCCATGGCTGCTTCATCCACCATGGGGGTTTTGGTTGTTGATTCCATAATAAAGTGGGAACACGCGCTCCCTACCCTTTGTTCTGTTGGTTAATTTAACCGGGGAAACGCAGCCCAGCCACACGGCCGGAAAAAACCACTGCCTCCCCTCTGTTTCGAGCGCGCCATAATAGACATAACACCTTGTGATACAAGCCGTAAATGAAGAAAATGCGAAACGCCATCAATTTAGTCGGCAACACCTAGGCGGGCGGAACCCCCGGAGCCAAGCGAACAGACCGCCGAAGGCAGAGGCCGGATGAACATCCGGCAATGAAGCGAAGCGAAATGGCAACGACTTCTGTTCAGCCGGGGGGTGCCCGGCGAAAGGGAAGACGTGTGAGCGAGCCTGCGAGTGAACGAACGCATAACGGCGCGTTATGCGACGACTTCCCGGTGGCGGTTCGCAGGCGCTCCCCGACGTGCTTGGCATCTACGTTGGGCTGGGGTCAGGGGTTGGATGATTCAGAGCCGTCTCCGCCCTCTGCGCCCCGGGGAGGTGGATTTGTCGTTGGTTTTTCCTCGATTACGGGACTGACTCTTTCGAAAACCGCTTCGT
>CBDVCB010000151.1:0-4431 GCA_965372395.1 uncultured bacterium
GCCGCCAAGCTCATGCAGCGGATCGAGCGCCTCAACTACGAGTAAAAGGGGGAGGTTTTTTCTAAAAATCCATTTTTTCGATTTTTTCCTGTTGTTGGCAAAATGAACCATATATTGTGCATCTGCTTTTGGGGAACACTATATATTGTGGGTGCAAGCACCCGTGTTTTCCCCGAGACCCCCGGGGAAACCCGAAAAACACACTTTTATAAAAGGGACACAAGACATGGAAATCAAAGTAAAAAAGCGGGACGCGGCCAGCGTTGAATACGACGAATCGAAAATCTACACCGCCATCGAAAAGGCGGTCCAAAGCGCTACGAAAAGCGAAGGCGAAGTTCCACCGCATTTGACCACCATCATCAAGGATATTACCGGCAAGCTCGACAACATCATAAGAGGCTACGAGCAGCATGGCAAGGATGAGGTGGACGTGGAAACCATCCAGGATCTCGTCGAGCAACAGCTGATGGGCGCCGGACTCTACGACGTTGCGCGCGCATACATCCTCTACCGCGAAGAACACAAGAAAGCCCGCAACCAGCGCCTGCGCCCCGACGCATCCTCCATTCAGGACTACATGCTCGCCAGCCGCTACGCCCGCTACCTGCCCGAGCTGGGCCGCCGCGAAACCTTTGCCGAGGCCGTCGGCCGCGTACGCGACATGCACCTGCGCCGCTACCCCTCCGCCGAGGAGGATATCCGCTGGGCGTTCGACCAGGTGCTCGAAAAGCGCTGCCTGCCCTCCATGCGCTCCATGCAATTCGGCGGCAAGGCCATCGAGAAAAACCATGCCCGCATGTACAACTGCACCTTTGGCATCTGCGACCGCATCGAATTCTTCCGCGACGGCCTCTTCCTGCTGCTCTGCGGCACGGGCGTAGGCTTCAGCGTCGAATTCGAACATGTCGAAAAGCTTCCCGTGCTGGCGGCGTCCGTCGATGAAGGCACCGTGCGCCACTTCAACGTGCCCGACACCATCGAAGGCTGGGCCGATGCCATGCAGGAGTTGGTTCTCAGCTATGTGGAAGGCTATCTCGTTGAATTCAACTATTCGGAAATCCGCCACCGCGGCACCCTGCTCAAAACCTCCGGCGGCCGCGCCCCCGGCCATGTGCCGCTGCGCCGCGCCATCGAGCGCGCCCGCAACATTTTCGACGGCGCGCTCGGTCGCAAGCTCAAGCCGATCGAGGCCTACGACATCATGATGCACGCGGCCGATGCCGTGATTGCCGGCGGCGTGCGCCGCAGCGCAACCATCTGCCTCTTCTCGCCGGACGACGGCGAAATGATGAATGCCAAGCGCGGCAACTGGTTCGAGGAAAACCCGCAGCGCGGACGTTCCAACAACTCCGTGAAGCTCATTCGCAACGAAACCTCCAAAGCCCAGTTCCTGCGCATCTTCACCAAGCAGAAAGAGTGGGGCGAACCCGGCTTCTATTTTGCCAACGACCTTTCGCACGGCTGCAATCCGTGCTGCGAAATCGGCCTCAACCCGCACCTTGAAGTGAAAGACGAGGACGGCAACGTAACGGTTGAATCCGGCTGGCAATTCTGCAACCTCACCGAAATCAACGGCGCCAAGTTGCTCTCCGAAGAGGATTTCCGCATTGCCGTGCGCGCGGCAACCATCATTGGAACCCTGCAGGCGGGCTATACCGACTTCCCGTATCTTGGAAGCACGACCGAAGAACTCTGCCGCCGCGAGGCGCTGCTTGGCGTTTCGATCACCGGCATGATGGACTCGCCGGCCATCACGCTCGATCCGGCAATGCAGCAAAACATGGCCCAATATGCCATCGAGGTGAACCGCGAGATTTCGTTGAAACTCGGCACCGAACCCGCCGCGCGCCTCACCTGCGTCAAGCCTGCTGGATCGACCTCGCTGTTGCTTGGAACCGCATCCGGCATCCACCCGCGCCACGCCCGGCGCTACTTCCGCCGTGTGCAAGCCAACAAGACCGATCCCGTCTACCGCTTCTTCAACGAGCAAAACCCGCACATGTGCGAGGAATCCGTCTGGAGCGCCAACAAGACCGACGACGTCATCACCTTCTGCATCGAGGCACCCGAAGAAGCGATCCTCCGCAACGAAATGTCGGCCATGGATCTGCTCAAGCACGTCCACTCCACCCAGCAAAACTGGGTCGTGCCCGGCACCGCGCGCCCGGAAATGAACCCCGGCCTCTACCACAACGTCTCCAATACCCTGACCGTTCGCGACGGCGAGTGGGACGAGGTCGCGGACTACATCTGGGAAAACCGCGCCGACTTTACCGGCATCAGCATGCTGACGGCATCCGGCGACAAGCTCTACCAGCAGGCTCCGCACGAAGAAGTGGTCACCGCCCAGGATGAAACCCTGTGGAACGAGCTCATCGCCAACTTCCGCCCCGCCGACTACACCCTCATGCACGAGCAGGACGACGCCACCAACCTGCAAGGCGAAATCGCCTGCGCCGGCGGCGCCTGCGAACTCGTCTAGGGTGTTCCCGTAAAAACTGTAGCCGCGATCCATGATCGCGGTCTGGAGGGCGGGCCGGGCAGCCGGGCGAAGAACCC
The DNA here is from genome assembly GCA_965372395.1 of uncultured bacterium. Lineage (GTDB taxonomy): Bacteria > Verrucomicrobiota > Kiritimatiellia > Kiritimatiellales > Pontiellaceae > Pontiella. The sequence continues at coordinate 2,563 of CBDVCB010000151.1, forward strand.
GCCCAGACGGAAACGCGCATGTTTGGTGGTATGCACCTGTGTGTCACACAGTCCTTTTTTGGCAATCAGAACTCTCCATTTGTCCCAAAGTGGGCTACCTTGCACCTAGCCATAACCAAAAGAGTCCTATTTATATGAAAAATGGAAACCCGCACCACCACCCAAAATTCGGTGAATTCTCCGGTTATCTTAAACGCTTTCAATCCGGCCTGCGCGATATTCTCGCCCGGCACCCCGAAATAGAAACCCGCAACCACCTCCAGGGACTTTCGGCCTATCTCGTCCGCCAAATCCATGAAACCACACCGCTATCGGTCTTTGTTCCCGAAGAATTCGGGGGATGGGGTGGGCGGCCAAAAGAGAGCCTGTCGCTGGTGGAAGCCGCCGCTTATGAGTCGCTTTCCGTGGGGCTGACGTTCGGCATCAATAGCGCCCTGTTTCTGGATCCCGTAAAAAAATATGCAGAGGGGAAGGTTCGGGAGGAAATCCTCCGCAAGTTCATAGATGAAAAAGCCATGGGCGGACTCATGATCACCGAACCCGATTTTGGCACCAATGCCCTCTCCATGCAGACCGCCTATCAAAAAGTGGCGGGGGGCTATGCCATTCAAGGAACCAAGCATTGGGGCGGACTTACCGGATTGGCTGGTTTTTGGTTGGTCGCTGCCCGGAAGGAACGGGAAAACGGAAAGCTCTCCCGCGACCTCGATCTGTTTATTTGCGATATGAACGATGCCGAACAGCGGATTGAAGTAACCGAATTCTACCAGAAGCTGGGACTTTTCCAGATCCCCTACGGAAAGAACGAAGTCGATATCAAGGTTCCAACAGCCCACCGCCTCATTCCACAAACCTCCGGGATCAAAATGATGATGGACTCGCTGCACCGTAGCCGCCTGCGGCTTTCGGGGATTGGGCTGGGTTTCATTAAACGCATTCTCGACGAAGCCACCACGCACTGCCGCGAACGCATTGTGGGAGGAAAGGCTTTGTTTGGATACGACCAGGTGCAACACCGCCTATCCGAAATCCAGGCCTTCTTCACGCTCTCCTCCGGCCTATGCCTCCACGCCAGCGAAAACACCCCCCTGGAAAAGGATCTCTCCGGCGAAGGCGTGCAAGCGAATGCGATGAAGGCGATTCTCACCGACATGATGCAGGAAGCCGCGCAATCCTTTATGCAACTCGTAGGCGCCAACGGCTTCCGTCGCGACCACATCGCCGGGCGCGCCATTATCGATTGCCGTCCCTTCCAGATCTTTGAAGGCACCAACGATGTGATGTATGCGCAGGTCAGCGAAATGGTCATGAAACAGATGGCCCAGGCCGGACAGATGAACCTGCTCTCCTTCATGCAAAACTACAAAGGGGCAAAACAGGCCGCCATTGAGCTGAAAAACCTCATCAACATATCCATCCAGAGCAACCTCTCGCAACGCAAGAGCGTCATGCTCGGAAAACTGATCAGCTCCATCTTGGCACTCGACCATACCCTTGTGCTGGCTAGCCGCGGGTTTAGTAGCGAGCTGATCGACCAAGCCGTCCAGATGACGCGCAAACGAATTGCAACCACGCTCGCCGACCTCGACTCGACCGGATGCTCCGACCTGCAAACCGTCCCATCCTCCACCGCCGACTGGAAAGCCTGCACCGCGTAATACCCTTTAAGAAGGGTCTTTCGAAAAATCTGTGGGTACATCGCAGAGGAATACAACTGCAGATGGGCGCGGATCGGATATCCATTGCAGGTTTTCCGCATCGAGATGCCATGGGGCTCTGAGGTCCTGGTTTTGCATGAATATTCGGTTCTGCGGAGAACCTTTTTGTTCTTCAAAAATCCGGGGTTGATGATCCGGCAAGCGTATTTTT
>CBDVCB010000152.1:0-4369 GCA_965372395.1 uncultured bacterium
GCCTCATCCCTCTTGCAGCAAATCCAGCGGACTCTTCACCGCATCCAGATCCTTGCTCATCACATGCGTGTAGATCTCTGTCGTCTTCACATCCTTGTGCCCCATCAGCTCCTGCACCATCCGGATATTCACCCCGTTCTCCAGCAGATGAGTGGCAAAACTATGGCGCAACGTATGCACCGTCGCACGCTTCAGTATGCCCGCCTTTCCCACCGCTTCCTCCGCCGCTTCACCCTGCACATCCTGCCGCCGAACTTCATGAAGATCCGCAGCTACGGCTTCCTCTCCAACACCAACAAAAAACAGGCGCTCATCACGATCCGCTCCTCGCTCGGCATGCAACCGCCGCCCGAACCGCCCGAAGACGAACCCAAGGAAACCACCGCCGAACGCATCCTGCGCCTCACCGGCCTCGACACCGCCCGCTGCCCCAGATGCAAAGGAAAGCTCATCGCCTGTCCGCTACCGCCTCCCGACCGCCCGCCCTGAGAATGAAACCGAACCGCGACATCCAGACGTTCGAACGAGACGCTTCGCGCCTCCCGGTCTCCTTGCGCCCGGACGCGAAAAAACCGCAGTTCCAAGCCGCGGAATCCGCCGCGCCACCCTGGCTCCAAAGCCCTCCTCTCCACCGGAAGCTCCGCGGGAGGGAAAGATATATAAAGAAAACCATGGAATCGGAGTCCACGGTTCCATACAATCCCCATAGATAGGCTGGACGTGTCCGAGAGGCTCAGTCCAACAGAATGTTATCCATCCAGCCACCAGCTTCTGCGGTAGATTTTGGTGTTTTCGTGAAGCTGGACGGATAAAATCCTAATCGTTGAGTCATATAAAAATACAGGCACAAATAGCATTTGGAGAAACCAATGATTTCCTTGTTTGATTCCAAATCATCTAATTTTGATCCAGAGACCTTCTATAAGGGAGCTCAAGTTCTTGCGATGGCCGGTCTTTCCCGGATTGAAGATCGTTATCCCTGCGTTAAACAGTATACAGCAGATCAAGATGCACAATCTCGCTGGAGATTATCCATCATTACAGCATGGGTGGTTTGCGCTACACTCAGCCTGTTTGAACATCTACATGAAGACAAAGCCGATTCTATCAAAGATGAAATTTTAGAGCAGTTCAAAGGTGATTACGGTGACTTGACCCCTGTTAAGTTCGGATTGGATTACATCGGACAACTCATAAGAGATGGAGTCAAAGATCAATGGGCATATGGATTTTTTGTTTTCACACAACTTACAGGAATAGATGCAGATGACAGCGACATGGATTTAGTGGAATCTCTTGGAACAGTAGTAATTGAGTTTGCAGATCAATGGTGGAAGAAATGAATGCCTGTAGAAATTGCTGTTCTGAGAGGCGCTCAATATATCGATCGGGCTTTTGTCGAAAATGCTACCCTTGGGAACTGAAAAGAAAAAAGCTAAAAGCACAGATTATCAATCAATTACAGAGCGAACCCGAAAAACGACCAACCAGTGATCTATTTCACATGGTGGATGCTGAACGAATACTTGAAGAATACCGCTGGAGAGAATCAAAACTTCAAAGCGAATCCCTTACTGGTGCAGATATTGAATCCGTACTCAAAGCAATTGCAATGGTATGCCGATCCGAATTCTCAATATTTAATTATTCGGATTTAGATCGGATGAACCAAAAGGATAAACACATTGCATTTGAAGCATTACTAGATTTATTGGAAAACATCCCGTGTAGAGAACCCATACTGCATACTTTTGAGCACCCCATCAAAGGAACATATCAAAGTGGGTGGAAACATGAATTGAGACAACATTGGGTTGAGGACACATACAAAAAGCGACTAGCCGAATTAAAAAAGGAACTCCATTGGGATAGGACTCCCCATCTCTGAGGAGCCCTCCCTTATCACCGTACGTACGGATCGCGTATACGGCGACTCGGCTGTGACGGACGGGGATTTATCGAAGTCGGATTAATCCGTAGTGTTGCTCGAACCATCTGGCGGGGAGGGCGTAGTTCATCGATTGATATTTGCTGACGCGCCATGCCCCTTTGCGGGTGTTCCCCAGTTTTACCGCGTCGCTGTGATTTATCCCCAACTTCTTGAGGTTCCTCACTTTTGTTCGCGGTAGCTTCCATTGCTTCCAACGGAAGGCTCGCAACCGTCGGACGATCCAGCGGTTAAGCTCTTTGATGAGCTTCTTGCTGAGACCGACCCGGAAATAGTTCAGCCAACCGGGAATAAACCCGTTGAGTTCGCGGATGACCGCGGACAGGCTGATCCCTCGGGTGCGGCGGGTGGTTTCCCGTACCTTGTCCTTGAAGCTTTCGAGTGCTTTCGGATGGATGCCGAGGCGCGTGCGCCCCATCATCTGGGTAATCCGAAAACCGAGGAACTTGATGTTCCATGGGAGTTCAACACTGCTTTTGGTGTTGTTCACTTCGAGCTTCATGCGGTTTCGCAGGAATCGGGTGACCGATTCGAGGACGCGTTCCCCGGCTTTCCGGCTTCGGACAAAGATCACGATGTCGTCGGCGTAGCGCACAAAGCGCAGGCCGCGTTTTTCGAGTTCCTTATCGAGTTCGTCGAGCACGATATTCGAGAGCAACGGCGAGAGCGGCCCGCCTTGCGGCGTGCCTTCGCCGGGATAGGCGATCTCGTTGTTTTCCAGTTGTATCCCGCTGTTGAGAAACGCTCGGATGAGCTTCAATACCCGCTTGTCCTTGATCCGCTTGGCCAGCCGACTCATGAGCCGATCATGGTTGACGCGGTCGAAGAATTTCGACAGGTCGATGCCCACCACGAAATCTGCTCCGCACTCTACATGCCTTCGCGCCCGTTCGACGGCTTGCGCCTGCGAGCGTCCCGGACGGTATCCGAAGGAACTGTCCGAGAAGGTGTGGTCATATATTGCGTTGAGCACCTGCGTCATCGCTTGTTGCACGAACCGATCCTGCACCGTCGGTATGCCCAGATCGCGGGTTCCCCCGTCGGGTTTTTCGATTGATTTCCGGCGTACCGGTAGCGGTTCGTAGGTTCCAGCGAGCAGGGACGCCTTGATTGCGCCCCAGCATCGATCCAGCACCCCGGGGAGTTCGCGGGCTTTCACCCCGTCGCACCCCGGCGCACCGTTGTTGCGCACCACCCGTTGCCGGGCGGCTCTTCGATTGCCCACCGCACAGATCGACTCCATGAGGCAGACTTTTCCCGTCGTACTTTTGGAAAGTCGGTTTGCTATGAATTCGTCGGCAGCCGCATTCCCGCAACGGCGTAGTTCCGATGCGCCCAGCGCCATAGACATCTGTCCTGATTTCATAAAACCCATCCTCCTACTCATACCCACACATAATGGACGCGACCACGCCCATTCACCGTTCGGACTTTCGGCAAGGCCAGACTGCAACGACCCGGCATTTCCGCCGACCGTTCTCCCAACCCACCTACCATGTCCTCTGCTGACTACCGCTGACCGATCAGCCTCCCTTGCGAGCGACCCACTCGCAAACCGACCTCCTCCTTTGTGTCCCCGCCGTTTCCGACAGGCTCCCGTGCCGCGCGAGATCACCGCGCACAGGCCAAGCACTTGGTAAGCCGGGGTGCTTTGCGTCCGGCATTTCATTGCGAGAACCAGCGGCTCTCCCGGGGTACTCCTCGTCTACTTTCCACGCGTAGCCGCCGAATCTACGTGATGCGCCGTATTCCAATGGTCAGGACTTCCGACTGTGTTGCGCCCTCGTCCCCGTGCATCCCGCCTCTATTCGGTTTTTGTACATCAGCCCGCGTTTTTGCGTCCGGCTTCCTTCAACCAGCCCTTGCGGAACCAATCTCTGCCTTTCGCTACCCTAGCCACCATCCGGCCCGGGGTTGAACTAATCCCTTGTATCGCACCTCCATATCTTGCAATGTCTTCCGCAATCTACGGAGGAACGCGCTACAAGCAACGCATCAACAAGCAGCCGGGCAAGCCCGGCACACAACCAGCTCATTGACCCTACTTGGACAACGCCCGTTTTGAGGGCAGAGTTTATTTCCCAAGCGGGTCATGAGTAACGTTGGACTGACTAAAAAAGGAAATGATCATGGCCACACCAAAAGTAACCATTACAAAACATTGGCATGATGACACTCAGACCACAGGCTATGCCGAAGGTGAATTGAACGGACAAGAGTTCACCGCATCATGGGCAACATGGTGCCCCATCGGAGCCACATTCTATGACACATGGCTTGATTCGACAAAAACACAAGATACAGCCATCGCTCGTGCCTTAACAAAGCTGAATGCAATTCCCTCCGTACAGGTAGCATAAAAAATGTCCAAATCGGGTAAGAGGGAGTGTTTAGCTCCCTCTCCCCACACCACCAAGCATG
>CBDVCB010000153.1:0-4189 GCA_965372395.1 uncultured bacterium
AGAACGCAAAAGGCGAACCGCGCAACTGCTACTACCGCAAGATCAACCTCGAAACGTCGGGCCTCGAAAACATCGACGCGTAAGGGCAATCCTTGAGGGTGCCCATTGGAGAAAAAGATGCAAATAAAGATCAACGATCTGATGCAGCAGAGCGGCGTGAAGTTTGGCACCAGCGGTGCGCGCGGGCTGGCCGTGGAGATGACCGACCAAGTCTGCTACACCTATGCCAAGGGCTTTCTCCAATACTTGGAGGACTCGGGCGCGTTGAAAAAAAACGGTGCGTCCGTGGCTATTGCGGGTGACCTGCGTCCCAGCACGCCGCGGATTATGGCGTCGGTGGCGAAGGCCGTTTCCGACATGGGCTATGTCCCGGTCAATTGTGGATTTATTCCCTCCCCGGCGGTGGCGCTCTACGGGCTGGAAAACGGGTGCCCGGCCATCATGGTGACTGGGAGCCATATTCCGGCCGACCGCAACGGAATCAAGTTTAACAAATGCACCGGCGAAATCCTCAAATACGACGAGGAACAGATCCGTGAGCAAGTCGTCGAGATTGACGATGCCGTTTTTGACGGTTCTCCTTTCGAGTTGCCGGAAGAAAACATCGATGCGCGGGTCGACTACATCAACCGGTATATAAAAACGTTTCCGTCGGATTGCCTTTCCGGAAAGAAGATTGGCATCTACCAGCATTCGGCCGTTGGACGCGACATGCTCATTGAAATCTTCTCCGGTCTCGGCGCGGACGTGACACCGCTCGGGTTTTCCAGCACCTTCATTCCGGTCGATACCGAAGCGATCCGCGAAGAGGACGTGAAACTGGCGCGCGAATGGTCGGCTGAAAATGGGTTCGATGCCATTATCTCCACAGACGGCGACAGCGACCGTCCCCTTGTCAGCGATGAAAAAGGCGAGTGGTTGCGCGGTGACGTGGCGGGAATCCTTGCGGCGAAATATTTGGGAGCCGACTCTGTCAGTACGCCGGTGAGTTGCAATACTGCGGTGGAAAAGTGCGGCTGGTTTGCAGACATTCGACGCACCATGATCGGTTCACCGTTTGTGGTGGCCTCCATGATTGAAGCATCCTTTGCCGGATGTAAGGGTGTGATCGGCTATGAGGCCAATGGCGGATTCCTAACCAACTCCGAGTTTTCGGTATTTGGAAAATCCCTGCGCGCCTTGCCGACACGCGATGCAGTCCTGCCGATGCTGGCGATCATCCTGCTTTCCAGCCGGGAGCACAAGCCGATCTCCGCCTTGCTGGCCGATCTGCCTCAGCGCTTTACCGCCAGCGACCGCATCCAAGACTTCCCGACCGAAGAGAGTGCCAAGATTCTTGAACGGTTCGAGGACATGGCGGCCATTGAGGTGGCCTTTGGCAAGGCTTTCGGCCAAGTGGAATCGATCGACCGCACCGACGGGTTGCGCGTGACCTTCGAATCGCAGGAAGTTCTCCATATGCGCCCCTCCGGGAACGCGCCCGAATTCCGCTGCTACAACGAGGCCGATAGCGAAGCGCGTGTCCAGGAGATGCAAAAGCTTTCGATGGAGATACTACTGAAGCTTAAGGGATAGATTGTTGAACCACGGAACACACGGAACCTTTGCTTTTTCTGTGTATTCAGTGTATTCCGTGGTTCTCGTTTTTAATTGTGGGAAGATCCATGGCCGTTATACCCGATAGAAAGACATTTTTAGAGCAGGCGAAGCAGGGGAACCTGATACCGGTTTGGAAGGAAGTCCTTGCCGACCAGGAGACGCCGGTTTCGGCCTACGAACGTGTCCGCACCTATCTGCGCCAGCGTGACAATGCTTCGCACACCTATCTGCTTGAAAGTGTCGAGGGTGGCGAAAACATCGGACGCTACTCGTTCATCGGTGGAACCCCGCGCACGATCATTCGCGCTTGGGGCCGCCGCGTCGAAATCGTCACCAACGGGGATACGCCGCAGGTGATCGAAGACATCGACCCGCTCGACGCGCTTAAAAACCACATGGCGCAGTTTGCCCCGGTGGTGGATGACCCATCATTGCCGCGCTTTATCGGCGGGGCGGTGGGCTTCCTCGGCTACGACATGGTTTCGCAGTTCGAGCCGCGCGTTCCCGTGAATACAAACGACGAGATCGGCAACCCCGACATGGTCTTCATGGTGACCGATGGCCTGATCGCCTTCGACCGCGTAAACCACAATCTCAAGATTGTGGCCAATGCACATGTCGAAGGCGACCCGAACGAGGCCTACGACAAGGCCTTGGCGCAGATCGGCGAATTGTGCGAGGCGTTGCAGACGCCCATTGATCGGGTGCTGATCGATACGCACGACGAGGTCGAGCCACTGGAACCCAAGTCGAACACCACGAAGGGCGAGTTTCTTGAAATGGTTGAAAAGGCGCAGGAATATATCCGCTCCGGCGACATTATCCAGACCGTCCTTTCACAGCGCTTCGAGGTGGAAAACGAGGCCGACTCGCTCGATGTCTACCGCGCCCTGCGCGCGATCAATCCATCGCCCTACATGTTCTGCCTCGACATGGGCGAAAGTTCCATTGTCGGCACATCGCCGGAAATCCATGTCCGCTGCGAGGACAAGCGCGTTGAAGTGCGGCCCATTGCCGGAACGCGTCCGCGCGGCCAAACAACGGAAGAGGATCTGGCTCTCGAAAAGGATCTTTTGGCCGACCCGAAGGAGCTGGCCGAACACATCATGCTCGTCGATCTGGGCCGCAACGATATCGGGCGCGTTTGCGAGTTTAATTCGGTGGATGTGTCCGATCTGATGGTGGTTGAGCGGTACAGCCACGTGATGCACATTGTCTCCGATGTAACCGGCACGCTTTCCGCCGACCACGATGAGTACGATGTCATGCGCGCGACCTTTCCGGCAGGCACCGTGAGCGGCGCCCCGAAAATCCGCGCCATGGAAATCATCGCGGAACTCGAAAAGAGCAAGCGCGGTCCCTATGCCGGCGCGGTGGGCTACTTCAACTATAACGGCAACTTTGATTCGTGCATCACCATCCGCACGGTTATCCTCGACAAGGACAAAGCCTATGTCCAGGCCGGGGCGGGGATTGTGGCCGACTCCGTGCCGATCAACGAATACGAGGAGACGCGCAACAAGGCGCGCGGCATGATGCAGGCCCTCGCCCTCGCCAAGCACTACCACGCCGCGCGCGTGGCCGGAGAAAAGTCATGATACTCGTCATCGATAACTACGACTCATTCACCTACAACCTTGTGCAGTATCTCGGCGAGCTGGGTGCTCAGATGCGCGTGTTCCGCAATGATGAAATCACGGTGAAGCAGGCGGTTGCGTTGAATCCTGAAAAGGTGCTCGTCAGCCCCGGTCCATGCACGCCGAAAGACGCCGGGATTTCGCGCGATATCGTCCGCGAGTTTGGCTCTCGCCTGCCCGTGTTCGGTGTTTGCCTCGGTCACCAGTCCATCGGCGAGGTCTATGGTGGAAAGGTTGTCCGCGCCGAACGCCTGATGCACGGAAAGACCTCTCCCATAATCCACGAGGGAAAGAGTGTCTTCAAAGGGCTTCCCAACCCGTTCGATGCCACCCGCTACCACTCGCTCATTGTCGAGCGCGAAACCCTGCCGGACTGCCTGGAAATTACCGCATGGACGGCCGAGGGCGAAATCATGGGGATCCAGCACAAGGAGCATCCGGTGCACGGCGTCCAGTTTCATCCCGAATCCATCTTGACCGTCGAAGGAAAGAAGCTGTTGCAGAACTTTTTGGATCTGTAGGGATCTACCATTGCATATTTCTTCTGATCCGAAAAAATACGCGCCCCGCAACCTATTCCGCGCCGTCCCAGCAGTAGGTGCAAAGCCTTTCTTTCGGAAGGCCAATGGCCTCGATGAGATCTTCCAGGGTTTGGAACTGCAGCGAGGTTAGGTTGAGGCGCTCCCTGATCTTGTCGACCATGGCTTGGTAGCGGTCGCTTGTTGCATCGGAATACTCGTCAAGGTGCTTGTATTCCCCGCCTTCGAGTTCCTTGATTGCAATTCGCGTAGCAAGTTCATCCACGGACCGTGAGCGCGAAAAGTTGAGGAATTTGCATCCGTATACCAATGGGGGGCAGGCGGGGCGCATGTGGACTTCTTTCGCCCCGTATTCGCTATAGAGCCGGTCGATGGTGTCCTGAAGCTGTGTTCCTCGCACGATAGAGTCCTCGC
>CBDVCB010000154.1:0-4188 GCA_965372395.1 uncultured bacterium
TGTTTTCGGGCCACGGATCAACACGGAACACGGGACATATACGACTTGACCAATACTTGACAGACCCTTTTTTTACTTCTGATCCTGAGCGGTGGCGGCGCGTGCTTTATCTTTTTTGCTTGGACGTTTTCCTTTAACCGGCGGCGCGCCCTTCTTTTGCGCCGGCGCTTCGCCGCCAAGTTCAAAGCCGGGAATGTGCTCCCGTTCGAGCTGCAACTGTGCCCGCTTTTCGATCAATGAAAAATGGGACTGGTCTTCGTGCCCGATCAAGCTGATGGCGACGCCCGTGGAACCCGCCCGCCCGGTCCGGCCAATGCGGTGAATATAATCCACCGGGGACCGCGGCAAATCATAGTTGATGACACAGGAGAGATTCTGGATATCGATCCCGCGCGCGGCAATATCGGTGGCAATCAGCACCTCAATTTTGCGGGCCTTAAATTGGCCGAGCACATACGTGCGCTTCTCCTGATCGAGGTCGCCATGGAATGCATCCGCTTTAATTCCATCGCGCTTCAGCTTGGCCGCCAGGTTACGGGCCGCGCGTTTGCTCGCCACAAAAATGAGCACATGCTTCCAGCCTTCTGCCTTAATCAGGTGGCGTAGCAGCGGCCCGCGCTTGTTGCGGTTCACTTCAATCACGCGTTGCGTAATATTTTCAACCGTCGGCACCTCGCTGGCCACATTAACGTGAACTGGATTCTGCATCACGTGCTGCGCAAGCTGCATCACCTTCTCCGGATAGGTGGCCGAAAACAAAAGACTCTGTCGCTCCGCGGGCAGCGCTTTTATGAGCGCATCGATTTCTTCAGAAAAACCGAGATCCAGCAGTTTATCGGCTTCGTCAATCACCAGAAAGCGGAGCTCCCCGAAACGGATTGCATCTTCGCGAAGCAATTCCAATAAACGGCCGGGCGTGGCGACCCCGATTTCGACGCCGGAGCGCAGGCGCTGCAGTTGTTCGCCCATATCTTCTCCGCCAATGAGGACGGCCACTCGGATTTCACGGGGCATGTACTGACCGTAGGCATCAAAGGCCTGCGCCACCTGCTGGGCCAGTTCACGCGTTGGAGCCAGTACCAGAGCCCGGATATACCCCGATTTCGTTTTCGCGCTCATCTCATTCAAAACCTGAAGAATGGGCAGGGCAAAAGCCGCGGTCTTGCCCGTACCGGTCTGGGCCTGGGCAATCACGTCATCCCCTTCCAGAATGAGCGGGATGGATTGCTGCTGGATCGGGGTCGGAACTTTATAGTGAACAGCATCCACCACGCGCTGCATATGCTCAACCAGTCCAAGTTTGGCGAATGACATCATTATAAATCCCTCCATGTTATTTTTGGAGTCTGGGAAAAAGCCGCTGACCCCTGTTCCAGCTTGTTTTGATCATATTGATCCGAGTTGTTCGAACAGGTTTTTAAAGGGGATATGGGCGCAACGGTTGAAGAGCGAGTTTCCGCGCAACGCGCGTTGGGCGGTGATGGCGGGGGAGTTGAGCCCGCACAGGAAACGCGCTTGCTGGCGCGGCTGACGGAGGGCCTTGGGATATTGATCGGCGAGTTCGGCCATCTGCGCGAGAACGTCGTCATCAATCGGTTCCGCCTTCCGTTTCGGTAGAATCGCAGGGGCCTCGCCTTTGCAAACGCCACAATGCCCACACGGTGCAATCGCTTCGCCAAAATAGGCGAGCAAGCGATGGGTGAGGCAGGTGTCTTCGCCCGCATAAGCGACCATGGCGTCGATCCGCTCGATTTCAAGCTGCTCGTGCTGCTGGAATAGCTCCACCAGCTTTTTGCAGAGTTCCGTGCGGTCGGCATGGGGTTGCAGCAGCTGGAAGCGTTGGCGATAGCTGGACATCTGGAGGGTGATTAGATTTTTATCCTGCAGGCTTTCGAGCGCGCGCAGAACGACGGCGCGCGGATGCCCCGTCCGTTCGATGGCCGCGTCCATATCGAGGGTGATCCATTTACGCGCTTTTTTCCCGCAGGCAAAGATCTTTTTAAGGAAGGCGGCCTGCGGCTCTGAATAGTGGGCGAGGATCTCGGCGCCGGTTTGGTGTGCTTCGAAGCGGATGTCGCTGTAGTAGTAGCCATCGAACCGGAGGACCCCGAAGAGCTCCAGATGGGTGAGCAGGGTGCTGACGACCAGCTGGCGGATATCGTGTGCCTGGGAGAGTTCGCGGGCGGTCACATCGATCTCGTCGCCGGCGTCGAGCAGGGTGTCGACGAGGCGGGTGATGTTGATGGCATCGGGCGTGTCGCCATAGACAAAGTTTTCGAGCGTGGTGCAGTCCGCCGAACAGGCAAAGAGTTCGCAGACCGCGGGCGCGCCGTCGCGACCGGCACGGCCGGTTTCCTGCAGGTAGCTTTCAAAGCCTTTGGCCAGGTGGTAGTGGTAGACATAGCGGATATCGGCTTTGTCGACGCCCATCCCAAATGCGATGGTGGCGCAAATGATCGGGAGTTCCCCCGCCATGAACTTTTCCTGCGTCGCGGTGCGCTGCTCGGTTTTAAGCCCGGCATGGTAGGCGGCGGCATTGAATCCGTTCTGGCAGAGCAAACGCGCGGTGTTTTCGGCATCTTTCTGAAGGTGAACATAGACGATCGTCGGGCCGGCCGGGCGCTCATGAAGGCGTTTAACTAGCAGTGAATCGCGCTCATGGCTTTGGCAGGCGGTGACGCGGAATTCGAGGTTGGGGCGGTAAAAACCGGTATTGATCACGTCGGCGGGCTCGATCTTGAAAGCGGCCGCCATATCGTCGGACACCTTCGGCGTGGCGGTGGCCGTGAGGGCCAGCACGCGTTCGACGTTGAGCGATTCCACGGCATGGGCCAGCTTGAGGTAGTCGGGCCGAAAGTTGTGGCCCCAGGCCGAGATGCAGTGGGCTTCGTCGACGGCGAGCAAGCTGATCTGCTGGCCGCGAATGAGATGGAGAAAGCGTTCATTGGTGAGCCGTTCGGGGGAGACGAACAGCATTTTGAGTTGGCCGTTGCGGATGGCGTTGGAGACCGCGCGATATTTTTCTTCTGTGAGGCTGGAGTCGAGTCGTTCCGCCAGAATGTTTTTGGCCTGCAGACTATCGATCTGATCTTTCATCAGGGCCAGCAGCGGGGAGACGACCAGCGTCAGGCCGGGAAGCAGGAGCGCGGTCAGCTGATAGCAGAGGCTTTTGCCGGAGCCGGTCGGAAAAATGGCCGCCGCACTGCGGCCGGCCAGCAGAATTTCAATCGTTTCCTGTTGGCCTGCGCGAAAGGAATCGAAGCCAAAGTGGGATTTAAGCAGGTCGGTGGGAGAAGTGGGTTTCATCGAAAGCCTTGTGTTGAGCGGGTCGGGAAGGATTAGTAGCGATCCCTCGAACGCCGCGCCGCCATCATTCCTCTATAGTTTGCATCCGCTTCCGCCCGCATCTCTTCGACCAACTCAACGGTCAGCGGCACCGGATCCCATGGAACAATATCGAGAGGAAAGCCGCGCTCGCGTGGGTTTAGCTCGAGTTGATCCTCGCCCATTTTTGGCATGCGCTTGAAGCGGTACAAATAAAAATCCTCGACTTTGAATTTCGCCCATTCCGTCTTTTTTAAAAACGTCAGGCAGCTGGCGATGGACGGGTTAATTCGAAAACAGTTAAGTCGCAGGGCCGCGTATAAAACATCCCACCCGTAAAACTCCACCAGTTCAGTCACCATCGTTTCGGCGCTTAAACCATGCAGCGGGCTGTTTTGTTGTTCTTCAATCGACATCATAATTCCTCACCTGAAATAAGAGCCTCGTTATACACCCGCAGAGACGAAAACAGAGGATCTTCTTTTGTGTTTTCTGTGCCTTTTACTCGGCGAAACCCGACCCCTGAAGTGCCGCTGGTCCTGTCAGCGCCAGGTATTTGATTGGCCGCGAAAGATCGCAGGGATGCGCAAAGACGGTGCGGATGGAAATTGGACGGGATCACAGGATGAACGGGATGGTTTTTGGAGGGGCGCGCGGTGCGCGCCCGGGCGGAAAGCCTCCGCCCCTCCATCGAAATGAGTAGTCTTGGACGAGCACGAACGCGGAGCATCTCGCCACGGAGGTCACAATTTGTGATCGCAAGTTTAAGATCACAATCTGTGACCTTAAAACCCGACAGGCTGACCCAGCTATCTGCCTATTGCGTATTACTTATTACTGACCGTTGTCGGCTGCCCTCCGTCC
>CBDVCB010000155.1:0-4146 GCA_965372395.1 uncultured bacterium
AGACTCGCTGGATACCTCCCACGATAGCGCAACGGTGGGACTCGACCTTGCCGCGATGTATCGGATCCCGAAGTTCCAGTTTGCGCTGGTCGGGCACAATCTGAACAGCCCGCGCTTCGATGGCTATGACCAAGAGATCTTATTGAATGGGGTTCCCGAGACCATCCGGGTGCCGGATGTGGTTCTCGATCCGCAGGTCACGATCGGCGCCGCCTGGATCCCCGTTAAGCGCTTCATGCTGGAATCGGATTTAGAATTGCTCGAAACGGGCACCATCCTAAACAACTACAATGTGCAGCGGCTCTCGTTTGGAACGGAACTGGACTTGACGTTGGTGGCCTTGCGGTTGGGTACCTACAAAAACCTGGCTGAATCGGATTTTGGTTGGGTGCTGACGGGCGGTGTTGGGTTCAACCTATGGGCGCTGTCGGTTGATCTGGGTGCGGCCATATCCATCGACGATACGGTGGAATACGATGGAACGGAATACCCGCGCACCGCGCGGCTTCATGCCGGAATCGGGTTGACCTTCTAGTTCTTGGATCCCAGTTTTTCCGCCAGTTGCCACATGGCCCGCACCGCCGGGCGCTTCAGGGTTCGCTTGCTGGAGCACAGCCCCACCACATAGGGGGCCAGCTTCGGCGCGCGGGAAACCACCCGGACCTCCTCGCGAAACGGACTGCGCTCCAGCGCGAGCAGGGGGACAATGCCGACCCCCGTTCCTAGCCGCACCATGGCAATCAACGCCTCGTTGCCCGAAACCTCGGAGGAAATGTCGGGAGCAACATCGTGCTCCTTCAGCCACGCATCCAGCCGCTGCCGGGCCACGCCCGACTGTGGAACCACCAGCGGCATCTGCGAAAAGTCGATCCGGTCGAGCGGGTGCGGCGCAATGAAAACCAGCGGGGTTTCCGCCAACGGCATAAACTCCATCCGCATCTGCCCGCGGTCGGGCAGGGCGGCGACGGCCAGATCGATTTCCCCGCTCACCACCTGTTCGACCGCCTTTTCGGCCGCGCCGGTCTGGAGATCCAAATGCACCTCCGGGAATGCGGTACGATAGGCTTCGAGCAATTCCGGCAACAGGCTGTATACCGCAGTAATGGAGGCATAGATTGAAATCGTGCCTGTCACTTTATCGCCTTCAGGCGCGAGCGACTCCTGGAAATACTGCCATTCCGCCACGGCACCGCGAGCATAGTCCAGTAGCCGTGTGCCCGAACAGGTTAGCTCCACACTGCGATTGTCGCGCAGGAAAAGAGCCTGGCCAATTTCCTCTTCCATCCGCTGGATGGTGCGCGTCAGCGCCGACGGACTTAGGTTGCACGCCCGGCTTGCCCGCCCGAAATGCAGCAGCTCCGCCGTTTTGATAAATGTTTCCAGTGCTTGGAGGTCCATGGGGGATTGAGGCGTGCAACGCGAGGCGTGATTTTCTGTGGATGGGAAAATCACGTTTCAATCGTCACGATTCATGCTCCTTTCGTTTCATATAACGCAACATAGTATTCATAATAAATCAATTTACGCAACACAAAGCTTGCGCTAGGTTCCGCCCGTTCAAATCAACCAAGGAGAAAACAATGGGAAAGAACTATTTCAATACGCTGCCGCTGCGCCGCCAGTTGCAGGAGGCCGGTACCTGCCGCTTTATGGATGCATCGGAATTCGTTAGCGGGTGCGAATGCGCCAAGGGCAAGAAAATCGTCATCGTCGGATGCGGCGCGCAGGGGCTCAACCAAGGGCTGAACATGCGCGATAGCGGACTCGACATTTCCTACACGCTTCGCGACGCGGCGATTGCCGAAAAGCGCCAATCCTTCCTCAACGCCTCCGAAAACGGCTTTACCGTCGGCACCTACGAGGAAATGCTTCCGACCGCCGACATCGTGATGAACCTCACGCCCGACAAGCAGCATACCGCCGTTGTGAAAGCGGTTGTTCCACTGATGAAGGAAGGCGCGACCTTCTGCTACGCCCACGGCTTCAACATTGTCGAGGAAGGCACCGAGATCCGCAAAGACCTCACCGTCATCATGGTCGCCCCCAAGTCGCCCGGCTCCGAAGTGCGCGAGGAATACAAGCGTGGCTTCGGCGTCCCGACCCTCATCTCCGTGCACAGTGAAAACAACCCCAATGGCGACGGCCTCGATATTGCAAAGGCCCTCTGCTCCGCGCAGGGCGGCGACCGAGCCGGCGTGCTGGAATCCTCCTTCGTGGCGGAGGTGAAGTCCGACCTCATGGGCGAGCAAACCATCCTCTGCGGCATGTTGCAGGCCGGGGCGTTCCTCTGCTTCGACAAGATGACCGCCGAAGGCATCGACGCGGGCTGGGCCGTCAAGCTGATCCAATATGGCTGGGAAACCATCACCGAAGCGCTCAAGCAGGGCGGCATCACCAACATGATGGACCGCCTCTCCAACCCCGCCAAAATCAAGGCCTTCGACATCGCCGAAGACCTTAAGGAAATCATGCGCCCGCTTTTCGAAAAGCACATGGACGACATTTTCTCCGGCGAGTTCTCCCGCACCATGATGGAGGACTGGGCGAACGACGACATTAAGCTGCTGACCTGGCGCGAAGAGATGGGCACCTCCACCTTCGAGCAGACCCCGGCGAACGACGACGAGATTGCCGAGCAGGAATATTTCGACAAAGGTATTTTGATGGTCGCCATGGTCAAGGCCGGCGTCGAGCTGGCGTTCGAAGCCATGGTTGACGCAGGGATTGCGCCGGAGTCGGCCTACTACGAGTCGCTGCACGAAACGCCGCTGATCGCCAACACGATTGCGCGCAAGAAGCTCTACGAAATGAACAGCATCATTTCCGACACCGCCGAATACGGGTGCTACCTCTTCGCGCACGCCGTCGAGCCGATGCTCAAGGAATTCATGGGCCAGATCGGAACCGACGTGATCGGCAAGGGACTCACGTTGAAAGACACCGGGGTCGACAACAAGACCCTCGTCGAAATCAACTCCGCGATCCGCTACCACGACGTCGAAATCATCGGCGAAGAGCTGCGCGACGCCATGAGCGGCATGAAGGCGCTATAATGTAGACGATGCTTCCAGCTTCGTTGCGACGCATCGTTCGGGCGTATCGATGCCAACGCAACGAGGTTGAAAGCCCTCGTCTACCTTTGAAGGCCCTGCAGCACCTCCAGCACTCGTTGCGGGTGAGCTTCGGCCTTGGGCACCTTGCGCCAGTGCTTGATCACCTTGCCCGTTTCATCGACGATGACCGTCGATCGAATGCAACCGATACTGGTTTTCCCGTAGAGGACTTTTTCGCCCCACGCGCCGTATTTTTGCATCATCTCCGTCTCCGGATCGGAGAGCAGCACGAACGGCAGGTTGAACTTTCCAATAAACTTGTCGTGCGAGGCCAGGCTGTCCTTGCTCACGCCGAGCACCACCGTATTCAGGCCAGCGAGATCCTTGTTCAAATCGCGGAAGCCGCACGACTCCTTCGTGCAGCCCGGCGTGTTGTCGCGCGGGTAGAAGTAGATGACGACCTTCTTACCGGCATAGTCCTTGATCGAATGTTTCCTTCCATCGCTCCCTTCCAGCGTAAATGCCGGAGCCTTCTTTCCTTCCAATGATTCCATAACAGTTCCTCTCTGTTGTTAAATATTGGCGACAGCATAGACAAAATCTTCAGGCACTGAAAACTACAATTTGTATTTAGACCTTACATCTAACTACCACGATCGCGGTAGTTAGATGTAAGGTTTAGCGGAGAGGCTCGAAGAGGTGTTCGAGGCCGTTGGCCTTGATGACGCGGATGGTTTCGAGCTGTAGTCCGAGCTTTCCGTTGGGGAGTCACCAGACGACGCAGGGCTCGGGCGGGTCGATGAGCAGGCGGCCGGCGGTATCCTGGCCTGGGCGGGTTCGGGCAGGAATTCGGGGTCGGGGGTGAGTTCTTTCATGGGATATAATCCGCAACGAGCGACACATGATTAATCGATCTCCAACTCGGCGAGCATGAGCTGGTGGATGTGCTGGATTTTTGGGATAGATTTTGGAAGAGGGCGCTTGGAGGAGAGGGAGGCAAATGAATTGGGGTCAGAGGGGTGGTAGCCCGGGTTTGACACCCATGGTGCTGCGGGAAATCCGCTTGGCCGATTTCCCAAACACCTGTCTCGGA
>CBDVCB010000156.1:0-4069 GCA_965372395.1 uncultured bacterium
TGTTTCGCGCTTCTTGCGCTCGATCGCCGCCTCTAATCCCTCCTCCACGAAGCGTCTTCCCTATGGCCGCGGCCACCTTTCTCTGGTAGCGGGACTGCCTTTGCATCACACGGGTTAATCTCCTGCGGCGCTGCCCCACCAATCGGCATTGGGCTTCCAGTCGGGATCAAGATAGGTTTTCGCCCTTTTTTCGAGGGTGGGCATTCGTTTGTCGCGCATCTGTTGCATCTGTTTTTTCTTCCGTTCGGCGTTGTAGCGCGGGTCGGGCCGGGGGATGCGTGCATTGGTTTCGGCGAGCCAGGCGTCGAGCCGCTGGCGCAGCACCGCCACCTTTTCAGGATGGTTGGCGGCAACGTTGGTTTGTTCGCCGATGTCGTCGGTCAAGTTGTACAATTCGTCGCGGCCGTCTTCGTGGTAGTGGATGAGTTTCCAGTTCTTGGAGCGGATGGTCGACGAGGGTTCGCCGCCTTGGTTGCCATAGTGCGGGTAGTGCCAGAAGAGATCGCGGTCGGCGAGGGTGCCGCCTTTGAGAACCGGCACGAGGCTGGTGCCGTCCATGTGTTGTTTTGGCATGGGGGGCAGGCCGGCGAGTTCGAGGAGAGTGGGGTAGAAGTCCATTCCAATGGCGGGAACCGGGGTGGTGGATCCGGGTTTGGTCATGTCGGGGACGCGGATGAAGTAGGGTTCGCGGATGCCGCCTTCCCATTGGCGCCCCTTGCCGCCGCGGAAGGGCAGGAGGCTGGTGGAGTAGGCATCGCCGGAGGAGACGCCGCCGTTGTCGGAGGTAAAGACGACGACGGTGTTTTGGTCGAGCCCGGTTGCCTTGAGCTTGGAGAGGACGATGCCGACGGCATCGTCGAGCGTCTCCATCATCCCGGCATAGACGGGGTTGTCTTGCACTTGCCGGACGGGCAGGTTCCGGTCGACCTTGAAACGGGTTTCCCGATTGGAAAGCCCCATCGCTTCCGCTTTTTTGCGGTATTTGTTGCAGAGCTCTTCCGTGGTTTGGATGGGGCTGTGGACGGCGTAGAAGGAGAGGAAGGCGAAGAAGGGGCGCTCTTTGTTTTCTTCGATGAATTGGGCGGTTTCATTGGCCAGGCGCAGGGTGAGCGATTCGCCGTTGGGGCCGTTTTCGAGACGCGGGTTGATCCATGGCGCAAAGTATCCGCCTTTGGGCGATCCGGGTTTCCAGCCGCCTTTGTTGATGTCGAAGCCGTGGTCTTCCGGCCAGGAGCCTTCCTTGCCAAGGTGCCATTTCCCGGCGAAGAAGGTTTTGTAGCCGGCGTTGCGCAGGGCTTCGGCGATGGTGGTGTCTTCGTGCGGCAGGCCGTGGGTGTATTCGGCGGGCAGCACTTTGTCGTTGCGGTTCCACTTCGTGCCGCTTGCCGCACCGATCCAGTCGGTGATGCCGTGGCGCGGGGTGGCCTTGCCGGTCATGATGCTTGCGCGCGATGGACTGCAGACGCGGCAGGCGGCATAGCCGTTCTCGAAGCGCATTCCGGAGTTGGCCAGCGCGTCGATGTTCGGCGTTTCGTGGAATGTGCTGCCCTCCACGCCGAGATCGCGGCAACCGAGGTCGTCGACGAGGATGAAGAGGAAGTTGCGCGGCGCAGCGCCGGCTAGCGGGAGGAATGCAAGGGTTAGCAGGAGGATTAGTATTTTCATGGTGCAAGTATTGTCAAAAAAAACGGGTAGGCGCAAGGCTTGCCCGTTCGGTTTTGATGGGTTGGGCATTTAGTTCTCCTTTGCGGCTTCGGTTATTTTCGAGGCGAGGTGCGCGGGCACCTGCTCGTAGCGGCTGAATTCCATCTCGAAGGAGGCTTGGCCGCTGGTGATCGAGCGCAGCTCGGAGCAAAGCTTGAAGGTTTCCGCTTGCGGTATGTCGGCCGAGATGGCCTGCAATCCGTCTTCGGGCCCCATGCCGAGAATGCGGCCGCGCTTGGTGTTGAGCAGGCCGGAGATGTCGCCCAAGAACTGGTCGGGCACAATCACCTTGACGGTCATGATCGGTTCGAGCAGCACGGGGTTGGACTGTTCGATGGCTAGGTGCAGCGCACGCGAGCTGGAAATCTTGAAGGCGACTTCCGACGAGTCGACGTCGTGGTAGGATCCGTCGTAGAGTTCAACCTGCACGTTGATGACTTCCGAGCCGACCAACGGCCCTTTTTCCAAGCCTTCGACAAAGCCTTTTTCGCAGGCGGTAATGAAGCCGCCGGGGATCGCGCCACCGACAATCTTGTTGAGGAACCATTCGTCGTTGGATGGATCGCGCGGGCGGATGCGGATGTAGCATTCGCCGTACTGGCCGCGTCCTCCAGATTGTTTTTTGTGTTTGTAGTGGCCTTCGCCGCTACCGGTGATGGTTTCCTTGTAGGCGACCTTCGGGGTGTGGTGGGTCATCTCGACGTTGCTGCGGTTCTTGATGTGCTCGAGGGTGACGTCGAGGTGCATGTCGCCCATGCCCCAGAGGACGAGCTCGTGGGTCTCGGTGTTGTGGTCGAGCTTGGTGGAGGGATCCTCTTCGGTGGCGCGGTGCAGGGCCATTCCAATCTTGTCGGCGTCGGCCTTGTTCTTCGGTTCGACGGCGTAGGCCGCGACGGGGGAGGGGAAGACGATCGGCTCGAACTGGATGTTTGCGCCGGGCGCGCAGAGCGAGTCGTTGAGGTAGGTGTGCTTGAGCTTGGTGAGCGCCACAATATCGCCGGCCTTCGCCTCGGTGGCTTCGGTGGTTTTCTTGCCGTCCACATAGAGGATGGTACTGACCTTTTCCTTCTGGTTCTTGGTGGAGTTGTAGATTTCCATGCCGGGCTTGAGCACGCCGCTATAGATGCGCACGAAGGTCAACTGCCCGATGAAGGGGTCGTTGAAGCAGCGCCAAACCTTCCCGGAGAAGGGCTGGTCTTCCTCGGCGGAGATCTCGTTGCCCTCCGCGCAGCTGACGGGATAGTCGTGGGGCGAGGGGAAGAGGCGGCTGATGGAATCCATCGTCTCTTTTACGCCGGTGTCCGCTTTCACGGAAGTCGCGAAAACGGGGATCAGGTGCGCGTCGTGCACGGACTTGCGCAGCCCTTCGGAAAACTCGTCGGCGGTGAGCTCTTCGCCCTCGAAATATTTTTCCATCAGCGAGTCGTCGGTTTCGGCCGCGAGTTCGATCAGGTGGTCCTTGATGGCCTTCACGCGGTCCGTGAGTTCGTCGGGGATTTCGTTGGCCGGGCAGTTGAGAATATCGATGGCTTTGCCGTCGGAGGTCGGGAGCACCATCGGAATGCAGCGGTCGTCGCCCCATCGCTCTTTGATTTCCAGCAGGGTATTGTCAAAATCGGTGTCGTCCTTGTCGAGGCAGGTGATGGCGATGCCGCGGGGGAGGTTGCGCTTTTCGCAGGCTTTCCATGCCCGCTGGGTTCCGACCTGAATGCCGGAGCTGGCGTCGATGGTGATGAGGGCGGCATCGGTCACTTCTGCGGCGGCGACCATCTGGCCGATGAAGTCGGCGAAGCCGGGGGTATCGAGCATGACCAAGCGGCGAACCTTTCGGCTGGCGGCGGTGTATACGCCATCGAAGGGTTTTGCCCAAATAGAGATTTCGTGCGCTTTTTCCTCGTCGGTCCAATCGGCCACACTGGTACCGTTTTCCGGAGAACCTACCCGATCAACCTGACCCAGCTTAAACAGGATACTGTCGATCAACGAAGTTTTCCCGCTACCCGTGTGGCCCATTAGAGCGAAGTTGCGGACATTGTCGATGGGTATGTTTTTCATGTTTCCTCTCCGGTTGTTCTGTTGGACTCGTTCATCCCGTTGCCGCACGCCCGGCATAGAAGCGGGAAGCTTTGAAAAATACCTGCATTCAATGGGTTTTTCAAACCTTTTTCGCGGCGGCGTGCGGGTTCGTGCCGCGCACCCAGCAAAAAAGCGCCAAGCACCACCTGTGGCTGTGGATGATCGAGCAGCAAATACCTCGACATCCTGACCCGGACCGCGAGCCGTCCTGCGCAAGGGGGGGCGCAGCGACGCTGCCGACCGGCTGATGCGCAGCCTGAACGCCGGTGTGGACGACGACCGCGACGAC
>CBDVCB010000157.1:0-4030 GCA_965372395.1 uncultured bacterium
AGTGAAACGAAGATGCTTCCTGCGGCTGTTTTTGGCATAACGAAACGGTGTCCGTTGCTGAATGGTTTTTTTGCTCTCTTGGATTTTTGTCTAAAGAAGCGTGCGCTCCTTTTTTTGGTAGTGGTGAATATTGCAATGCCTTTATACTGCTGGTTTCACCATCAAAAGGAGGTTCCACCATGAAGATGACCAGCTCAATTCTATGCACAGCCCTATTGCTTTCCGGAGCGACAGCCTTGGCAGGCTACCGCGTCGACGGGCACATCGGAAAAGGCAAGATCGGCTCCGTCAGCCAGATTGCCATCGGTGCGGGAGACAGCCTCTGCGCACTGGAAAAAAACGGCAAGGTGACGATCTTCAGCTCCGACGGATCGCTTGCGTCCACCATCGATACAGGCATGAAGAATACGGGAGCCATGGCCGTGGATTCCGATGGGAACCTCCACATTTTTTCCACCCTGACGGAGGAGAAAAAAGTCAAGATGGGCGCGCGCATGCGCACGGTTCAGATCCCGATCGGCGTGGAATGCGGCATATTCGATCCCTCGGGGAAGAAACTGAAAACCATGAAGTTCGATAATCTGAAATCGGCCAAGGCCGCGCGGATGGTCGGCGATACGCTGGTGGTTGCCGATCTGACGGCAAGGGCGCTGGTGCTCATGGATGCGGAAACGGGCAAGGAGACCGGGCGGATCAAAAAGGGCTTGCGGCTCTGCTGCGGCATCTTCGACTTCTGCGAGGCGCCCGATAACACCATTGCGGTCTCCAACCTTGGCGCGTTCAAGCTCCAGCAGTTCGACCTCGACGGAAAGCTCTTGAAGGAATTCGGCCAGCGCGGGCGCGGGTTGGACGATTTCCAGGGTTGCTGCAACCCCGTCAGTGCAGGCTACCTGCCCGACGGCAGCATCCTGACCGTCGAAAAATCCCCCACCCGCATCAAGATCTACGATGCCAACGGCAAGAATGCCCAGCTGATCGATGGCATCGAGGAACTGGTAAAGGGATGCAGCTTCATCCCGGTAGCCGTCGACAGCAAAGGCAACATCTATCTGGCCGCCAGCGCCAAGGGGTACATCGTCAAATGCGTGCCGTAGCAAACCATCTCATCGTGGTCGGCCTCGCACTGCTGAGCGGGTGCGCCACCCACCCGCCGCTGGAACTGAAGCTGGCGGTCAACGACATCTACTGCATGGATACCGCCTGTTCCTGCGTCCACGATGTTGCGGCGCGGACCTATCCCGCAACCCTGGAAAAGCTCAAGGCAGACTATGGCATCGACTTGCAACTGGTCTACTTCTCCGAAACCTACCAGCTTGAAGATGCCATTGCTTCGGGCGAGTACGACGGCGCGCTCTGCAAGCCGTGGTATGCCCTGCGCCACGAAAAGGAAGCCGGCGCGGACTTCCGCCGCATCGTGGATGTGCTCGATCCCAATAACAACCAATGGCTGACCGGTATCTTTGTGGTCCCCGCCGACTCTCCCATCCAGACCGTGGACGGACTGGACGGCAAGCACCTCTACATCGGCCAGGCCGACGCCTATGAAAAGCACCAAGCCGCCAAGCGGGTGTTGGAGCAAAAGGGCATTCGGCCAGGGAAAATCGATACCAACGCCAGCTGCGGTGAAAATGTCGGTGTACTGCTCGATGGCGAGGCCGAGGCCGCCGTTTTGAGCGACTACGCCCTCTCCGCCGACTGCGCGGTGGACTTTGCCCGCCCGGAGGACTTCCGCATACTGGCCCGGACCGAGCGAATCCCGCTCACCTCGCTCATGCTCGACATGAACAAGGTCGAAAAAGCGGAAGCCGACCGCCTTCAACAGGCGCTGCTCGCGCTCTCCGGCAAGGATGCACCCGAAACCCTGCTCGGAAACGGGTTCGTGAAGCCCGCCCCGTGGAACCCGCCGGAACTAGAGAAACCATGATTGACCGCAAGGAATTTTTCCGCCGCAGCGGCCACGCGCTCGGATTAGCCGTGCTTGGCACTTCCGCCGCGCGCATCCTCTCCAAACCTTCGGACGATGCCGAATTCATCGCCCAGGGCCGCCGCTTCGCGTGGCAGATCGACCCCGAAAAATGCACCTCCTGCGGCCTCTGCAAAACCTCCTGCGTCCGCAAACCCTCCGCCGTGAAAGCCATCAACGACCCCAAGAAATGTTCCAACTGCGTCGTTTGCTACGGGCACATTATCGACTCGAAAATCGACTCGGACAAGATCGATAGCGAGGGAGAGCGCGTCTGCCCGGTTGATGCCGTCGAGCGCAAGAACTTTAGCGGAGGGGTCGACGGCTTGTTTCTCTACTCCAACAACCCCAAGCTCTGCGTCGGTTGTGGAGAATGCACAAAGCGCTGCAACGAACACGGATCGAAATCCATGTTCCTCGTCATCCGCCCCGACCTTTGCCTCGGCTGCAACGAGTGCACCATCGCCACCGCCTGCCCGGAAAGGGCCATCGAGCGCATCCCGCGCGAGCCGGTCGACGACTATCGCGGCGACTATCTCTTCGACAGCACCTACACCATGGGGGAAGGTGCTTGAACCGGCTTTTTTATTGGAGGGACGACCTCCGTGTCGTCCTATCCGGAGCCGAGTCCCTGTTCCGTTCTGCCGCCAGGACGACACGGAGATCGTCCCTCCATATGCCCCGTTCCCTTGCCCTTGTCCTACTCTTTGCTTCGCTTGGAACCGCCTTTCCAGAAACCGTGGAAGATTGCGAACGCCCCCCGACGCAGGAGCTGGCCGACTATAAAGAAGCGCTGGTTCCGCAGGAATTCCTCCACGAACCCTTCAGCTGGGAAATCGTCGATCTCGTCGTACTGGCCGTCCTGCTGATGGCTGCGGGCTTGCTTTCGCTTAAGCACCAGCCGAAATGCAGATTCACGGCATTGAGCGTGGTTGGATTGCTCTACTTCGGCCTCTTTCGCGGCGGTTGCATCTGCCCGGTCGGCGCCACCACCAACTTTTGCATGGGGCTTGCCGCACCCGAGATGATCGGGGAAACCGTGGCCGCTCTTTTCCTGATGCCGCTGGTCGCCGCCTTCTTTGCCGGACGCGTCTTCTGCACCTCCGCCTGCCCGCTCGGCACCATCCAGCACCTGCTCGCCCGCAAGAATGGCTACCCCATCCCCAGGCGACTTAACAACATCCTTCGGCTGATTCCCTTCGTCCTGCTCGCCGCCACCGCATGGGGCGCGCTGCGCAGCGGGATCTTCCTTGCCTGCAAGCTCGATGTCTACAAACCGATCTTCTTCACCGGCCACGCCTGGTTCGGCCAGCTCGGAGACCTGGCCAACGGAACGCCCACCGAACCCGGACTGGTGCTCGTGGGCGACCTTTTGATCTGGCTGACCCTCGGCTTCGCCCTGCTGCTCGGCATTTTTGTGCCGCGCCCCTTCTGCCGATTCGCCTGCCCCTACGGCGCGCTGCTCGGCTTCTTCTCGAAAATAGGCCTGCGCCGCCGCCGGATCGATGCGGAAAGTTGTTTCGCCTGCATCCAGTGCACCAAAACCTGCCCCGTGCAGGCCATCACCGCCGTCGGAAAAAACCAGGCCGTCATCGTGGACGACTTCTACTGCATCCAGTGCGGCCGTTGCGACGGCACCTGCACCAGCGATGCCCTCATCAGCCCCACCCCCTTCCCCAACACGCCCATTCCAAACATCGGAAAAAACTAGGTGCTGGGGCGCGATAGTGTCTGGCAACACCTGATTCACCTGTCTTAAATCAAAATAACGATTTAGGCGACCTGACCCTTTCGATGACCCTTTCGACGAGTACAACCCCTAACAATTAATCGGAGGCTGCGCCCCCAGTTTTAACAACAGAAAAAACACCCCCCGGAACCAAGTGAACAGAACGAGTTCTGTTCAGCCGGGGTGTGCCCTCGAAAGGGATAACGTCGCATAATGAATTCATTATGCGACGTTGTCCCGGTGCGGCGTAGATGACCCCGCATTCGCGGGCGCTCCACGGCGGGCTTGGCGGAGATGGCGGCGGGCTGGGGTCAGGGGTTGGCTGATTCAGAGCCGCA
>CBDVCB010000158.1:0-3987 GCA_965372395.1 uncultured bacterium
GGTTGCCCATGCCGAGTGGATAGGTGGTTTGGAGGCCGTCTTCGATTTTGGAGAGGCGGTTTCCTGCCAAGTCGTACGAGTAGTGAATATCGAACAAGGAATTTCCAACCGAAGAAGTTTTCGATTCGTGGACAAGCCGGTTGAGGGTGTCATATTCGTATGCGTGGCTAACGAAGCTGGAAGCATCGTCTACGATGGTCTTGTTCGTTATCATTGAGGCGTCATCATAGGCATATTCGAGGGCGCGGATCAAGGAGCCAGATCCGGTTCGGTAGGCAATGTTGGTGGCGCGGTCCATGAGGTCGTATTGGTAGGAACTGGTGATGCCGGAAACCGTATTCGACAGCGAAGAGATCTTTCCGTTTTCGGGCGAATAGGAATAGACGAAGCTTTGCGCCTCTGCGCCACTGCGCGAGATTTCCTTGAGCCGTTCCGCCGCATCGTATTCATACGAAGTCGCGGAGGCCTGCGCCCCTCCAATGGAGACGACGGTGTTGGTGGGATTGCCGACTGGATCGTGCTGATAGTTGACCACGGAATACACTGAAGACACGGAACTGGTGGCGGAGGTGAGACGGTTGAGGGCGTTGTAGGCGTAGGTGTTGGTGCTGGTGCCGTCGGAGATGGTTTTTTGCTGGCCGTCGGGATAATGGGTGTAATTCACGGTGGCAAGCGGGACGCTTGCTCTACTATAGAGAAGGTAGTTCAAGCGTCCCGCTTGATCGTAGGCATTGGAGACGGTGGTGCCGTCGAAGCGGGTGGTTTGCTTGACGAAATCCCCGACGCCGTAGTCGATGGTCATGACCTGGCCTTCGATGTTGGTGACGGAGGTGACGCGGTCTTGGATGTCGAGCTGGTAGCTTTCGACGTAGCGCCCGCGTGGCTCGGTGATTTTCAACTGATTCATCTGCTCGTCGAGGTCATACGAAATGCGGACGGGGACGTTGCTTCCGTCTTGTTGGAGGTATTGCGTGACGGAGGTCAACTGCTTGGTCGGGGCGTAGGTATAGTCAGTGGCACGTCCGGCGCGATCAACGGAGTTGGTTAAATATCCGAGGGCATTGTAGGCGGCGGAACTGGTAAGGCTATCGGCGAAGGTGGTTTGCAGAATGCGGCCTTTGGCGTCGCGGTCGTACTCAGTGATGCGTCCGGTGGAGGCACCGCTTTCGGTGAGCGTCTCGGTGGTTTGCACGAAGCCGAGGGCGTTGAATGTGTTGGTGGTGGACGAACCAACCTCGGGAACAACGGTGGCGAGATTTCCGGCGGAATCATAGCCAAAACTTGTGATATGGTTGTTGGCGTTGGTGAGTGCGCGGAGCCAGCCGTTGGTCGTATATGCGTAGTGGGTGTCGTGGCTTTGGGTGTCGGACCAGAAGGCTTTCACAACGAGGGGAAGCCCGTTTGTATATGTGGTTTCGGTGCGGTGGCCTTCGGCGTCGATGACGGCGGTCGGGAGGTTCCAGACGGGATCGTATTCCATCGAAAGCTGGTGCACGGGATTGGTCGAGTTGTAGGCGACGGAGGAGTTGGTGAGGTTGTGCGCGTCGTCGTATTGCATCCACTTCGTCCAGGTTTCGTCGGCATCGAGGTCGAAGAGCGTTTCCCTTGTTTTATCGCTTCCATCCTCAGTATAGCCATATGAAATGCCGCGCCGGGTTGCGTTGGAGAGCGTGGTGGCCGGGCCGTAGGTGTTGGCCAGCAGGCTGCCGTCATAGTCGTAGTGGTAGACTTGCTCTTGCCCGCGCAGGGCATAGGTGACCTGCGTGGTTTCGTCGTCGACATAGTCCAGGGCGTGTTCGTAGAAGTGATCGACTTTCAAATAGGTTCCCTTGCCAGTCAGCACCCCGTTGGTGTCCGCTTCGTAGCCGTACTGGAATTCCGTACCCATGCCGTTGACTTTGTTGGTGAGGAATCCGTCCGCATAGTGGTACGAAGAGAGGTAGGCGTTGCCATCGACGTGCTCGACAACCTGCGTAAATTGCCCGTCGGCATTATAGTCAAATTCCAGCGACGCGCCGTCCTGCATCTGGATCGACGCCACCCGCCAATTGGACTCCGCCGCGTCCCAGCGGTTGCTGAAAACCAGCTGCCGACCGTTCGAGTGCGTGACGGTTTCCAGGCAATCGTTGGTTCCGTACGAACACGCCACGCCGTTGCCCCAGGCATCGGAGACAGAAGATAAAAACCCGTTTGTGTTGAAGCGATAGATCGTTCCGCCGGTCAGTTCCAGTTCGTGTCCGGCTCCAGTCTCCTCCAACCGCCAGTTGCTTCCCAGCGGCGAGCTGTATGCGCCGCCCCCTGTCCGCTCGAAAATCTGCTTGCTCCCCTCGCCCGTATAGAGGATGGCGGGAACCTCGGTCGACTCATACGCCTCCAAAAACCACTCGTAGCTGTGCCGCCAGCCCTTGCCCAGCATTCCCGGAGTTGCGTCCGTCACGCTCTTGTAGGAAAGATCCAAAGCCAGCGGAACACCCGGCGACGGAGCAAAAAGCCGCTTTTCCGTGAAATAGTTGTTGCCCGTTTTCGTGTCGATTGGTTCCTTGGTCGACTTCATTTCGCGGTACTTTGAAACAAGATTTTGCATTTCCTCTTTGGAAAGATCTTTCTGCTCCCCTCCATAAGTCCATGATTTTTCGTAGATCAGCTTGCCGCCGTAGGAGGCCTGCACATAGACGGGGGAATTGGTTTCGGAAATTGGAAAGCGACCGTCGAGCGGTTTGTTTTTCTCAACGGACACCTCGGCTCCGTTGTTCGCCACAGCCAACCATTGAATATCCACCGCATTGATGCACTCCGTCACATTGGGTTCGCATTTTAGGAAGATTTTCATATGGCTGACCCCCGCGCCCCCTCCCGAACCCGGATTGAATTCATAGCGCCTGAAGGAAATCTTCGGGACATGGATCGTGGTGCTACCCTGTTCGAAATCGTGGTCATCTATGTGATCCCCCAAAATACTCTCGTCTACCACAACAATTTTATCCATGGGAGTGATGGAAGCTTCGTAGCCGCCTTCATCAATATACCACTCCCCAATCGCTGAAAGGCTCAACGTATAGCTCGATCCCTTTTCCAGTGAGAAGGAACTAGAGACCGGTACGGCGTAGTCAAGCGATACAAGATCGCCAACACCTTCTATAGCCATGGAATGCCCCGAATCAAAAAGCCCCCGATAGGTTGTAACCGACAAACCCAACTCCACCGTGTCGTCCGCCAAGGCGGGCGATACGAGGGTTTCGAAAAACACGACCACCGCGACCAGACCACTTCCCACCACACGTTTTTTACTATTGAAAAAATTCATTCGATCATCCCCTGTTTTATCTGTGCCGCAATCCTGTCCATCCTGTAATCCCGTCCAATATTCCCATCACGAAAGCACCACGCCGGGGGCCTCGGTATCAGGATTTTTCGGATCCGTCGGCACCGCTCCGAGCACCTCGATCGCATCGTCGAGCCCGTCGCCATCCGTATCGGGATCCATCGGGTCGGTGCCCCACTCCCGCTCCTGAAAATCGTTCAGCCCCTCGTCGTCGCTATCGTAGAGGGCTGGGTCCGAGAGCATGATGGCGGGCAGGCCTACGGAAACGGACACCAGCTCCTCGTTGTTCAAAAGCCCGTCACCATCAAAATCATTTGTCCCTGTCTGTGAGAGGTTTCCGAAGATTTTCAGTTCCAGCCAATCATGGAGGTCGTCCCCATCTACATTTACCAAGTTGAATAAATTTGAATCCGTACCTCCGACCCACGCCTCGTACAAATCCGAATGTCCATCCCCGTCCGTATCGGCTCCATCCGAAACGAGATAGAACCGCTGCGTTTTATTCGTCGATTCCGAGTCCGTCCACTCGACCGTTTGCGACCCATGCGTCGGGATCCACTCGCCATCGGTAGGCAGTGACCAAGAAGGGGAATAGACTAAATCATCCTTCGCAAAAATCTCGATATGGTTCATGTGCCCGAAGCCCTCGGGCAGGGAGAGGGTCA
>CBDVCB010000159.1:0-3987 GCA_965372395.1 uncultured bacterium
CCGCCGTCTTCGATGGACAGGTGATTATCCGAGCCTTCGTGTCCGACATAAAGCTCATTCGTGGCAACCCATTTGGAACCCTGACCGGTAACGAGCATGGTGTTGTCGCGGGCGGTGCCATGCGTTCCGATATAGCCGATATCGCTACGAACTTCGCCTCCGTCGGCCACAATAAAGGTGTTGCCAGAACCCTCGGATCCAACAAAAAACTTTTCACGCGACTCCAACAATGATCCCGCGCCTGTCACGATGGCGCTATTCCCATCGGACGATGTGTGGCGACCAACGACCGAGTGCTGCGCCCGCACCACCCCACCATTGGTAATAGCCATGTGGTTTCCGGATCCATACAGCCCCACATACATGATTTGCTTGAGCTGCACCGTGGCGTCATCCACCAACATTGAGTTGCTGGCTGAGTCAGAACCATAGCCAAGGATCGCATAACCGATCCCGCCCGCTGCATCAAGCACTGCGCCGTCAGATACTTCCAGATGGTTGCCGGAACCGCCCAATCCGATGATAACGCCATTCCCGCCGGTTGTCGTGAGTCTGGATCCATCGCCCGTTACCACGATGCGGTTGCCAGACGAAAGTGCAGACTGGGCAACCTCTATGTCATATGCAACAACCTGTCCGCCGTTCTCAATCATAACACTGTTGTTGTCGCCCCGATAGCCAACGGTCAACCGTCCCGACGAATTCCACATGGAGTTGCTTCCGGAAACCACAACCGAGTTATCCGATGAACCGGAGTTATATCCCACGTAACTCGAGTTGTTTCGAATCAACGCCCCATTGGTGACAACCATTGAGTTCCCAAAGGAGTTCTGTCCCACATAAAGGTTGGATCCGGTTTTGTTCCAAAGTGCGTTGGATCCATTCATAACGATCATGCGCTGATCTTCGATTGAGCTGCCCATGCCGGTCAGCTCGCCGCCGACTTCGAGGGTGCCGCCGGCGTTAAAGTTGAAGCCGGACATGGCGGCGTTAAAGTTGGTGCTAACAGCGAGACGTCCGCCATTGTTGAGATCAAAGTTGTTGCCGGCATAGATGTTGAGATCGGTGATAGCGACGGTGCCGCCGTCGCGGACGGAAACCCGGTTGCCGGTGCCGCCGGCCCCGGCGGCGCTTCCGCCGATGTTGAGTTCGGGTGCATCCAGCAGGGCGCCGTCGCCCCATACGGAAATGGCGTTGTTGGAGGAGTAGGACTGAACGCCCAGATTGACGACGGGGCTCTGGACGGTTCCGCCATCAACGATCATGAGAAGGTTGTCCGAACCGTGTTCGCCGACATTAAGGACGCCCGTATTGTTCCAAATCGAATTCGTACCTGTGACCAGGACGCTATTATCGTCTGAACCGATCCAGTAGCCAATGCTTCCATCGATGGATGAAGCCCGCCCACCATCGAAAATACCCAAGACATTGTCGGAACCCGTATGGCCAACATGCAGTGTGGAGGCCAGCAGTTCCGAACCAGCATCAGAAACAAAAGCTAAATTGTTGCTGGAAGCCTTGCCGATATAGGCATTCGCCGTATCGACCCGACCGCCGCCGAAGACGCCCAGCGTATTGTCGCTGCCTTGGTTTCCGACCGCGATTTCCATGGTGCTGTTCCACACCGCATTGGAGCCACTTACAAAGGCACTGTTGCCCATCGAGGTGGCGTTGTTTCCGATGATGCCAATCTGGCTATCGACCCGTCCGCCATCGGCAACATGCAACGTGTTGCTGCTGGAGTTGCCCCCCACCATCAGCCATGGCACGGCCACATTCCACTGGTTGGTCACAACCTCGGTCGATCCGCCCTCGATCGGGTTGGAATACCCCCAGGCACCCGCAACCGCAACCCCCATGGCCAGCACCGACAATCTCATCGTTTTTTTCATCTTCTAGACCCCTTGAATGACCCAATTCAAACCACTTAAACCCTGTTCTTTTTATATGATAAACGGATATTTAGACCTTATTTGACCCATTAAACCGCCATTTTATATCATATACGGATATTTTTTTCTTATACCAAACCTCTGGTTTTCTCCTATTCCAGCTCAACTCCAATCCGGTAGAAGCCTTGGCTCTCGGCGTTGTGCACGCTATCCGTGTAGCTGTTTTGCGGATGGTGGATGTCGGTTTCCAAAGATTGGAACGCGGCTGGCAGGTTCGTTTTCCAGTAGACGGAATAAACGCGGCCGGTGACTGAATCCCAGCTGACGACAAACATGCCGTTGGTCGGCGAATCAAACGTCCGGACCATGAAGCAGGAATCGGGGTTCGTCGGATCCATGCCCGTAATGAATTCAT
Organism: uncultured bacterium; assembly: GCA_965372395.1. GTDB lineage: Bacteria > Verrucomicrobiota > Kiritimatiellia > Kiritimatiellales > Pontiellaceae > Pontiella. Next base: position 2,308 of record CBDVCB010000159.1, read on the forward strand.
CCCGGTTGTTCTGTCCATCGCCGTCGCTGTCGGCCAGCGGATCGCAGTTGGCGGGTCCACCAAAGTACAGCTGCTCCCACCAATCCGGTATGAGATCGCTGTCGAGATCATCCAAGCCGACCACCTGTTTCGATTGCACCCAATCCGACCACGAACCTTCCAGCAGGCCAATGCCGCTGGAGACCGACGCCTTCACGTGGTAGTAGTACACCACATTCGTGGTTAGTCCGCCGAACGTGTGGTTGGTGGAGGAAATCCAGCCCGACTGCTGCAACGCCGCAGTGTTGGTGCTGGCCACGACTTCCGTCAGATAGGACACCGGCCCATCCACCACACTCCATGCAACCTGGTTGGACGTGCCTGCCGTGAACTCCGGCTCCACCGCCATCGTCGGCGCGGGCGGCAACACCCACATGGACGCTGGAACGGCATTGGAAGGAACAAACGGATCGTTGCTGGTCATTTTCAGTAGATCATCCGCATAGTCTCCCGCCACCATGCCGGCGGCATCGAACCGCACCGATACCTCAACACTCGATCCCGGCGGTACCGTTCCGGTCGCTGGGTCTGCAGATAGCCACGGAGAGCCTTCATCTCCGCTACCGACCAATTCAAAGGATAGTCGAGGCGCGTTTCCGGTTTCCTTCGACCAGAAGCTCATGTCCAGATTCAGACTGCTTGAATTCGAAATAAGAAACAGTCCCTTGTTCGAGGAAGGATCGTCTATCCAACGTTGAACCACAGAAGATGGAATCGTAAATGTAATGGGTTCCGTCACTCCGTTATAGGTAACATTCCGAGTCATGAGGTTCGTTCCCGTGTGGATGGATTCATTGAACCCTGTACCACCAAAATTCGACCAGGTTGCCGTGCTTTCTTCCCAATCGGCGAGCGCCTCGCGAACCGAGACCGACTGCGTGACATGATTCCCCCCCCACCCGGATCTAATATCGATAACAAGATCAACGGTTGGACCGTTTATGGTCTTATCTGCATACGGGGTTAAATCAAACTCTACAATCGGGTGTGTCCGGTGCAAGCCGGTAATTCCGCGAATGAGACGCACAACGTTTGTTCCCTGGGGGGTGGTCTTTCCGCCATACCCATCATGTTCCGTGATATAGGTATCTCCCAAAGCGGGAATAGTTACCGCAGTCGTCTCTCCGGAATAAAGATCCGAGATTTCCGCCGCCGACAGCGCGCGGTTGTAGATGCGGACGTCGTCGATATAGCCGTTGAAATATCTCGATGGCCACCCATTCTGGCCCCCAATCCAAAAATCAACCTCTGGATCCAATGCCCCAGTCGAAGTGTCAGGTGCCATAGCCTCCAGTACTCCATCAACGTAGATCTTTAACTGGGAAACCGAGGTATCGCGAACACCGACCACAAGATGCCATTCCCCGTTGGCAACGTCTGTCGCCCCTTCAGCCTTTGGCGGAGCGACTGATCCGCCCGGATCAACCTGCCAACCTGCAAGGCCAGAACCATCGGCTAGTTTCAGATTGTACCAATCGGAATAATAACCCGTCCCATAGCAGGAAGTAATGTGCTTATGGTCGCTCTTGTCCGTGGTTTTTATCCATGTTGCCACCGTCACATCCGTTACGGTGAAGTCGGCATGGTCGGCTATGCCAATGTAGTTATTCACCCCATCAAAGTGATAGGCACTGTCGGCAT
>CBDVCB010000160.1:0-3834 GCA_965372395.1 uncultured bacterium
ACCATTTCCTGGCCGTCTTCGGTTAGGTGGATGGTGACGAATTGGTAGAGGGTGCTTCCCAGTTTTGGATATTGGTTGGTGTACATGAAAAGCGGGCGTGCCACGGGGTATTCGCCGGTCTGCACGGTTTCGGCGGAGGGATAGATGCCGTTGATCTTAAGCGCCTTGACGGTTTTGTCGACGAAGCCGAGACCGGCATAGCCGATGGCGGCCGGGGTGCTTTGCACGCGCTGGCGAATGGCTCCGTTGGAGCCGACATATTCGCAGTTTTTGTGGATCTTCTGCTTGTTCATGACGAGCTTGGCGAAGGTTTCGTAGGTGCCGGAGTTGGTGTCGCGCGAGATGGTTACGATTTTCTTGTCGGGGCCGCCGACTTCCTTCCAGTTGACGATCTCTCCGAGGTAGATCTGGCGTACCTGCTCGACGGTCAAATCCTGAACCGGATTGGAGGGATGCACAAGGATCGGCAGGCCGTCGAGGGCGACCACGTGCGCGACCGGCTGGATGCCTTTGTCGGCGGCGGCCTTGAATTCGCCCTCTTTCATGGGTCGGGACATGGCGGCGATGTCGCAGGTGTTGTTGACGAGGCTTTTGGCGCCGTTCCCGCTGCCGGATTCGGACACGGTAATGTTTACGTCCGGGTTGGCCGCCATGAAGTATTCGGCGAAGGCCTTGGCGATGGGTCCGACGGTGGTGGAGCCGTCGATGGTGATCTTGTCGGTGGCGCCGGCAAGGCCAGCCACCGTTGTTGCGGTGATGAGTGCAAGGATTTGTTTCTTCATTTCAATCTGCTCCTGTTTGGGTTGCGCTTCCTTATTGAAGCGGTGCCAACCCTGGAGGGATTGAGTTAGGGGATGATGATCCGAACGTTAGGAATCGGTGAGAATGATGGTGAAGACGCTGCCTGCGCCGAGCGTGCTTTCAACCTTCACGGTGCCGTCGTGCGCTTGGGCGATGTGCTTGACGATCGAAAGGCCAAGACCGGTTCCGCCGAGCTTGCGGCTGCGGGCGGTGTCGACGCGGTAGAAGCGTTCGAACAACCGGTCGAGGTGCTTGTTTTCAATACCGAATCCCTCGTCCTTGACGGAGAGGGCTATCTGGCCATTCTGTTGTTCGACCAACACCCGCACGGTTTTTTCCGGTTCACTGTATTTGATGGCGTTGATAATCAGGTTGACGAGCGCTTGTTCGAGTAGCGGGGCGTTGAGGGTCAACACGAGGTTGTCCGGGCACTTCATTTCGATGGTGGTGTTTTTCTTTCCGGCTTGGAGCTGGCAGAGGTCGATGGCATTGCTGATCACCCCGGCCAGTGCGCAGGGCTCCTTGAGCACATGCCCTTCCTTTTGCTCCAGGCGCGAGAGGGTGAGGAGATCGTCGATGATGGCGTTGAGGCGCCCGGCTTGTTGGTTGATGATTTCCAGAAAGCGCAAGGCGTCCGGCTCGTGGTTCCAGTCGTCGGAAAGGAGTGTTTCGACAAAACCCTGGATCGAGGTGATGGGGGTTTTTAGCTCGTGGGAGACATTGGCCACAAAATCGGAGCGCACCGTTTCTAGATGGCGCAGCTGGGTGACGTCGCGCAGGACGATCAGCGCGCCGATTGATTCGCCCTCGTCGTTGCGCAGCACGGTGCCGTGCGCCTGGATCTGTTTCTCGGCCTCGCCCACCAGTCTCATATCCATGGAGACCGGTTTCTGGGAACTCAGTACGGCCTTGATGAATTCCTGCAGGTTGGCGAAACGAACCACTTGCTGGATCAGCTCGCGCTTGGCTTCCCTGGGATCCACCCCGAGGATTTCGCCCGCGACACGGTTCATGTGGATGATGCGTTCGCGGCGGTCAATGGCGAGCACCGCCTCGTCCATGCTCGAAAGTACGGCCTGCTGTTCGTTGCGCTGCTCGCTGAGGGCGGAAAGGGTTTTGCTGAGATGGTCCGACATGGTGTTGAGCGAGTCGGCCAATTGATCGAGTTCCACAGCCCGTTGTGCAGGGATGCGGTGGTTGAATTCGCCTTCGGCAAACTGGCGGGCGGCCCTTTCCATGCCGCGTAGCGGGGCGGTGATGCGGCGAACCACGACAATACAGACGAGCATGGCCAGCACGCCGGCAAGGATGGCTGCGGAGACCACGCGAATCGTCATGCGGTTTAGCTCGCTCGTGATGGCGGTCATCGGGAGCGAGGCACGAACGGCGCAAAGCGTCTCATGGTTGGCGTTCTTGAGCGGCACGGCGATATACATCATTTCCTGTTTCAGCGTGCGGCTGTAGCGCGTGTCCATTCCAACCTGGCCGGCGAGCGCTTTGCGAACTTCCGGGCGGGCACCGTGATATTCCATCAACGCGGGGCTTTCGTTGGAATCACCGACCACCCTGCCGTCGGGCATGATGATGGTGAAACGGGTGTCGGACGATTTTCCCAGCTTTTTACACACGGGATCGATGGAGGCATCGTCCAAGGATTCGACCCGTGGAGCCACATGTTCCGACAACAGGGTGGCGCGCGTATGGATATCGTTTTCCAAGGTTTGGAAGTAGAGATCCGACATCGAGTGGAAGGAGTAGAAGGCCACCGCAATGATCGCCCCGGCGGTCAACAGCCAGTAGGAGGGCAGCAATAGCCAGAAGAGGTGCCTCTTTTTCATTCCTGTTCCTTGAAGCGGTAGCCGACGCCGCGCACGGTTTCAACGAACCGGCCGGCCTCGCCCAGCTTTTTGCGCAGGCCAACGATCTGGACGTCGACGGAACGGTCGGTCACGGGATAGTCGTCGCCGTGGACGGCGTCCACGATTTGGTAGCGCGTAAAGACGCGTCCGGGCTGGCTCGCCATGAGTTTCAGCACTTTGAATTCGGTAAAGGTAAGCGTGAGGTTTTGCCCGTCGACTTCAACCTTGTGGCGGGTTTCGTCGATCGAAATATTGTGGATGTGAATGGGGTCGTTGCTGGAGGCCGTTCCGCTTGATTCCCCGCGGCGCAGCGCCGCCTTCACCCGTGCAAGCAGTACGCGCGGGCTGAACGGTTTGGTTACATAGTCGTCCGCGCCCAGCTCCAGGCCCGCAACGATGTCGGCCTCCTCGGAGAGGGCGGTCAGCATGATGATTGGAATCCGCGCGGTTTCCGGATCGGCCTTGATCCGCTTGCAGACCTCCAGCCCGTCCGCACCCGGCAGCATGATGTCGAGCAGGATCAGGTCCGGCATATACTTCCCGATCACCGAAAGCGCTTTTTCACCGGAGTCGACCACCTTCACGCGGTACTTCTTCCGCTCCAGGTTAAATTGCAGCAGTTCCTGAATCGTCGCCTCATCCTCAACCACCAGTATCTTTTGCTTTCCCATGCGCCCAATGTTCCGCATTTACAGAACGCTAACAATCCTTAAAATGTTAGAATTCCGTGAGGATTTCGAGGTTTTGGCAGATGGGCGGAATGAAGAATGGTCGTCCCGCCCGTTTCCGGCAGCACGGGAATTGGATTTGCCGCGAGAGAGCGCAAAGAAACACAAAGCCGGGTAGGGCGCTCGTCTCCTTCGTGGTTTCCTCGAAGCGTGATGGCGCGGTGCAACCGCCTTGGAGTGCGCTGACACCGTCAGCGCTTTTGCCCAAGCATGGCCTACTCACATGGAAAGCGGAGACGAGGTCTCCGCACTCCAAAGCGCCGCGCGCAACCTCCCAACACCTTACCTCCGGCGCGTGGTGATTTCCCAAATCAATGTCTAGAAGCAGGGGCGAAAAATGGATATAATTTTCGCATACTATTGAAGCGCATTTGTTATTAGGGAATGGCTACTGGAGTGTCGGGAAAATGCAAAAACACCAAGATCAAAGGACTGACCCTTTGGGC
>CBDVCB010000161.1:0-3717 GCA_965372395.1 uncultured bacterium
CGGTTCTAAGCAAAAGCGTCTGTTTTTGGTAGGCGCGGCACATGGAGCACATCATGAGATGGAGCTGCACCCCCATGCGCTGGCGGAACGGAAGCGGGTGCTCCAACGATTCCGATACGAGTTTTGACACCTCTTTGCATGTTAGCATGGTTCGCCTCCAAACCAGTTTTCGGTCAGGCAACCGCGTAGCCGCATGCGTGCGCGGTAGAGCATGACCCATAGGTTGGTCGGGGTAATCTCCAGCTCCTTACAGATTTCCTCCGAGTCCATGTCTTCAAATTCGCGCAGGACAAAGAGGCGATGCAGCCGGCCGGGCAAATGTTCCAGGCATTGGAGCAACACGGCCATGAATTCCTTCTGCTCAAGGATCTTTCCGGGATGCACCTGCCAATCCACCGGCTTGATGCGCCAATGGCCTTTGCGGTCGAAGAACAGCTCTTCCGGCTCCTCCATGTTTTCGATTTCTTCGGCGGGTTGCTCGCGGCTTTCCTTGCGGATGAGGTCGACGATCTTGTGCTTGAGGATGCCGATGAGCCAAGTACGCGGCGACGATTTCCCGGTATAGCGATCCTGCGAGCGAAGCGCGGCGAGAAAGGTTTCCTGGACGACATCTTCCGCCGAGGCAGGATTGCGCAGGCGGCTCAGGGCATAGCTGTACAATGCGTCCCCGTGCTCATCCACCCAGGCTTCAACATTCATGCTCATTTAGTTCCTTCCGTTCTAGCTGCCAACAGCTATACCCCATTCCTCGTGTTTGTTTACAGAATCATGGACAGCAAAATCATTACTTGAACAACACGCTTAATCGGAAATTATTTTGCTGTCCATGATTTTGTCATTCCTCTCTACTGCGGAGCTGCGTTAGTTGGTTTCCTCCACAGTTCCGTTTCCGGATAAAAAGCCTGCCAGGCAAACCAATACACCTTCACCACCGGAAGCTTTTCGCCCGTTGCTTTGTTTTTGGCCTCCACGAGTCGGCTTTCGGGATCGTAGGCGATCTCTATCTTTCCGTCGCTCAGGATGCGTTTCTTGGCAAGGGAACGGACGGGATAGGCGCGGGCCGCACCGTCCACGATCACGCCGACCACCCACTCCTTTTGGGCCAACTCCGTGCGGTGCGGGGGAACGGGAAACGCGGGCTTCGGGCTTTTCTTGTAGCGGGCGTACGCTTCCCCCGAATAGTTGCGGCGAAAACCCGTCTCCGTGGAGAGCACTTTGCCTTTTGGATATTTTTCCAGCCACGCACTCCATGTCAGCTGCTGGCTGGGAAGCCATTTGAACTTGGTGTTCACCAGCGGACCGGCCACGGCCGCCATCTCCAGTTGCGACCAGAGCGATTCGGTCTGGCGGTCATACATGAGTACGTCGCTTTGGAAGAGCAATCCCGAAACGCCAAAGTCCAGCGTCCGGGCGCCCACCTTGCGGCTGAAGACCATGGCGGTACCGCAGAGCGGACAATAGGTGACGGCGATGGGTTGGTCGGCAATCTGGTCGTTGACGATTTCATGTCGAGCGAGAATACGCAGCGGATAGGCCCGGGTTTCCCCGCCGATCGTCACGCTGACTACCTCGTCGGTATCCTGCATATAGTCCGCCGACCCGGATGCGATAAATTTGGGATGGTCGATAGAGGGAATGCCGTCGCGTGACGGGCCGCCCGAACGGATTTTATTCACCGGGATCACCGCATTCGACAGGTCGAACCCATTCATGCGGCGGGTCGGCTGTGCCTTGGCGGCGGCAAGCAGTTCCTCCGGGGCAAGGCGTATTTTATAGTCGGGGTTGGCGTGGGCAAATTCAATGTTGCCATCGCTACCCGTCATGAAAACGGAGGGAACGGGCAGAAGATGGTGTGTTTCGCCGGAGGCGGCCTCAATGTCGATATCGTACGATGCCAGTTTTTCCAGCATGGGAGTGTCGACCTCGAACGCAATCCCGAAAGCCTTGGCCGCCGCTATGGAGGTGTCGGACAGCAGCGTGTAGGACAGCCCCCCTTTTTCGCGGCTCGCGGTCAGGTTTTTGGGAAGGTCGGGACTGATGGCGATAATGCGGTAGCCCAGTTCGCGCAGTTGCGGATCAATTTCCTGAAGTTGCCCTAAATGGGCATTGCAGTATGGGCACCAGCCGCCGCGGTAGAAGATGATCACCAACGGCTGTTCCTTGGCCGCCGCGCGCAGATCAAAGGCCTTGCCTTCGGCGGTTTTCAATTCCACGTTCGGGATCGGTTGCCCCACGGCCAACGGCCAACGGCTGGAGCTCCATGGCGGAGACCATCGTTGCGGTTGCGGCCAATCCCAGCAGTAATAATTTCCTCGCTTGTTTCATCCCATTATCCTCCATGTTGTTAGCAGCCGCAGTCGATCATTTTTCCGAAGTGGATGGACTCGCCGCCAAAATAGTCGAAGTGTTCGGCAAAGCGGGTTTTTGCCAGCATATTGAAGCTGTTGCGGCAGACCCGATGTGCGCGGCCGGTCTCGAAGTGGTGGCCGGCGTCGAGCGCAAAGGCCTCGGGGGAATGGCGCACGGAGCCTTTGTAGCGGACGGCCTGGCCATAGTCTTCGCAGGCATCGTCCAGCCCCGGAATCTTGAAGAGCCGGAAGGTGATGGAGTCGAACCGGATGCTGCCGACAAGTTCCTGCACGTAGCTGTTTTCGATGGTGATGGGGTCGCGCGCCACTTCGCGCGGATCGTTGAATCCCTGCCGGCGCGCCAAGCGGATAAAGTCGCCTTCGTAGAGCGCACCGCTGAGGCATTCGCCATAGAGCACCGGATCGTCGAGCAGGTTTTCGGGAATGCGGCGGTCGGAATAGACATCGGAAAAGTAGAATTCCCCGGCGGGTTTGAGGACGCGATGGATTTCGCGCAGGGCGGCTTCCTTGTCGGGGCACAGGTTGATAACGCAGTTGGAGATGACGATGTCGAACGAGTTGTCTTCCAGCTCCAGTTCGTCGAGTTTTTCGATCAGCCCTTTTTTGAATTCAACGTTGGGGCGGTCGTAGCCGAATTTTTCCATGTGGTAGCCGATATGGCGGTTGGCGACGTCCAGCTGCTCGTCGGTCATATCGATGCCGACGACGTAGCCCTCCTGCCCGACGAGGTGGGAGGCAATATAGCAATCGCGCCCCGAACCGGAACCGAGGTCGAGAATGCGCCGCTCCTTCAGCTCCAGCGGGAGGGTGAGGCCGCAGCCATAATATTTGCTGACCACCTCTTCGTGGATCATCGAAAGCGGGGCTTGGATATAGGCGGGATAGGCCTGAATGGTGCAGCACGCATTGGTTTTCAGGTCGTCGGAATGCTGGAGCGTCGATCCGTAGTAGGCACTCACTTCTTCATGTTTTTTGGTTTTTGCGACCTCTCCCATCATTCATTCCTTTCGTTACATTTCACTGCAGGACGCTCCATTGGAAAAACAGGTATAACAGCGGTGGTGCTTGAGCATCACCCGGATCTTCATCGCCTCCGAGAGGCTTCCGCCCAAATCATAATCCTCGTCGTCGTCGACGAGCGTGCAGGCATAGACGCGCATGCGTCCGTCCTTCTTCACGACCATCTTGCTAAAACCGCACATGAATTCATCGCGTTGCCCCTCGGTCTTGCAGGTGGTCATGCAGGACTCCGTAATATACGGAACATCGGGATTGGAGCCGGGTTCGTGGAACTCGGGAAACACCACGATGTTCGTGTCCGTTGGCAAGCCGGCATCCTCGAAATAGG
>CBDVCB010000162.1:0-3693 GCA_965372395.1 uncultured bacterium
TCAAAAGCAAAAGAAAATGCATTTGCAATCGATAGTGGTTTAATCCTTTCTAGTTGGATATAGGGTTGTAGGCGGCGGAATCATCGCCGCCTGTTTTTTAGGATTTTTTGAGTGGATTTAGCTGGATGTGGTGTTGATCTCTTGATGTTGTACCACAGGTACATGAATTAATAGGGGACTCGAATATTAATGAACTCGTTCGGTGGATATCGGCATGTGATGCACAAGGCTATGCCGGAGACATCCTTGCGATATTGAACCTACAGCTCTTGAAGTAAAGGGGCTGCTAAATATTGGAATGTTGCGGTTAGTCTGGATATTTAAAAGGAATCAGGGATGAAGAAAATAGCATTATGGTCTGTTGCAGGTTTTTTGGTGCTGTCGGGAGGTCTGGCAATAGGTGGCGAGATCTATCGCGAGGGGTGGATCGACCGGAATAAGAATGGACGCATGGATCCGTACGAAAACCCCGGGCTCGCAGTGGAGGAACGGGTGGTTGACCTGCTTTCGCGTATGACACTGGAGGAGAAGACCTGCCAGATGGGTACGATTTATGGGTATAAGCGAATTCTGCAAACGCCACATCCCACGGAAAAATGGAAAGCAAGGGTCTGGAAGGATGGGGTTGCCAATATCGATGAGCATGCCAATGGGGTTCACGGGGCAATGGAAATGACCGGTCTGCGTGAACATGGCGAGTTGCTTAACGAAATCCAACGCTGGTTCATTGAGGAAACGCGGTTGGGCATTCCTGTTGATTTTACAAACGAAGGTATTCGGGGGCTTTGCCATCCGCATGCCAGTAATTTTCCGAGCCAGTTGGGCATGGGGGCAACGTGGGATAAGGCACTCGTCCGCCGTGTGGGCGAGATTACCGGGAAAGAGGGAAAAGCATTGGGTTACTCCAATATCTATTCCCCGATTCTCGACACGGTTCGGGATCCGCGCTGGGGCCGCACGGTGGAGTGCTATGGCGAGTCTCCATTTCTTGTTGGCGAGCTAGGAAAGGCGCAGACGCTTGGGCTGCAATCGCAGGGGGTTGCTTCTACGCCGAAGCATTTTGCCGCCTATAGCGCTCCTCATGGAGGGCGCGATGCCCAATGCCGAACCGATCCTCAGATTCCCTACCGCGATATGCAGGAAATCTTGCTGCACTCTTTCCAGAAGGTTTTTACAGAAGCTTCGCCGAAAGGAACCATGAGTTCATACAATACATACGATGGAGTCCCGGTGACTGGAAGTCACTATTTCTTAACCGACCTTTTGCGTGGGGAATATGGTTTCAAGGGCTATGTGGTTTCGGATAGCGGTGCCGTCTCCCGAATCCATGAACAACATAGCATCGCAGATGATTTTGAAGATGCGGTTGTGACTGCGGTCAACGCAGGTCTCAACGTTCGAACCAATTTTAAATCCATGGAAGATTTCGTGGAACCTTTGAGGCGGGCCGTTCGCAAGGGTCGAATCAGCCAGAAAACATTGGATGCCCGCGTTGCGGATGTCCTGCGGGTAAAATTCGAGCTGAATTTGTTCGATGATCCATTTGTTGATTCTGCCGCTGCGCAGGATATTGTGCATCAACCTGCGCATGAAGCCGTAACGCTTGAAGCCGCGCGGAAAGCCATCGTATTGCTTAAGAATGAAGGTGGAGCATTGCCGTTGGATCCGACTAGCCTGGGTTCGGTATTGGTTACTGGCCCTGGAGCGGATGATATGGATCCGATGATTAGCCGCTACGGCCCTGGCGTGTCGGATGTAATTACGCCGCTTGCTGGAATTAAAGCCTCGCTCAAAGATCAAGCAAGGGTGCTGTATTCCAAAGGCGTTGAGTACAAGGATTCCCGTTTTCCGGGTTCCGATATTTTGCCGAAGGCACCCAATGCAAAGGAGCAGGGAATGTTGGATGCCGCCCTTGAATTGGCAGGGCAGGCCGATGTCATTATTGCAGTGGTTGGGGATGATCATAGTACGGTTGGCGAATCGCGTTCGCGCACTTCGTTGGATCTTCCCGGCCATCAGTTGCTGCTCGTCCAGGAAATGGTTAAAACGGGTAAGCCCGTGGTGGTGGTGCTGATGGTGGGGCGTGCTGCCTCGATCAACTGGATCGACCGCCATGTTCCTGGCGTTCTTGTTTGTTGGCATGCCGGGGAAAAAGTAGGACAAGCTGTGGCTGAATCACTGTTCGGTGATTATAACCCCGGCGGAAAACTTCCGATTACTTTCCCGCAAACGGTAGGGCAATTGCCGCTGGCCGTTCCGCACCGGAATGGGGCTTGGGGTTCCCAAAATAAAACTCCCGACCCCAATGGATGGGGTAGCACACGTATTATTGATCCGCTGTATTATTTCGGGCATGGGTTGAGCTACACAACGTTTGAATACAGTAGCCTTGAAATTCATCCTGCCGATCCAAAGGTTTCTGATACGATTAAGATTTCGTGCGACATCACCAATACGGGGCAGGTGCTTGGGGATGAAGTAGTTCAGCTTTACATCAAGGATGTAGTGGCCTCTGTTACCCCCTTCGACAAGGTGTTGCGCGGTTTCGAACGGATTACGCTTGCGCCAGGGGAGACCCGCACGGTTTCTTTCAGCCTTAAACCCGGACGCGACCTTAAAATGCTTAATCAGGAAAATGAATGGGTGGTCGAGCCCGGACGTTTCGAGGTCATGGTTGGTTCATCTTCGGCTGAAGGAGGAATCAGAAAAACAAGCCACTTCATTCTACATTGATTTATGGGAAATAGTGAATCACCCGGCCATTCGGATAGATTTTCTTGGTGCTGAATAAAGGGAAATTGATCGAGGATTGCAACAGCATGTATCCAAGAAGAGGTGGAATTACCGAAGCCCGACCGTTGCAAGTGAATTTTTGAACTCCTTAATAACCAGCAGATTACAAAGGAAAAACTATGAAGAATAAGTATAGGTTGAGAATAATAGCCATCCTCATGGGTTGCTTTTTAATATCGATAGTTGGTGCTTCAGCAAAATCCGATAAGGAGTTAGGCCTTCATACGGGAGGCGGGAAGTGGGGGTTCCGACCTGCCAAGCAGTATCACGAAGGGCGGGCACTCGTTCTGTTAATTGGGGATTCAGTTTGTTCTCAATACAGTAGACGGGTTGTTAAAGAGCTGGAAGATACGGCGGATGTCGATGTTTGGACATCCGGAAGGAACCTCAACAGTAGCGGTTTGCATGACTTGTTGACAAGGGCTCTAGAACAAGGGGAATACAACGTTGTTCATTTCAATATTGGTCTGCATGGTTGGTCCGCCGGGCGCATCCCAAAAGGACAATACCAACCTTTACTGGAAGCGTATGTTGATGTGCTCAAAGAGAAGGAACCCGAAGCCACTTTGATCTGGGCCAGTACAACCTCAATTAGTGAGTCTAAAGAAAATCCCCAGGTTCTTGACCCGGAGCACAACCCCACTATCGTAGAGCGCAATGCTATTGCTGATAGAGTCATGAAACAGGAAGGAGTTGCTATTAACGACCTCTACAGTCTTATGGCTCAATATCCCGAACTTAAAGCCGATCGGTTTCATTGGAAATCCGCCGGTTCCGCAAAAATGGCAGAGGCGGTTTCACAGAAAATCAGAAATGCTTTATCCAGGGAATCCAATCCTTAGGGGATAAGAAATTGCTATTGCACCTTAATATGAATTGGTGCATAGCCACTTAAATCTA
>CBDVCB010000163.1:0-3620 GCA_965372395.1 uncultured bacterium
TGGTGTAGAGAACGTTTACGCGAGCAAAGCGAGTGAAACGTTGCGCGGACGCAAAGAAACCCCAAGCCCAAGCTTTTCAAGATCGTGTTGTTTTGCGATACTCTGCGCATGAAAAGCCAGCCCAGAAAACCTCGCCGCCTTGAACAGATTTTCCAATCCTACGCCGCACCGGTCTACTTCGTCACCTTCTCTACATTCGACCGCAAACCCGTATTGAACAACGAGCCGGTTCACCGGAAATTCCTAAAGTTTGCATCACAATCCGAAGCAAGGGGCGTTGCATTTGGGCGCTATGTCATTATGCCGGATCATGTCCACTGTTTTGTCCGCATCGCACCGCAACACAAAATCGGGACGACGATCCGGTTGTTGAAACGATCCTTGTCCTCAGCGGTCCAAGCGTCGCCGCCCCACTGGCAGCCCGGATTCTTCGACCACGTTTTGCGGCACAGCGAAAGCTATTCCGAAAAGTGGTTCTACGTATACCGGAACCCGGTTCGGGCGGGGCTGGTAGAGCAACCCGAAGACTGGCCATTCCAAGGAGAAATTGTTCCTATTCGATATTAGGACGTCCTCTCCGCCGCCGCACCGCTTCCCTCGCTGCGCTCAGGTAAGCGGTCTCTACACCGGGCGGGAATCCCTCTCAGTGTAGAGAACGTATACGCGAGTGAAGCATTGTTTGGTGTAGAGAACGTTTACGCGAGCGACGCGAGTGAAACGTTGCGAGGCGGAAAGTTATATGATAAACGGATATTTTGACCATATACGGTCGGTTTGATGGCCTAAATATATGATAAACGGATATTTTTTGACGGTTCCGGCCGGTGTGAAACATGGCATGGGCCGCTTTATTCCTTGGCGTTTTGCCAGAAATTTAGAAAGATGTAAAAATATGCAAAGGGGCGCGGGTCGGCAGACGTATATCCTACAGACAGGCAACAAGACGAAGGATCGTTAAGATGATGGATCAACGGGCGGGCGGCGGTGGAACGCCGCCGAATAACCTGAATTTGGAGGGTGTTGTGGAGCAGTATCAATCTGGTCTGTTGCGATACGCCTCGCGCATATTGAACAACGAGGATGCCGCACAGGATGTGGTGCAGGAAACCTTCATCCGGCTTCATGGAAACTGGAAGCGGGTCGCCGTCCGCAGGGTTCCGCTCAAGGGTTGGCTCTTCCGCACCGTGCACAACACGGCGATCGACTATATCCGCAAGGAATCCCGCCGCCGCCTGCTGCACCAAAAGCAGTCGAACCAATCCCTGTCCTATTCCACCGACAACGACGACCAGCGCGACCGCGACGAACGCCACGCGCTGGTGCTCCGGCATCTCCACGTCCTCAAGCCCAACGAGCGCGCCGTGCTGGTGCTGCGGCTCCAGGAGGAGATGTCCTACCGCGAGATCGCCGGCGTGCTCAAGCGTTCCGAGGGCTACGTCGGGACCCTCATCCATGCCGCAACGAAAAAACTGACCCAAAGCCTGCGACAGGCAGGGGTGGTATCATGAAAAACTGCAAAGCATTTGAAAAACAACTGATCGCCTATCTGCACGGCGAACTCAACGACCACGATTTCCACCTCTTGGAAGTCCATCTCGACGGCTGCGCCGCCTGCCGCGCCGCGCTCGAAGCGCAGCGCGCGACGCTCGAACTCCTCGGCACCGCCCTCGAAACCGCCCCCGCCCCCGAAAAGCTCACCGCGAGGCGAACGCTCCCGCACCGCGTATCGGTACGCCAGTCAACGTTTGCCGATTATTGGTTTAGTCCCAAACTGCGGGCGGCATTGGTGACCGGAACGGTTTGCAGCGTACTGTTTCTGATCAGCGTTAGTTTTGTGGCGGTAAAGGTGATCGTAAAGGAGGAAGCGAATTTCGAAGCCAAAACAGTGACACGTCCAAAAATGCCAGCGAAAAAACTTCAAGTTCCAGTTAATTCATCGAAGACCAAACCCAAGCCAAAGCTCCGCAAGCGGATCGTTTCTAGAGATGTGGCTTCCCGTGAATCCGAAATCAGGATGCCGGAGATTACCGGAATGAAAGGCGGGCTGGGCAATATGGACGGCAATGGTCTCGACTCGCTTGGCTTCGATCTGGGGGAGGGGGATCGCTTTTGTGTAAATACGGTTGTGGAACCCTTGAGTCCGTGTCCAGAATCTGCTCCAGCTTTGGTTCCGAAAATGCCGTTGAACAATCTTCGGATGGAAAAACCCTCCAAGCCCAAATCGACCGCGAAAATTACCGCCAAGGTTGCTTCGCTCGATCTGCACGATATCCAATTCCCGGATCTGGCCTCTTCTGGAACAGGGGCTGGCTTGGCTAGGGGTTCCGACGAGTCCGTGGCGTTTGCGGGTGACTTTTCTGATACAGAGTGGGAAGAGAAAAAAGCGGAAGCGAGGGCTGCTGCGGACAAGCTCGGGGTTGAATTCAGGATCGATCATCTAAAATCGCTGTCCATCAAAGAGCCGGTTCCAGAGCGGCTGTCGCAGCGCAAGCCAGCGGGGTTCAACCCGTATGTGCTGGCGGTGGAGAATGCGTTTTCGACGTTCTCGATCGATGTGGATACGGCGGCGTACGGCTTGGCGCGGCAGCAACTGTTTGCGGGCGGACTTCCTGTTCCCGAGACCGTGCGTACGGAGGAGTTCATCAATAGCTTCGACTACGACTACCGCCCGCCCGCCGGGAAACAGACGTTTGCCGTGCACAGCGAAATGGCGCCCTCGCCGTTCCGGACGGGGATGGATTTGCTGAAGGTGGGCATCAAGGGCTATCGCATCGGGCGCGACGACCATCGCGGTGCGGTGCTGACGCTGGTGATCGATACGTCGGGCTCGATGAGCACTCCGGAGCGCATGGGTTTGGTCAAGAAGTCGCTGGCCCTGTTGCTCGACGGGCTGGGGCCGGAGGACGAAGTGGCCTTGGTTCAGTTTGGCGGCGAGGCGCGGCTGGTGCTGGAGCATACCCCGCTGATTCAAAAGGCAGAGTTGCTCAAGGCCATTGCCAAACTGCAACCCGGCGGCCCGACGCAGTTTGATGCGGGGCTGGAGCTGGGCTATGCGATGGCGACCGCGGGCTTCAAGGCGGGGGCTTCGAACCGGATCATCATCATGTCGGACGGCGTGGCGAATGTCGGCGAGCTGGATCCGGAGGCCATGCTGCAGAAAGTCGGCGAGCATCGGCGCAAGGGGATCTATCTTTCTGTGCTCGGATTCGGCGCGGGCACCTACGACGACGATTTGATGGAGCGGTTGGCCAATCGGGGCGACGGCATGTATGCCTATATCGACACGCTGGACGAAGCGCGGCGGTTGCTGGTCGACCGGCTTGCGGCGACGCTTCATGTGATTGCCAGCGACGTCAAGATCCAGATCGAGTTCAACCCGGATCGCGTGCTGCGCTACCGCCAGCTTGGCTATGAAAACCGCCAGCTCACCAAGGAGCAGTTCCGCGACGACACCGTGGATGCCGGCGAGGTCGGATCGGGACAGGCGGTGACGGCGCTGTATGACCTGGAGCTGGATCCGAATGGCGAAAGCCGCGATCCGATCGCCACGGTGTATGTCCGCTACCGCCGCGCGGATACCGGCGCGATCGAGGAGATTAGCAGCCGTGTGACGGACTCCG
>CBDVCB010000164.1:0-3607 GCA_965372395.1 uncultured bacterium
GTCCTCTGTCCGCTTACCTCGGGTGCGACTACGCCTGTGTTCTGTTGTTTTTCTTATCTTTCTTCGCCTGTTTCTTTTCTTTTGGGCTCAGCTTGGCTTCTTTTTTCGCTTCTTTGTTTCCTTTGTCTTTGGATCCCATTGCGTTTCTCCTGATAAGGTTAATGTATTGAATCGTTCCGGAGCTCAGGACAGTATCGGTTTAAACGCTTGCCGCATATAAGCAAGTCAAATCACTTTATCCGGGCGTTCCAGAACGCAAAACAGGGGATTCTCTTTTCTTTGTGTCTTTGCGACTTAAGCGACCGGAGGACGCGAAGCGAGGCTGACCATCGGGAAGCAACGACTGTAAGGAGTGGCAACCGGGCGTGAGTAATACGCCCTATGTCAGTAGCTTAAAACCCCGAAGCGAAGCGCAGATAATGGCCCTCTGGGACATAACGAGTAAAACGAGAGGTTCAATACCCTAATATTTAAAACGCGCGCGAATGCGCGCTCAACTAGACTCATAGTCTATGGACGTTGACGGCAGATGGGCGCCAATGTACGCGGATGAAAAGACAGGTAACGATTACATTGGAAGGCAACGACTGGGGACAGATTATGGATGGCTTGAGCTGCCGTGCGGAGCAATATGAATGGACTGCCCAGTATCATGAATGTGGTTATGTGGATGAAGGCATCTTGGAAGTCCGCGATGCCGCCGAAGCTCAAAACTTGGCTGGATGGTACCGGAGATTGGTTGAGCAAATCAGGATCCAACTGCGGGATGGATAGCCGCAAAAGGGCGCAGGGTTCGTGAAAGCAGCTTTGTTGTTTCCGCCTTGCCTGATACTGTTCCGAGCATTGGAGGTAGCCATGGAAGCCATTGTAACAACGAAAGGACGGTTCTCACTATTCCGGTGGAACTGCGCCGCAAGTACGACATTCAACCCGGTACCCGCATCGCGTTTAAACCGGTGGACAATGCGATTGAATTGCGACCCATTACCCCGGCCTACATCGATTCGATCCCGGGAATCCTCCAGAACAAGCCCGGCGAAAAGTCCATGACGCAGGAACTGGTTGAGGCGCATGTTGCCGAAGCCGTACGGAATGAGGCGGGGTTTGCGGAATAGATTAGTTTGCCAGATGGGGATTGATGGTTGAGTGCGGATGGAAGGGGTGGTAGAACCTTTGAACGTGCTTTATTGATACTGCTGGTGATGCGGGTTGATCGCGTCAAAACGAAATTTGGCTGAAGAAATCTAAGAACTTGGTGGAACTGATCTGGTGAGTAAACCGATAGAATTATCCCTCTCCGAGGCGACCCGATACCTGCGAGTTGCCCTTGAAACTGAAAACGAAAAACTCGGCGGCACCATTTCTGATGCAATGCTTGGCCATTGGTTGATGGACGGCAGCTCGAAATCGTCTTTTTTGCCGGATGCTGCTGAAAGTATTTGGCCTCATGTGGCGATGAAGTTCGAACAGATGATTTGTCCCGCCCCAAAGTATCCGGGAAGGATTGAAGAGAAGCAGGGGCTACTTGATTTCGATTGGAAGGTTAAGCTGGATTCTATTCCTGAGCTTACATGCATCGATCTTTTCGCGGGTTGCGGGGGGCTTTCCCTTGGTTTGGAAGAGGCGGGGTTTACTCCGTTGTTGTTTAGCGAAATCAACAAGGATGCCGCTGCAACCTATTTGGCCAACCGGGATGCCGCCGGGTATTTCCAATATGCCGACATTTCGGATCTAACGGATGAAAAAATTGCACGGCACCTCGGGTTTTGGCGCGAGAATGGCATCCCGGAAATTGATTTGGTTTGCGGCGGCCCCCCCTGCCAGGGCTATTCCGGAATCGGACACCGCCGCTCTTTCGATCTGCACAAAAAGGACATACCTTCGAATCACCTATTTAAGGAAATGGTTCGCGTGATCAAGGCTGTTCGCCCGCGCATGTTCCTATTCGAGAATGTTCGTGGACTAATGGTTAGCCGTTGGGCCAAGGATGGAAGAAAGGGTGAGATTTTTGAGGAGGTCCTTAAGGCCCTTTGCTCTATCAAAGGATATAATGTGCGGTGGCAGCTGGTTTACGCCAAGGATTATGGAGTTCCGCAAAACCGCCCTCGGTTGCTGATCATTGGTATTCGCGATGATGTTACCACATTGCCCGTGGCTAAACTTGATAGTGCAGGGAATCCTGTTATGTCGGCAGTAAGTGATGGTGTCTTGCCTAAGGGAATGGGGATGCCTCCGGATTTGGTGGAGGTCTTCGGGGATTTGGTCGATCCCGACTATTTAGGAAAAAAGAGTACTTCCAGCTATCCAAATGGCGCAAAGACAGCATTTCAGAAAGAAGTGAGAACCAAACTTAATGGAAAGATCTCCCGGAAAGGGGATGAGGTGACCGAGCAGGGATATTCCCAACATGCGGATAAAATCCGTGAAAAATTCCAATACATGATTGACCATGACGGGGAAATTCCAGAGCACATGCGCACGAAGAAATTTGCGCAGCGGGTTTTACCTGTACGCTGGAACGGAGGGGGGCCCAACATTACCGTAACTTCGTTGCCAGAGGATTATGTGCACTATTGCCAACCTCGGGCACTGACCGTTCGGGAGTGGGCGCGGCTTCAAACGTTTCCTGATCATTATATTTTCAAAGGGCCGCGAACGACGGGCGGCCGTCGCCGGGCCGGAGATCCAGACAAGGGAATCTGGGATCGGGA
Organism: uncultured bacterium; assembly: GCA_965372395.1. Lineage (GTDB taxonomy): Bacteria > Verrucomicrobiota > Kiritimatiellia > Kiritimatiellales > Pontiellaceae > Pontiella. The sequence goes on from CBDVCB010000164.1 coordinate 2,712, forward strand.
TGTGCCAAAGTATACGCAGATAGGGAATGCAGTTCCCGTGAAGCTGGCACATCAAATTGGCCAACGGTTTGCCGAAATACTTCGGGGAACAAAGGCAGAGCCATGAGAGAACTTTCTGATCTTGAGCAGGCGAATGCAACCTATCTCGCTGGTCGGGACATAGAGTTTTCCTTTTTGTTGCTTACCGCTACGGGGTGGCGGAAGTCCATTATGGATGCGATCGCCCCGTTAAGGGAATTCCTGTTGCAGAAAGGCATTCACGATTATGCCACGCAGGCACAAGGTCAAGAGCACAAGGTTTGTATTGAAGCTGTCGTTGTGGGTGAAGGCGAATTGAAAAGAAGCACTGCTTCTTTATATCGACCCCAAACAAAGAAGGGGGATCCGCGCATTTGGTTTGCAGGTTTGAAGTCGATGATCCGGGCGAATGAAATGTTGGTGGTCGTGGCTCAAAGCAATGTGCTGTACGCATTGAATCTATCCGTATGCAACTTTCAAGAACGGGAGTCCTCCGATGATGCATTTGCTTCTCTGCTTGGGGAAATGCGTCCGGCACGTGAAGTCAATGCAACGGCGACGGAACTATTGGCGAAGTTGCATGATATAGCACGTAGCGGATACATACCTGCTGAATGTTCTGGCTCTACAGCCATTGGGAGAACATTGGAAACTGCGTTGGGATTGCAGATCAATAGCAGCCCTTTACCCGATTACAAGGGTATTGAGTTGAAGTCAAAGCGCCGAGAGAGCAACACCAGAAAAACGCTCTTTGCAAAGGTTCCTGATTGGGAATTGAGTTCGCTGAATTCTTTTCGCGAGTTAATAGATGCCTACGGTTATGACAGAGACGGTTTGCGGCGTTTGAACTGTACGGTGAATGCCCTGCGGCAAAACCC
>CBDVCB010000165.1:0-3563 GCA_965372395.1 uncultured bacterium
TGAAAACGACAAATAAACCCATAAATTATATCAGTAATGATATAGTAAAAAGGAGATTATGAGCATGCAAACTGGATCAGGAATCGGCCCTCTATTGAAACGGGAAAGGGAAAAGGCGGGGATTTCGCAGAACGAAGTCTCTAAAAAATCGGGTCTCACGCAGGCAACCGTCAGCCGAATAGAGAGCGGGGATTCCGGTTTTCGCGTCGGCACGCTGGAAACCTATATGGCCGCTCTGGGGAAAAAGCTGAACCTGATCTCAAAGGATGCGGAGCTTTTCCACTACACGGCGCAGGTGCGGTCGGTCTACGACGGCGATACCTGCCGGGTGGATATCGACCTGGGCCTCGGCATTTGGCTCCGCAATGAAAAACTGCGGCTCCTGCGGATCAACGCGCCGGAAATGACGGGGTCGGAGAAGGCCCTCGGCGTGGAGTCGCGCGACTTTCTGCGCGACTTGATCGATGGACAAAAAATCATTATTGAAACGCTGAAGGATCGACGCGGGAAATATGGTCGCTACCTTGCTGAAATATGGATCGAGCAGGACGGGGTTTGGAGCAATGTGAACGACGCCCTCGTCGCCGCCGGCCACGCCGTTTACCAAGAATATTGATGGAACCAGTTGGAATATTATTCAGCTTAGTTGCATATTACGCCCCATGAGCGCAGTTGAAATTATTTGCAATAGTTGCGGGGCGGACTCCCTGCTCAATCGAGAGGCGGTTTATGACGGCTTTGAAAAAACCGGCGAAAAGCTGACCTGCTCAACCTGCGGGTTTGAATATGCTTCCGAAGACGAGGTGCCGTTCAAGTCGAAAGAGAACGAGCCGGAAATCTTCACCGAGGCCGACCGTTCGGCGAAGGTCGAGGTTTTCGACGAGGGGGAAAACCAGCGCCTCTGCCGCCATTGCGCCAACTATATCGTCAATCCGTTCACCCAGTTTTGTGCCACCCACAAAAAGGAGGTCCAGGCCACCGATACCTGCGACCGCTTTGAACCCCCCAAAGAAGAATCCCGCTGAAAAGAACAACCTGTTCGCTGTGTATTAATCTTCAATCATTAGCGACCCCGTGTTTTCTTCACCCTGCGGGTGTAGCGCGTGCCTCCCGAAGAGGGCGCGCCCTCTTGCAAGCAGAGAAGTCCCGCACTACACCTATGACCCCGAGAAGTCACAACAGACTTCGAGGAGACGGATCAGGGAAGCAGACCGATGCGGTAAAACCGCAGGGAATCGCTGCTGGCGGGAACCGTGTAGCTGGTGGTGGTTCCGGGATCGCTGGCCGCGATCGCCGTGGCGATGGGCGGGTCGGACCAGTCCGTTAGATCATCCGTCGTCTGGATTTCATAGAAGGCACCTGGCGCCGATGGCCAGGTGGCGGTAAAGCCTCCGGCAGCCTCGGAAACCCACTCGCCAACAAAGTCGTCTTCCGCATCAAGCGGGTCGGTGCCGGTGCGGGTTTCGGCGCCATCGGGGGTGCCATCGCCATCGGTGTTGTCGTTGTCGGCATCGGTTTCGGAGGAATCGACCAGTCCGTTGCGGTTGGGATCCTCGGTGTTGTCGTCCAACCCGTCGGCATCGAGATCCACGCCGGATAGCAACGGCAAGATGACGGGGTGGACATCGTTGGCTGCCGAGGGGAGTCCAAGGGCATCGAGATCGGAGTCGAAGGCCCGAAGGATCGGATAAGGTGCGCCGAGCTTCTCGAGCTCGGCAACCATGTCGCGAGCCATGCGCATGACGCGGTCGGGATGGGCCGCGGCGAGGTCGTAGGCTTCCTGCATATCGGTGGCAAGATCGTAGAGCTGATACGAGCCCAGCGGAACACTCGTGGACTTGTCAGTTGGCGTGGTGGTGGCGTAGCTGTAGACCAGCTTCCAAAACCCGTCGTGGAAGGTGGTAAAGAACTCGCTACGGCTGTCGCACGGGGCATGGGTGATGATTCTCTGCGGACGGTGCGTCCCCGCTGTGCCTCGCAGGTAGGGGCCGAGATCGTGGCCATCCAGAACAAGGAGGGTCCCATCGTCATCGGTGCCGGGAACCGGAACGCCGGCAGCGGCAAGGATGGTGGGAAAGAGGTCTTCTACGATGACGATGTCGTCTTCGCGACTGCCGGAAGGAATGTTGAGTGCTTGCTGGAAGGGATTGGCCGCATCGCGTTTGGCCCACGAGATGAGCAACGGGACGCGGATGCCGCCCTCGAAGTGCATGCCTTTTTCACCTCGCAGCGGGTTGGTCATGGTTAGGGTCGGCGGATCCTTCGGGCCGCGGGGGAACGAATCACTCCCGTTGTCGCCAATGAAAATGACAAGGGTGTCTTCGGCGACACCGAGTTCTTCGAGTTTGGCGAGCACGTCGCCAAGAGACTGGTCCATTCCCTCGATTTCTGTGGCAAAGTCAAGGACATCTCCACTGAGCCCCGGGTAGTTCGCGCTGAAACGGGGATCTAACAGATGGGTGTCGTGTACGGCATAGTGGGAGAAATAAGCAAAAAACGGCAGCCCCTCCGATACGCTGGATTCAATCCGGTCATTTATTTCGCGAGTGAGTGCCTCGGTGAGATAGACCGGTTCGTTGGCTTGGGGATGCCCGGGCGGATAGGTGGCAGGATCAAGCTGGTTGTAGGTTTTATCCTGATACTCGTTCATGAAGGCCGTGCCGGCTACTGTAGCGTTGAGTCCAAACGCAGGCGAGGCATTCGCGTAGTAGCTTCTCTGCGAACCTAAGTTTGAGGCTCCAATATTAATCTGGAAGCCGTAATAGTCGCTGGCCGGGGGAGCAGGGGTGATATAGTTGTTGACCGAGCTGCTAAAGGCAGTGCCCATATGCCCCTTGCCCGCAATGATCGTGCGGTATCCGGCATCGCGCAGGATCTCCGCAAGGGTGCGGTTGTAGTCCTTCAGGCCGGGATTGGGCGGGCACTTTATGTTGTACAGGCTTCCGCCACCGCTGAGAAACTGGATGGTGCCGTGGCGGGCGGAGTTCTGCCCTGTCATGAGGCTGCAGCGGGTGGGCGAGCAGACCTGGCAGGCGTAGGCGCGGGTGAACTTCATTCCATTGGCGGCAAGGGTTTCCATGGTGGGGGTGATGAAGTGCCGGTTGTCCGTGGTAAAGGCAGGGAGTCCCACGGTAGTGGGGTCAATACGATCGACCGGATTTCCCGCCGTGTCATAGTTGAAATCCACCGAAGTGTCTTCGGAGCCCATGTCATCGACAAGAACGAGCAGAATATTCGGGGAGTTCAAATGTAGACGTACCGTGGCATCGGCGGTATCGATACCGTTCGTATTGGTGGCGGTAAGGGTGTAGGTGGTTTCGGCGTTTACAACAATCTGGGTAGAGGTCATTTTCGTGGCGTCACCGATGCCTTGGTTGATGGCCAGCGTGTCCGCATTGGTGACCGCCCAAGAGAGCGTGACCGTGCCGCCAACGTCAACTAAGCCAGGAGTGGCCATGAAGAAATCGATCGTCGGCAGCGGGTTTTCGATCGCACTAGTCGTTCCGGAGAGCACCAGATCGTCCACCGTATCAGCATACCAGGCGATGCTGTTGTTGCGCTCT
>CBDVCB010000166.1:0-3469 GCA_965372395.1 uncultured bacterium
AAGTTTTTACAACCCAGGAAGAGGGGCAAGCCCCATGTTGCCGCTGCCCCCCTGCATGGGAGGGATGCGCTGTTGGAACTCCCGGGTTCTTCGGATGGAGTCGAAGCGCTTGTCCTTGCGGATAATGCTGCGTGTAGGCTCGCCGCCGATTTCAATGGCTTTGTCGATCGACACCCACATTTCCCCTTGTTTTTTAAGAACCAGTTGGAGAGCCGCGAGGTTGATCCAGCCCTTTGGATCCTTTGGCTGGACGGTGGTATATTTTTTGAGTGCTTGTTCAACCACCGCATAGCGCTGGCCCTGTGCCATATATTGTGCAAGTTGCAGGATCATATGGGGTTGCATGGTTTTGCTGGCCAGCATTTGTTTTGCGAGGGCATCGGCTTGGGGAATCTTCCTCGTCTGGAGATAAATGGAGATCAATTGCATGGCGTTGGTGAACTCAATGTTTCCGCTTTTAAGCCGTTGTTCGAGCTGCTGTCGTTGTGCGCCGATATTCTTCAATTTCTCCAGACGCTTCTGGAATTCCCGCGCTTTTTCGTTGTTTGGATCCTTTTCGAGGAGAACATCGAAAAGGGCGATGGCTTCGTCGAACCGGCCCTGCCTTGCGATGAGGTCGCCCAGGCGGAAGTTGGCTTCAGGGCTGAGGTCGTAGAGCAACACGGCCTGGTGGAAGGCGGCTTCGGCTTCCTTGGGTTTTCCGCGGGCGGCGTAGAGGCCGGCGAGGGAACTGCGCAACTTGGAGAACGACTTGCGCGCGACGATGTCGCGGATAAACTTCTCGTCGTTGAGCAGGCGGTCGCAATACCAGTTCCAGAAGTCGGTGTCGTTCTTGACCACCTCGTCTGTGAGCGGGGTGGGTTTGTTGTTGATCTTCATGATCAACCCGTTGGGCGTGAGGTAGGGATACATCCACGGCAGTACATAGCTCTCTTCCACATAGAAGGTGCGCAGTGGGGGAAGCCCCGTTTTCGGGTCAACCACCGGATCCTCGTAAACGACGGCGGAGCCGATGTGGCGGGTGGACTCGTCCGTTTTGGTTTCCGTGATGTATTGGTTGTGGTCGAAGATCCACTTGCTTAGGAAGCCATTGATCTTCATGACCCCGCCGACGCCCTGCACCTGCACCTTGCCGCCTTCGGTCTTGACGTCGGCACCGGCTTGTATCTTGCCGGATCGCACGCCTTCGATATATTTCTGGAACGCGAAATTGCTATCGATCGGGGAGGGAATCCAGATTTGGTCGCCATAGAGGTCGCGCATGACGTTCATGTAGGTGTTGTCGGCCAGCGCGTTCTGGGTGATGAGGTAGACATCCTGGCGCACCTTGGCGGAATAGATCATGTAGGTTGGCACAAAGCGACCCGGATCGGTGCCGCCGAAAAAGATGGCGTTCGATCCCATCGGCTGAGGGTAGGCCTTGTTGGGATAGGCGGCCCATTGCTGCTCAAACTCGGAGGGGGAGTGCCAGGCTTGCATGTCCTCTTTGATTCCGTCGACGCCCTGCAATTGCCAGTTGCCGAACTGCCAGCCAAAGTCATGGCCGTTCTGCTCGCATCCGCCAACAACCATTTTCTGGCGGTCGTTATGGTAGTTTTTGTACACCAGCGCAAACGGAAGCATCAAGACCATGGCTACGCCGACGATCTTCGTGACGGGATTGTTTTTCACCAGTGACTCCAGCCAGGCCATGGCCAAAAGCAGGCCGTAGCCGAGCCAAATGACGTATAGCGCGTGCGATTGGATGTACTGGGTACGCCCAATAAACTGGTTCTGGATGTCCATCTTGGGGTTGTGCAGCACCATAAAGACGATACTTACGAAGAAGAAGCCCACAAACGTGGTCAGTAACCATCCACCATTGCGATATGATAACTGATTCGTAGATTCCTGAGGTTGATCACCAAAGGAATTTGATCCGTTAGTCCCTCTCTTGAATAAAAGCACAGCAAGAAGTATGAGGTTGATCGGGGGGACTAATAATAGAAGGAGAAAAGCTTTCGATATGCCAATGTCATGTAAGCGTTTTGACATTGGCATCATGAGTGTGGAAATGGATAGTGAAATAAGGAATACGGCAACCACTATGGGCGGGAAAGCGGAAGGCTTCCCTCCATAATTGAGCAATATGGTTGCAATGGAAATAATAGTTAGCGACGTCAACCAATAGAATATTTCGAGCAGGTACTGAGTGCGGTTCACGCGCACTGAGTAGCTGAACCAAGCTTTTGTTTTATTCCCAAAGGTGGGGATGAAGATGAGGGGAACCGCCGCAAGCAGGGCTACCGGGCCATAGAACTGGGCGCGTAGGTCGATGATGTATGCGCCGATCTGCTGGAGGAAGCGCGGGGTGAAGACGTGCGCGAGCGTTACGCGTTCATACTGTCCCCTTGTGAGGGCATGCATGAAGCCCTGCCAGGTGCGGGGGTAGCCCCAGTTGATCGGAGGGTTCTGGTCGGAGGAAAAGGGCATGTAGAGGTAGAACGCCAATCCAACCCACATGACCAGGAAGGTTGGGCCGACCACCTTGCCGTTCGGCAACGTGAAACCCGCAATGATCGGTATGATGAGGGCGTAGGCCGTCCAAAACCAGAAGCCAATGTGTTCAGGGCCACTGGCCCATGCCCAATCTGAGTCGCCCGCAAATTTGTTAATGATGACCATGACGACATAGAACAGGCCTGTGATTGCGAAGTCGCGGAATAGCTTGGGATTGCGGAAGAGGATGGCTGCGGCAATGGACAACCCCATGAACATCAAGGTTTGGTGGTTGGTGATGCCTAGGCCGAAGGTGAACGTGGCGAGGATCAGCCAATGGCTTTGTTTTGGTTCGCACATCCAGCGGTAGAGGAACAGCAGGAGCAGGGACTGGAAGAGAATGTTGAGCGAGTAGACCTCTGCAATCACGGATTGCGACCACATCCCTTGCCCAAAGGCCAGTAGCAGCCCCCCGGCAAATCCGGCGGCGGCACAGAAGAGGCTTTCGGTCTTTTCGCCGAGCATGCCGGATTCCTTCTTGAGGCTGCGCAGCAGATCCATTCCGGAACGACTAATGAGCAGAGCCAGAACGCCGCAGGCGGCGGCACCGGCCACGGCGGAAAAGAGGTTGACTGCCCACGCTGGATTGGGATGACCGTGGAACGTGACCGAGTGGAATACCCACTGGAAGAACCAGGTCATCAGCGTCCAGATCGGATAGCCGGGGGGGTGGGGCACGCCGAGATAGTCCGATGCCACGACCAGTTCGCCCGAATCCTCGAGGCCGACCGTGGGCTGGAGGGTGAGCACATAGACGGTTAATGAAACAAGAAAGGCCGCCAGACAGGCGATCCAGTCCGACTTGCGAAAGAATTTTTGTGAACTCAAAACAGTCTTCTCCAATTGAAAAACAAAGCCGTAGCATAGATTAAACTAATCTTTCGTCAAGTACGCAACTGGGGCCGCGCTACGGATTCCTCCATTCAACCTA
>CBDVCB010000167.1:0-3449 GCA_965372395.1 uncultured bacterium
CGGCGAAATCGCCATCCATTCTTTTTGAGATTTACGAAGAAGAGTCCGCAGATCCTCGATGCTTGAAACCGTCTTGGTTTCCATTGTTCCGATGGTATCCGCCGCATGTACCTCGGCAACAACCATGATAACGGCCATCAACAAACCCAAATATTTCATTTTCCCCTCCTTTTATTGTTTTTCACATCGCCAGGAGTTCCGCAAAGAAAGAGCGCGACTCCAAACATCCACGCCTCACTCAAGGCACCGCTAGACGCCCGTCAAAGGAAAATGAACAAAAGGAGCCGCGCCGTGTTCGGCGCGTCTTCGTTCAGTTCGTTCCTTTGACTAAAAACTAGCGGTTTTTGAGTGAAACGTACTGCGCGTTAACGCATTAAATTGTCTTTATAAAGCTATTCCATAGGTGTTCTTTCTTTTCATTCCCAATGCTTTTGCTTCGGATCAGGCAGGGAAATTAGCAAGGTTTCCGTGTCGTTTAATAGAAGTTTTTCCAATTATTTGAATCCGGGCGCATTTTCCCGCCAGTTGTTCCGTGTAAAAACTTGTTCGTCTGATCCGGAAATACACTGCGAAATACAGGGACTCAAGGTTTCAAAACCGCTCGATCAAAATTCAAAAATCGGTGCGGACTCCGTCAGGACACAAGCAGATAGACCACCATCCCGATCGGGAGGATGAGTCCAAGGTTGGAGACGTTCGAGGCCACCAAGGCGTCGATCGCTTCCTGCGTGTCCTTAATGTGGCGCGGGCTGTCTTTCGGCTTGTGCATGCGATAGATCTCGATGAACGAGGTCAACTCGCAGACCGAGGTCACCAGCCCGAGAATCCAGCCCACCGCCCATGCCGGAACGTTGAGTTGCTTAATAAGCGAACCGGCGCTGCTGCCCAGAAATTTTCCGGAAAGAAGGATCACCAGAACCCCAACAACGAGAAAAACAGAACCGCCGCCAAGCGTCCCATTCTCCGAACCCGGAGGAACAGGGGCAGGTTTCCCCGCCTTGTTGAGCCGCTTGTCCATGATTTTGTAGAACACGAAAAACCCGAGCAGGCCGACCGCCGTCACGTAGCTCGTAGCAATGTGCGCGACGAACATCAGCAAAGGAATGACGACGGAAAGTATCCCAAACACAATCTCATCGGTGAATACCTTGTTTTTCAAATCGAGCTGCTGGCGGAAGGCAAATACCGTGGCGAGAAACAACACCCAGTTGATGATGTTGGACGCGGCGATATTCCACAGCCCCGCGTTGAACACCCCCGCCAGCGCCCCCGCCACCAGCACGGTGAGCTCGGGAACGCTGGTCGCATAGCCGATCATCTGCCCGCGCACCTTCGCCGAAAACTTCAGTGCCGCGCCGATTTTTCCAATACCGGGAATCAGCAAAAACCGCACTGCGCCGACAATCGCCGCAGCGCTCAGCATCAAGATGGATAGGTCTTTGATCATGGTTGCACTCCCGCCCATTCGTATCGGATGGCTTGCCGCGAATCGAGCTAAAATCAATCAGGTAAAGAATTTTTCTTCCCGACAAAACCGAAAGCATGTACAAATAATACATGCATTTAGATTCCAGAATCAAAAGAACCCTGATCGCCGTAGCCTCCCTGCCCATCCTTGCATTCGCGCAAGAAACCCATCTTGACATCAAAGTGCCCGACCGCATTGAAAACGATCTTTTCGGACCGGTTAAAAAGATCGTGACAGAATACAGCTACAATATGTCGGATCGGAACTACAAGGAGGAACGGGTTTATGACGAACAGGGCAACTTGCTAACCCGAACCAAATGGAACACCAAAGATGAAATATCGCTTTTCGTCACCAACTCCTACAATGAAGCGGGGTGCCACACCCACTACCGCTTTGAAAAGGCAGGGGAAGGTGTGACCAACGAATACGAGGTCGTCATCAATGTTCCATCGCGCAAAATTGCCCTGACGAGCCCCAAATCGGGCGAGATCGAAATTCAGGAATACTCCCCTGCCAAATACCACATGGCCACCAAGCGCATGGATAAGAACAGGAAACCGATCTCGTACAGCCAATATAAGCGTAGAGCCGACAACAAGGCGGTGCAGTATCTTGCCTATGACAAACGCAAGCGGATCAAATATTCCATCGCCTTGGGCTGGAACGACGATAACCTGCAGTCCAAGGAGCTGTACCACGACCGGGAAGATGGCAGCAAGCTACTCGAGGTTTTTGAATACCTGAGCACGGACCAACACGGAAACTGGCTCCAGTGCCTAACGCAGGCATACAACCTGAAGGGTTCGAAAAAGGAAAAGGCTGGCGAAAAATTTTCAAAACGCACCATTGAGTACTTTGAGGAAACCCCAACAGAGAACGAATCATGACCAAAAAAAAGACCTTGCGCTATCCACTGATGCTGCTTTTGTTGGCATGCGGCACCGCATTCGCCGAGAAAGAGAACAAGGAAAAGGTTCTCAAAGAACAATTCACCTACTCCTTCAACGATATCCAGGACCATCTGGTTGTGATTGAACACGACATTGCCGTGGGAAGCGGATTCGTTGCCAAGATGGATGGCCGCTACTACATCTTCACCAACCAACACGTTATTATGGGAGGCGACCGCATCCGGTTCAAGACGACTTCCGGAAAGGTTCTGCGCCCTAAAAAGGTTGAACTCTCCGCAACCCGGGATATTGCCCGGCTGCTGCTCGATACCGAGGCCGGACTTGACATTGCAAACAGTCCAATAATGGATGCCCCGGTCGGAGTGTTCGGCAACAGCGATGGCGGCGGGGTTGCAACGGAACTCTACGGAAAAGTCACGAGCATAGGATCCGAACTCGTCGAGGTTTCCGCCGACTTTGTTTCCGGAAACAGCGGTAGCCCTGTGCTCAACCTCGACCGGGAGGTGATTGGCATTGCCAGCTTTGTGCGCTTTTCCACCGACAAAAAAACCAAAGACGACGACGAACCAAAAACCATAACCCGCCGCTTTTGCTACCGCCTCACCGGCATGCAATGGAAGGCCGTCAACTGGAAAAAATACAACGAGAAATACGGTGCGGCCTACCTGAAAAACGATGCGCTCATTGATGAAATCTTCGATATCATCTGGGCGTGGTTCAACAATCCCTACATCAAGGTTTCAACCGAGAACCACCCGGATCCCGGACTCCTGAAATGGGCGAAAAACCACAATCAAGTGGTGAGCCGGATCGAACGCATATCCAACAAACGGATAACTCAACACCAGCTCGACAACACCAACAAGCAAATCCGCAACGATTTGATCGATAGCGCCGACGCCCTCTCCAAGGTGTGCACAAGCCGGGCACGGCAGATGCGCTTTTTTTCCGCCCAGAAGGAACTTACGGGATTTCTGCGCAAGGAATTCCTTCGCCTCGCCAAGCGCCTCGACAATGCCAGCGAGCAACTCGACGACTTCGGAAAGGAACTGGCCGACTTTAATTAT
>CBDVCB010000168.1:0-3370 GCA_965372395.1 uncultured bacterium
TTTGGCGGGTCAGGCGGGTTTCAAAGTAGGTGATTTCGTGGCCAAATTCCTGATTGGCCAGATCGAAAAACTTACGGTCGTACGGTTTCGTGGAGAAAAAGGCGATTTTCATTTGCTCTCGAGAATGGGTTGGTGTCGTTAAAACAGGTCAAGTTGATCGGACTGCGGGGCATAGTGCGGAAAGCGCATTTCCCCCTTTCCGATCATTCGGACAAGGTCAGCCTCCGAGCATGGCTCGCAACGCATTTCCAAGGTCTGGAGAATCTTGTCGAAAAGCAGGCCACAGTAGGCACTGTCCTCCTCCGCCCGGTGGAAGGTTCCGCTGGGGAACCCAAAGTGCCGCACCAGCGTCCCCAACCTGTAGTTCGGCAAGCCGGGAAACACCTTGCGGGACAGCGGAAGGCTGTCGAGAATCACACCCTTGGGTGCAACGGCGCGTAGAAGATTAATATCCTCCAGCAGAAATTTAAAATCGAACGGCGCATTGTGCGCCACTAGGGGAAGATCGCCACAAAAGTCCGCAAATCCACCGAGCACATCGGCTATGCGCGGCTTGCCCTTCACCATTTCGTCGGTGATGCCGTTCACGGCGGAAGCGTCGGGGGAAATCGGTATGCCGGGATCAACCAAGGTGCCGTAGCCCGTGACCGCACAGGAACCGTCGAAGAGCACGGCGCCGATTTCGACAATCCTGTCTTCCCTCGGTTTTATGCCTGTGGTTTCCAAGTCAAATGCAACAAATTTCATGCTCTTGCCCCGATATAGGTGATTTGGTTTTGCGTCGCTAAAACCGGAAAACAAAAAACCCGTCCCGAGGCTTCGGGGCGGGTTTCTTCCGGGATGCCAATCCTCGTCTAGTTAGCGGTAACCTGACGGGATATCTCGCGGTCGGCCTGAGTCATCCCATGGTCATCGACCTGAGTGGCTTTCACATAGATCACGAGGTTTTTCTTTGAGTTCCGCGAACCTTCGGTGCGGAAAAGACGTCCGAGGTAGGGGATATCCCCCAGGAACGGAATCTGATCGCGGAAGGTTTCGGTGCGCTCATCAACCAACCCGCCCATCAGGACGGTGTTTCCGTCGGCGATGGTGACCTGCGTCTGAACGGAACGCTTTTCGAAGAAGGGCATTTTGGCAAACAGGGTAGACCCATCGCCGCCCCGTTTAAAGTCGTTGTTCCCGCCGGCGTCGTACGCATTGTAGCCAACAACGTAGAGGTCGAATCCCTTGAACTTGGTGATTTCCGGCATCAGGTCGAGATCGATCGTGTTGCTGTCGGAATCAACCACCGGGGTCACCTTGAGGGAAACACCCAGATCGAAGTCTTCCCAGTCCTGCGGCTTCACGACCGGAGCGGTACGCTGGCCGGTTTCCACGTCATAGTCCTGCGGATAGCGGTGGACTTCAACAATTCGGATGATCGCTTCGTTACCACTCTTGGTGGTGACTTTCGGTGCAGACAGAACATCGGCTGTGCCTTCCTGTTCCATTGCGGTGATGCGCAGATCAACATCGCCATTGCCGAACACCATGGCCGGGACGGGGCCGCCCATCTTGGAAACGACGCCGGATAGCGCAGCACTGAACACACCGGCATTGGAGCGTTGGCCGGCACCAAAGATATTCTGCCCGTTGCCGATGATCTTTTCATAGCCGCTAACCGGATCGATATGGATGGGGGTAGGCGTGGTTTTGGGGGTATACGGACCTGGATCAGGAATGGGGCCAGCAGAGTTGCCCGAGCCGGGGAAGTGGTTGCCGGCGGGATCATAGGGAGCCCGTGGGTTGGCGAATCCATTAACCGCATTGAAATAGGTGCCGTCCTTCAGTCCGAATCCACCGACGGTTCCGCTGCCGTATACGCTCCAGTCAAAACCGAGTTCTTCTAGGGAGCCTTCGTTGAACTCCACGAATTTGGCTTCGATTTCAACCTGCTGCGAGCGCCGTGCGATCGCTTTGTCTTCCATGTCGGAAAGGATGGCTTCCAGCGCTTCAAGGTTCTTGGGCGTGTTTTTCACGAACAGCTTCTGGAAGCGCGGCTGGTACATCGCCGATGCACCGTCAGGGAATTCAATGATAGAGAAGAACCCGGTTACATCCGCCGGACCGGCGGAAGGCTCGGAAGCGGAGGAATCGCCAAACAGGTCGTCCCCGCCACCGCCGTCATCGGAACCGGAGGCGGAGGCGGATCCCAAATCCGCGCCTACGTCGGGACTGATGTCGTACGAGCGGAGAACCATGGCTTTCGCAGGGGCGTAGGTTATCGGCATGATGGCAATCGCGCTGGATTGCACCTCTATCTTGAGCTTTGCCATTTCCGCGATGTACTGCAGCGCATCGTAGAGGCTCATGTCGCGAATGGAGATCGTGATGCTGTTTCCTTCGGCGTCGTATGAATCGCCCATGCCGAGCAGCAGCATATTCACGCCTTTGCCATTGGAATCCAGGCGGCGGCATGTTTCGGAGAGGAAGAGGACCACGTCCATGATATTGGCATCGCGGAAGTCAAGGGTGGGGATCATGATGGCCTTGATGCGGGCTTCCAGCTGCTGAACGGCAAGGTCTTTGGGATCGGCTTTTGTCGTTTCATCCGAATCCTCGACTGCGACTCTCGTTTTCAGCTCTGTGTTCCAAGACTCCTCCACATTGGCCATGAACTGCGCGCGGGTGGAAGACTGCTTCCTCGCCTCCATGGAACCTCTGCGCGCGGCTGTACGCCGAAGGTACTTCATCGCACGCGTATCGTAGGGATCGATAGCCAGCATGGTTTCGAAAATAGCTTCCGCTTGATCAAACTCTCCTGCTTGGAAATATGCGCGTCCACGGTCGAACAGGGCGGATACTTCAACATTCCCACTTGGCGTTTCGCCAGACGAAACCACTTCCGCGGAGGAATTAACTGCTGCCGGAGCAACGTCTACAGCACCGGCGGGCGCGGTTTCAACAACGGCTTCCGGAGCGCTGGATCCCGAGGCAGCATCCAAGTCCGCCAAAATATCATCCATGCTTTCCTGGGCCTGAACCAGCTGGGCGCCAGCCATAAAAACGCATAACAAAGTCGTAATATAGGTTTTAATCATTTTCTTTCCCCTCTATTTTTTACATTTAAACACCGTATCCACCGCGCGTTTATCAGGGCCCGCGGGCAATGTTTACCGACAACTAATAACCCTATTCCTCTAAACCATCCAGAAAGCGCCTCTCGCCCCCTATCGGTAAATCCTACTCTTTCGGCACTTTTTCACGTGCCATGGGAGAAACCCGCAATCCATCACAGAGCCCTCCCAACCGTGCAGTCGCACCTTACAGAGATAACGACCCGAGCAGAGTACCGATTTGATCCGAACAATCAAGCACTTTAATTGCCTAC
>CBDVCB010000169.1:0-3350 GCA_965372395.1 uncultured bacterium
CGTATAGGGGACTTAAACCCCATAAGCCTACGATCATGCCGGGCGTACCCAGTCGAGTGAGCCGACACGGTACAACGCCTGATTTTGAAGGCGACATTTATTCCCATGTCGGCTCCTCTCAAACGTTCTGCTGAAATAAATTAACTAACCACGGGGAAATAAAATGAAGAGATCAAAGTTAATAGTCGGTATCATTACATTGGCATCTGCACTCATGATTTGCTCAACAGCCAATGCCTTCGAAAAAGATCCGCAAGTTGTGGGAAGATGGAAGACCGTTGATTTTGTAAAAACCATCGATCAATTCGATCCTTCCACAAAACAGTGGAAAGGTGATTTGTTTTTATTGGAGCTCGATTTCCATAAGCGTGGGTATGTCACATGCAGCAACAAAAAAGTCGATGAATATCAACAGAGCTGGACAAAAGGAAAAGTAGACCCGGATAGTGAATGGCCTGCCCATTATTACATTAATGAGATCAAGGGGGAGACTTACCTGTTTTTCCAATGGATTAGTGGAGATGTTACCAAGCGAGGGAAAAAGCCCAGTTATTACGTGCTGAAGAAAAAATAAGCAGAAATCGGGTAAGGGGGAGTTTTTAGCTCCCCCTCCCCACACCACCGGACATGCGGGTCCGCATCCGGCGGTTCCTACAGATGGAAAGGGGTCAGCCGATGAATTTAGAAAGGGGTCAAGAAAGGGGTCACCCATTAGAGGTTCCGGTCAAACACAAAACACCCTTCCATGGCCGTTTCTCAACGGCTTGCCAATTGTTCCTTTTGGTTGATCGGTTCCACATCATTTTCCATTGCTGAACGTTCGCTGCCTTCCGGGTCTTCGTCACGTGGTTGTTCAGTCACCCATCTGGATCTCGGATGTCGGCGGCGGAAACAACCATCCCCGCCTTGTGCCGCATCCCCATTCCGCATTCGCGGAACCAGAAAACCTTTTGTACCCGCCGACCGCCTATTCAGTCAGAGTGGTTTCCCTTGCGGGTTTCCAGACCCTTTGGGGCTAGCGACGGGGCAACCGCGTTTCAAGCAATAGAGGTGGGGCGCCGCCGGATTCCAATCAGCCTAGTGGTTTCTCCAGACCCCTTTCTGGTTCCCGGCGGGGCCCCGTTTATCCAAACATCAGTTTCACCTCGAACTCCTTTCCATCCATGACATGCCAAACGGCCTTGGCCAGTTTGCAGGCCAGCGCCTTCTTCGCCTTGGGCACACCGCTTTTTCTCTTCTTCCTTTCGTACCAAGCGCCAATGGTCGGATCGTAGCGAGCCGCATAGGTTGCCGCTTCGATGAACGCCCAGGCCAGATACCGGTTCCCGTTCTTGGCGTTGTTCTTCCCTTTCTTCTTTCCGTTCGAGCTGCGCTCGCTTTTGACGGCGCGGCAATACGAGGCATAATTGCCCGCGCTTGCAAAACGCTTGAAGTCGCCGCTCTCCAAGACAATCGTCAATCCAATGGCCATTCCGATTCCCGGCAACATCTGGATGCGCCGGTACTGCCAAGTCGGCTTCGCGATGGCAAGAACCTGCTGCTCGATCCGCTTGGCCTGGCGATCCGAGTCGCGGATGGCTTCGACCAGCGTTTCAAGCTGCAACCGGTCCCACTCGCCCAGCCCCACCGCCCCGACCTCCTTCTGCGTCCACTTCTTCAGCTTGTCCGCTCCCGGCGCATCCAGCCCATAGCGCTCAAACAAGCTTCCGGCACTCAGCAACACCTGCGTGCGCCGCCGGACGAACAGTTGCCTTCTGCGCAACGCATCGCGGATCGGGCGGGTCTCCTTCGGATAGATGTAGCTTTCCGGAAAGATCCCCAGCCGCAACTGTTCGGCCAGCCAGTCCGCATCCGTCAGGTCGTTGGTAATCTTGATGCCTTTGTACTGCTCCATCTTCGCCGGGTTGCCCAGCTTCACATTGCGACCCTGTTCGCGCAACCCATCGACAAACCAGTACCAGTTGAAGGTCGACTCGACACCGAGCGCCACGATCCGCTTCCAATACGGTTCCAGTGCGGCGTTCACGGCAGCAAGGTTCGCCTTCACCCTTTTCCGGAAAACGTTGCCCCCCTCTTTGTCGCAGAGTGAGAGGAAAACATTGTTTCCATGCAGGTCGGCACCTGCGTATAGTGCGTTTGCTTTGGTCGTTTGCATGACTTCTCCTTTTGTTGTTAACAAAGGATATTCTGCGCTCGACCAAAGCTTATTTCAAAGAACCTCTTATGATTATCAGCCGATGAATCTTAGAAAGCGCCATATCACCTTCTTTATTTTTCCCTCACAATATTCTCGATTATCGCGGTAGGAACGCCCGTTTCCGGGCGCTCCCCGCACAGATCCCAGCGTGCGGTTTTCTCGCACTGGGCTCTTCAGTTTCGCTCACTTTGCACTGACCTTCCAGTTGAATTCCTGCTGTCGATTTATCGTCTCCATTATGCGGGGTCGTGATAGCCCGAAGTGCTTGGACATTTCATTGAAGCCGTCCCAGGTGTAGCTGCGTCTCTGGGAGCGTCGATTCAACCACTTGAAGAGCAGTCTTGTGCATTCCCAGTATAGATTGTTCAGGCTCTGTGTGTTTCCAACCACTCCGTAATAGTTCCAATACCCTTCACTACCATCCCATAGAGGGCACTAAACGAATATGAACGCCCAGTTTTGTTAAGGTTTTCGAGTCTGGTTTCATTGGGTCGATTCCGATTTTTTGTTGAAGGTTAATGATGGTTTCCCGTTTTGAACATATGGCTGTCCCACAGCTTTCAGATGAACCCCGGCAAATACGCCTGTTCCGGCGAGGCACGCATACGCCCGGGCGGTTTGGCTGTCCCATAGGATTCAATAAGGGCGGACAGGTTCCAGCGATGCCAAAGCGATGCGCGTACTACGGTGAACAAGCGCTTGAAGCTGTGATCCCATCCGTGCATGAACGCCAAGCAACGCATGAGCAGATGTACCAACAGGCCCATCCAGATTTGCCAGCGAATGGCGTTGGCACTATGGCCGAGGAAGTCGGAGAGCTGGAGCGTCTGCTTAATCTCCTTGAAGAATACCTCAATGTCCCAACGGCTACGGTAAAGTTCGGCAACCGACCACGCGCTCCATTTCAAGTTGTTCGTTATAAAAGCGATCTCAACATCCTTGCCGTTGACTTCAACGAGTGCCACGACACGGCGCAATTGAACGGGATAATCTTTCTTCGATTTCTCAATCGTCAGTTCGATGATCTCGTCGCGCAAGATGCGTTTGTTTCCCGTGGTTTCGAGCGAGCGCACCACGTTGTACTGCATGTTGTCCTTTGCCCGACCGACCCACCAGATGCCTCGTTCCGTCAACTCGAAGAGGTGCTTGAACT
>CBDVCB010000170.1:0-3292 GCA_965372395.1 uncultured bacterium
ATCGAAAAGAGGATCGGAGTACCCGAGTGAGTGCAAGTGGTCTTTCATAAAAAGGTTCAGGCATGACGGGATGGTCTCCGCTGCATGTGTATATCGAGGGCGGAAAGGTTTGGGCGGAAAGGTTGCTCACTATTCTCCCTTTTTAGTGGTTTTTATGATTAAAGGAGAGTAGCATTTCTCCTGTGTTTAAAACATTATGCTGCATTTAAACTACCCTCGTTTAAGAGGTTTTGCAAAAATCTCAACTATATTTAATTAGACAAAACAGGAGAAGCAACCCTTGAAACTTATTACCTCACTCACTCTCTTCGGCATGGGCACTCTTGGGCTTTGGGCTGGCAACATCTCACCCTCGGACACCCTGTTCTACACCAAACCCGCCACCCGGATTGAACGCACGGCACTTCCTGTGGGCAATGGCAGCCTAGGCAGCATGATCTTCGGCGGCACGGCTGATGAAACCATCCAACTCAACGTCGATTCCCTCTGGAATGGCGATAAAGATGTCATCGGCACCTACCAGAACCTCGGGTTCCTCAAAATCCACTTCGATAACGTCGATGCCAATGCCTGCACGGATTACAAGCGTATGCTGCACATCGACACCGCCCTCCATGAAACCCGCTTCAAATCGGGAGGCGTTACCCATCATAGGGAGGTTTTTAGCTCTGCGCCTGACTCCGTTCTCATTGCAACCTTCGCCGCAGATAAACCCTTCTCCGGCACAATCATGCTGGAAGACGATCTGTCCGGTATTCGCAAAACAAGCAGAGCCCCTTATAAAGGGGCGAAGCAGACGAACAAACCTAAAGCCAATGGCAAAGGGGAGGAGCTCAGCTATGACTCCCGCAAATCCAGCCAAGTTGTCGCCAAAGGCAACATGATCCTCCAAGACGGTATCCTCGCCAACGGGCTCGAATACGGTTCTCGTGTTCTGGCGCGCTGCAGCGCGGGTTCCATCACGGCTAAAGGCGGCTCTCTTGTCTTTAAAGATGTGAAGAATCTGGAACTCCTTGTCGTGGCCGACACCAACTACAAGATGAGCTTCAAAGACCACTGGCGGGGTGCTCCGGTCAAGCCCATTCTCGATAAGCGCATCCAAGCTGTAGCGAAAAAAAAGCTCCAAGCCCTGAAGTCCACCCACGTTGCCGATTACCAATCCTTCTACAACCGCATAAAAATAGACCTTGGCACCACCCCCAAGGAGATTTCCAGCCTGCCCACCGACGAGCGACTTGTCCGGATCAAAAGGCAAATGCCCGCCGAAAAAGCTAAGAAGAAGGATGATGCAACTAAACTCAAAACTCAACTTAATGAAGGAACTCCCTCCCCGAAAACGCCAGTTCCGTTTCCCGGCCTTGACGACGTTGACCTGCTGGAGTTGATCGCCAACTATGGTCGCTACCTGATGATTTCCTCCTCGCGCCCCGGGACGCTCCCGGCCAACCTGCAAGGGGTTTGGAACTGGAGCAACAATCCTCCATGGCAGAGCGATTACCACTCGAATATCAACGTTCAGATGAATTACTGGCTCACCGAACCCTGCGACCTAGGCGATTGCCAAACCGCCTTCATCGACTACGTGGTTGCCATGCGGGACGTTTACCTCGTCAAAACACGCGAGCTTCTCCCAACCCACCCGAACGGCAAGCCGCTCGCACGCGGATGGACCCTCAAAACCGGCTGCAACATCTATGGAGGCGACTCTTTCAAATGGAACCACCCCGCTGCCGCATGGTATGCCCAGCACATGTGGGAACACTACGCCTTCAATGAGGACAAGGACTTCCTGAAAAACACCGCCTACCCCATCTTCAAGGAAACCGTTCAGTTCTGGGAAGACCGACTCGACCAACGCCCCGACGGCACACTCGTGGTTCCCGACGGCTGGTCGCCCGAGCACGGCCCCACCGAACCCGGCGTGAGCTATGACCAACAAATCGTCTATGACATTTTCAACAACTACATCGAGGCGTCCACCATCCTTGATCTCGATGCCGACTACCGCCGGAAAGTCATCGACATGCGCGCCCACCTGCTCAAACCCAAAATTGGAAGCTGGGGACAACTTCAGGAGTGGGAAAGCGACCGCGACAAGGAAGGCGATCCGCACCGCCATGTGAGCCACCTCTTCGCCATGCACCCCGGGCGGCAGATTTCGCCGCTCACCACGCCCAAACTCGCCGCTGCCGCCAAGGTTTCACTTAACGGTCGGGGCGATGGAGGAACCGGTTGGAGCAAGGCATGGAAAATTAACTTCTGGGCGCGTCTCCACGATGGGGATCGCGCCTACAAGCTACTCTGCGAACACGCGACGAACGACTTCCACCCGAACCTCTTCGACGTCCACCCACCCTTCCAGATCGATGGAAACTTTGGCAACACCGCTGGAGTTGCCGAGATGCTTCTTCAATCGCATATGCGCGCCAAGCCAGTCGCGGGCGAAAAGCTTGGCCCCTGGATTATCCACCTTCTTCCCGCTCTGCCACAAAAAGCGTGGCCGGAAGGAAGTGCCAAAGGGCTCCGTGCCCGCGGTGGCCTGACTGTGAACCTTATCTGGTCTAAAGGAGTGCTCAACAAAGCGCGCATCCATGGAAAAGCCGGAAAACGCATCGTCATCCGCTACCGTGGAAAACAAGAAACAAAGACCATTCCAGCATCCGGGGAACTGATTTTTACACCATAAAAAAACAAAATAGGCATCATGTATCCGCTCAAAAATCTCATGTTTTTCACTTTGCCGATTGATGCCAAATGCGCTTATCCATTCACGCGCATTTTGGATTGTTGACGCGCTCGGCGCTGGATTGTGGCCCTTTGAGTTTTTCTTTTTCAGGGAGCGTCCCGGTTGATATGCCCGCACAGACGGTCGCCAAGGTGATCCTTGACCAGGCTCTTCGAGACCCGCTACCCACTTTAAAACCGGTTGCCGAAAGGTATTGGTTTTTGTGTGTCGGAGTGGATTTAAATATATGGATTATCCCTTTCCCTTATTTTATTGCCGATTTCTGTGGCAACGCATCCCATAACACGGTAAACAGGTGTTTAATTCAATTAAGGAAGTAAAGATATGGATACAGGTACAGTTAAATGGTTCAGTTCGGAAAAAGGTTTTGGCTTCATCACTCCTGATGGCGGAGGAACTGATTTGTTCGTTCATCACTCCGAAATCAAAGTTTCTGGCTATGCGTCACTCGATGAAGGCCAGAAAGTATCGTTCGACATTGGAGAAGGCCAAAAAGGCCCATGCGCAACCAACGTCATTCCGCTCTAGTTCTGAACTAGGCGGCAT
>CBDVCB010000171.1:0-3260 GCA_965372395.1 uncultured bacterium
TGGTGTTGTTCGCGCGGAGCGCGACGGTCCTTAGTGCTTGGTTCGTGGTGCTTTGTTCAGTGCCTGGTGTTTGGTACTGAGTGCTTAGTTCCGCGAGTTCGACGGTGTCGTCGACTTCAAGTACGGCGTTGGTGGGCATGCCTTCGAAGGTCCATTCGCGGGTGCGGCCCACGAGGCAGGCGGGGGATTCTTCGGGGAAGGCGCCGCCGATGGCCTTAACGGTCATTGCGGATGTGCCGTCGCTGACGGTATGGCTGCCTACATCTGCAAAGGTGTGGATGACCGGTGCACCGTTTGTGGAAACGATGCTTTCTGCGCCTACGTTAAGCGTGAAGGGTTGGCCGTCGGTGCTGAACTTGACGCTGTCTCCCTGGCGAATGATTAGATCTTCGCCGTTGTGCTCGGTCAAATTGAGTGCGGCCCATTCGATGCTGATCGGCAGTTCGAGCGCGCCGTTCTGGAAGGTGGCGGTGGCGGCGGTATGGCCACTCTGTTCGAGCGGAAGGTTGGCGTACCAGCGGGGGCCGGCGGACTGTGCGACGGGAACGAAGCTGGAAGCATCGTCTACGAGTTGCATCATCGGAACATAGCGGGCCGGCCCTTCGATGCAGGCGGGGGAGACATGGGATTGGGTCATCGCATCGACGCCGGCCATGCTGGCGATGGAGGTTTCGATCCAGTCCTTCACGCCGTTGGAGTTGGCGTCGGGGCCGCCGAGGGTTTGGAGCCCGAGGCTGTTGATCTTGAGCGAGAGGCGGCTATGGACGTTTTCCCAGAAGATGCGGATGGTGTGCTCCCCGGCGGGGAGGACGGGGAGGAAGGCGCGGACGTCGGCGGGGATGCCTTCGGCGGAGACGAGCGGATAGCTGCCGACGTAGGTGCCGTCGACGGAGATCTGCAGGGCGCTGGTATCGACGGGCGCGACGGGCGTGCAGGAGCTTTTGCTCCAGAGGTGGGAAGCGTTGATGCTGAGGCCGTAGCAATCCTGTTCGGGGAAGTTCAGGGTGTATTCGACGAATCCGCGGCGGCGCTTGGAGACGATGCTGGTCCCTTCAACTTCCCAGGTGCCGACGGCGTTGTTGGTTTGCGAGCCGTCGACCGTGGCCACGAAAAGAAACCTTTTTCGGCTTTCGTCCCATTTAGGGAATCAACACCAACAACGCTTCGTCAATATAAATGTACGGATGTGCACACTGACACCTTTTTCAACACATCCCGCCACTATCCAAACCGTTTTCTTCATCTCGACTCCTTACAAAAACAGCCGCGCAACGCGGCTGTTTCCAATCAATACCTAAACACAAACTCACAAAACGACACATTCCACGGGCTTATCTCTTATACGGGGCAGTGGATTTGTCGGCACTTTCCCCTTGATTCTTAAATTCATCGGCTGACCCCTTCCTCATTCGCCGGCGCTCCCCGGCGTGCTTGGCGTCGCGTTGGGCTGGGGTCAGGGGTGGGATGATTCAGAGCCGCCTCCGCCCTCTGCGCCCTGGGGTGGTGGATTTGTCGCTGATTTTTCCTTGATTCTAATATTCATCGGCTGACCCCTTTTTTGGAAAAGATGCCCCCAAAGTTTATGACGGGCATTATAGCGCTGAGTGAATGTTCCCTGAAACCACTTCATCGCATCCACAAGGTTGCCATGCGGCGTCTCCAACAATAGGTGGTAATGGTTGCCCATCAGGCACCATGCATGCACGATGGCTTGGTTGCGTACACACATCTCGCCCAAGCATCGGATAAATAGATCCGCATCCTCCTGGCCCAGGAAAATATCGCGGCTCTGATTCCCGCGACACATGATGTGGTATCGCGCCCCCTCATATTCAATTCGCAAAGCTCTAGCCATGGGAAGGAAAATAGGGCTGAAACCGGACGCTGTCAATCCGTTTTCTAAGTTTCATCGGCTGACCCCTTTTTCCAGGCGGACGGAACCCCGGAGCCAAGTGAACAGAAGGACTTCTGTTCAGCCGAGGTGTGCCCTCGAAAGGGATAACGTCGCATAATGAATTCATTATGCGATGTTGTCCCGGTGCGGGGCGGGCGTAGCTCGACGCGCATTCGCGGGCGCTCCACGGCGTGCTTGGCGGAGGTGGTGTCGGGCTGGGGTCAGGGGTTGCTTTCTTCAGAGCCGCTGGAACCCTCTGTGCCCCGGCCTTCGTTTCTGCTCTTTAATTTACAATGGAACGAAGAATGGAAAGCAATTTACCGAACGAATCTTAGCAAAAACCAAGCGGATTATCTTGGCATCAACAAACACGCTAACTTTTATAACTTCTGCATTCCCGATATACTCTTCAATGGACAGGTAGTAATGACTTTCCGCGTTGAGTTCTTCTTTCACTACACTCTCCTGATTAATCGGCACATCATTAACGGATACAACACGTAGATCCCCCGATCTTCCTGTATACACAAAATGCAAAGTGTTCAAAGGATGTCGTGGGGGAAGATGCATAAATCTAGGTATCCAGATTAGCGGAAGAAATGGTGGTCCGAACATATCTAGGTTCACTCCAAGACACACAGGATAAATCGTCAATTTCCCGTCGTCGGCAATATCAATAGACATTAATGGCGGTCGAACCGATCCGAAGCCTTGATTCGTCGTAACCCAACCATCTCTATCGACTTCATGAAGCAAATAATCATCATTTTGTACCATAAAAAAATTTGAAGAAGAAAGGGAAGAACAGCCCATTGATATCATCAGAGAGAAACAAAGAAAGAGAACAAGAATCCTTCGCCAAATTCCTGATCCAAAGCCTCCAAATTCCCAATTATTTACTAAAACTCCCATATCAAGCTTCCATTTTCCACCCTATCGGGCATCGGGATGGAACCTACTGCAGCCCCAACTCCAGCCCCGACTGTTTCCCCAATTGAGCTTCCTACTAAAGGTACATTCATTATCAAAAAACCTACGCCATTATTCACACCTAAAATGTCTATCTGCCTATCGTGGCGCTGTGATATCTCGTGAACAAATGGAAAATAATCTGCAAGAAGGTGCATAAGCCATGCCTCTTGTGAAAAGAGAGGATTGGTCGAGTCTCTGAGTCCGGTAACATACGGCTCAACTCCGGGCTTTAAGATACTAAATTTGTCGCCAGGTTTAACGCACAACCCAGTCGGGTCAGTGTAGTTGACAGGGTTGTTGGCGCAGAAAGCATACAGATTCAACCCACCACTAATTCCTATCGGGTCTTTGGAGAGCCAGTATACGACACCCGACACGGTTGTCGTACTCGCAG
>CBDVCB010000172.1:0-3245 GCA_965372395.1 uncultured bacterium
CAGAATGATTTCCCATAGCGGCATCCCTACAATTATTCTGTTCAAAATTATTCTGTGAACATTCTCTTTATTTGGTTCCGGATCTGCCGGGTTGGGTTTTAGGCGGTGAAAAGCGCTATTGTCGCGGCAAAGCCGCTTTGGAGTGCGCAGGCAATCCGAGAGGTGCGACTGCGCTTTGGCGATGCAACGGATTGCAG
The DNA here is from genome assembly GCA_965372395.1 of uncultured bacterium. Classification (GTDB taxonomy): domain Bacteria; phylum Verrucomicrobiota; class Kiritimatiellia; order Kiritimatiellales; family Pontiellaceae; genus Pontiella. Next base: position 198 of record CBDVCB010000172.1, read on the forward strand.
ATCAACCGGAAAGCGGTGTCGCCCTTCAGTTGCCACCGCACTCCAAAGTGGCTCTGCCGCGCCAGGGTACCTCATGGAACCCGACCCTTCGGGCCTGTTTACCGGGCAAAATTTTCGCATCGGTATGGCATGGGAACTGCGTAATAGATTGTGAGGAAGTGCGCGCTGGCGGCTCGATTCATAGGCATGTGTTTAAAAGAGGTGCATAGATGAAAAAACGAGGATTTACGCTGGTTGAAATCATGGTGGTTGTGGGCATTATCGGTCTGCTGGCCGGGATCGGTGTCCCGGCGATACTCAAGGGCGTTCAGGGTTCAAGAATCAAAGAGGCCAGAATCGAGCTTGAGATGATTTCTACTGCGGTTTTGCAGCTGGCGTGGGATACCGGGAAATGGCCAAATGCCCAACCCCGGACGACTGGTGGCAGCACGGAGATGTGGGATATTTCACTGGCGTGTTGCGGGTTGCTGGATACGGATGGAACGTATGGTGAGTGGAAGGGACCCTACTATGATGGTGAAATCAAGGATCCTTGGGGCAATCCCTATTTCTTTGATCCCGACTATCGAGTTGGCGGGGTTGATCACGTCGTCGTAGGTTCCTTCGGTCCTAACGGTGCCGGACGCAACCGCTATGACAGCGATGATGTCTATGTGCTTCTGGATGATTGATCACTGCCGCAAAAACGAATAAACACTCTTGAAACCACAACCTAATTAACTGTACTCTGAAAACGAGTGCGATGTTTGAAAAAGGGCGGTGTTTCGAGATGGGGTTTATGAAAGATTTTTTTGGAATGGATTTTTATGGGAAGCAGGAAATTGTTTCGCACCATGCCGTTTGCGATGTGTGCCGGAAGTTGACAGTTCTCAGCTCCTATAGGACGGGCAGGTTTTTGAATCTGCGACAATTTCCATTGATCCCGCTCGGTAAAATACACATTCTAGACGAATGTTCGCATTGCGGTGAGCATGGCATGACTTCCAATCGTAGATACCGGAAGCTGCGTGCAAAGGATTTGGCGGGAATGATGGAGGGTTTTTCATCCGCTGCCGACAACCCGGATACGGCGCTGAACGGATTGCATACCTTGATGGTATACAACGAAGAGTCGTGGTTCATGGATCTTGAGCAGTCGTATGGACGCCGTTTCGAAACACACATGCAGGTGCAGCTGGTAATCGCCCAGGGGTTTTGCCGCTTTGGTCACTATGCCAAAGCGGAAACCTATTGCCGCAAGGCAATCGTTCTGGGTGCTGGGCCGCGAGCAGAGGAGCTGCTCGCCCTCTGCTAGTCACTGCGTGAAAAAAAGGATCCAGAGCGCATGGCGGCGCATGGCCTTCTCCCCGAATCAATGTGGCGCCCCTATGCATTCGTGATGGCCGTCACGGCCTGTTTGCTCATCGCTCTCGTAGCGAACGGCATATCCGCCATGTGCAACCATACGGCATGGCTCGTTAACGGCTTGCACGAACCTTACTCCGTAGAGATTGATGGAACCCTTTACCGTCTCCGTCCATATGAGCTCAAACGCATCAAGTTGCATCTCGGTGAGCACCAAATGCAAACGCATGGGTTGCTTGGCCACACCACGCCAATATTGTTCAGCTACACGACATCGCTGCTCAGGCAAAAGCTTGAAGACCACGTACTCGTATTGAATCCCGACGCCATCGCGGCAATGGTTGAGGAAACCCTGTTTGAAGGACAAGCAACGAATCGCTACCTGTTCGGGAAAGTCATCAATGCACTCGAGAATATCGATTATCCCTTTTCCAGCTTCCCGGCATGGGTGGGCTCCAAGCATTCCGCCCAAACCCGACTATTCAACCATGTGCCGGTCAGTCACGTTGAAATGGTGGAGTTTCTCCGCGCGCACGGCGATCCTGGCGATGCAGCCATGTATGCCCGCCGCGTACTCATGATCGACCCCTCGGGGGCGGAAATGGAGAACCTGATCAAGATTGCAACAAGCGATCTGACCACGGATCAGGTGCTTGCTTTCCTGCAACATGGCAAGAGCGTCTTGCCACCTTTGCCTGCATGGCACTGCTTCTACCAGGGTTTTATGGAAACCCGGCGGCCCGAGCATGACTTGCAAACCGAATATGCCATGCTTTGCAAAGCCCATCCAGACGCGCCCGCATACTACTACTTGCTCGGTCGCGTTGCCCGAAACCGCAACACGGCATGGTTGCTTTTCGAAAAATCCGAAAAAGGAGCAGGTAGCCACGGCCTAGGCTACCACGCCATCGCATACGACCTGCTCTGCTCAGGGCAGTTCAAGGAGGCACTGCCTTTCTATGAAAAAGCAGCGGAACAATCGCCGGACAATCCGGAATTCAAGGAGCTCGACAAACAAGTTCACCTTGCATTGCGCCGCTACGACCACCTGCTTCGCCAAGTCCAAGCCAACCTTGAGTCAGATCCCGGCAATGGCGAGTGGGTTGCGGAAAAAATAAAATACCTCACGCTGATCGGCGAACACCAGTTGGCTATTGAAACCATGGAAAGCTTTCCAGATCCCGGTGGTCGCTGGAATGCCTACTTCCATGCCGCCCGCTTCTATGCGGTCGGCAACGCGACCGACTATCTCGAAAACCTTCTGGCATCCGGCAGGGAAAACGCCCCCCTTCAGCACCTCCTCCGTACAGGAAAAATAGAAGCGGCCCACAACCTTCTTGGCAAAAACGAAGACCACGAATATACCGCGCACCTTATCCTCTATTGCGCCGCCAGCCACCATGGATATCCCGGAATCGCCGAAACCGAACTAGCCAAAGCCATTGTCGAACTCGGAAAATCGACATTGGCCCAGAGGGAAGCAGCCTCCATCCTCTCCAGCGAAACGCCTCCCTCGATCAAGCAACTGCTCGATCTTCGCATCCTGCCGGAGGAGAAGGCCCTCCTCTGCACCTCCCTTGGCTTTAAATTCCCCGCCCAGCGAAAATCGTTCTTCGACCTGTCTTGGAAATTCAACTATACCTTGGAATACCCCCGGCTCCTTCTCAAGAAATGGACACGGGAAACCGTCCTTGCGAAATAGTT
>CBDVCB010000173.1:0-3153 GCA_965372395.1 uncultured bacterium
TATGTTGCGTAGTTCATTATGTTGCGAAGTGTGCGTTTTCTGAATGAATCTCAATATTTGGGACGGACTTCGCAACATAATTCCCGGCACGAAGCGTAACGTCTCTTGTATGTGAATAACTACATACAAGGAGATCAGATGCACTCAAAACCGTTTCGTATGCCCGACGACATTCCGCCTTCGCTATGTACATTAATTGAGCTGTTTTGTTCGGATGCGCTTCGAGTTCGTTGCGTGGCCGAGGAAACCGTCAATGCGGAGATTCTTTATCTGATTCGTTTCTTCCGACATTTCGGCCTTCCCGATTCCTCCGACGAGTTGGTTCGTGTGGTTTCGCCGGGGTCGATCAGCGCGTTCCTTACCGAATATGCCGAGGGAAACAGTTCTGGATCCGTTCGATGGATGCAGGTTTCGCTTCGTTCGTTCCTGCGCTTTGCGTATCGCTCGGCACTCTTCGAGAGGGATTTGTCGGCACTGGTTCCGGTGCGAAGCATCCGGCGGCTGGGAACGGTTCCGCGCAGCCTGCCCGACGAGTGCATTGCGCGGCTGCGAAACGGTCTCGACCGCAACACGGATGCCGGGCTGCGCGATGCGGCGATCATCTGCCTGCTGGCCACGTATGGCATCCGGGGCGTACAGATCCGTCGGTTGCGGTTGGAGAACATTGATTGGCGCAACGAACGCATCCATTTCCCGGCGGCAAAAGGGGGTCGGCCGATCGAGCAGCATCTGCTCGCCGAGGCCGGGAACCTGCTGTCCGGGTATATTCGCTCTGCCCGGCCAGACTCGGAGCATCCCGAGGTTTTCCTCACGCTTCGCGAACCCTTTTGCCCGCTCCCGAACGCAGCGTATCTATCCGACACCATTAAACGGCATATTGAGCGGCTCGGCTTGGTTCTTCCCGGCGGAGTGTCGCACGGGACGCATGGGTTCCGCCATGCCTTTGCGAGCCGCATGGTCGGGAAGATACCTTTCAAGGATCTGGTTGACCAGCTCGGGCATCGCGACCCCGCCAGCACGTTGATCTACTCCAAGGTGGATCTCGACGGGCTTCGCCAAGCGGCGCTGCCATGGCCGGGAGGTGGGCAATGAGCAAGCCATCCATTTTTGAAAGCCCGCTCGGCGACATGATGGAGCGGTTTGTTGTGCATAAACGAATGCAAGGCTTTGACTACACCGCCCAGGAAAACACACTGAAGTTTTTCGACCGGTTCCTGTGTGGCATGGACTGCTCCGACGGGCTATTGCACGGCGAATACTTTCCCGGCTATCTCGAAACCCTATCGCATCTCAATCCGAAAACCCGAGAAGGCAGGCTGGGGGTGGTGCATCAGCTCAGCCTCTACCTCAACGCCTACCGCCCCGAAAGCCGGGTGATGCCCTTGCGGCTTCTTCCGACCTTCACACGGAATATCCGTTTTTACCGCATCACCGCCATGGAGGTTTGCGAACTGATGCACGCGGCGGAAAAACTCCCGCCTAAAGGAGGCCTCCGCTGTGCCTGCATCCGCTTCCTCATCGGTCTGCTCTACACCACGGGACTACGGATCTCCGAGGCCACCGGGCTGAACCTCGGCGATGTTGACCTTGAACGCAACACCCTCTTCGTCCATCGCGGAAAATTCGGGAAGGACCGGCTCATCGCCCTGAGTCCATCCACCCGGAGAGCCCTGGGCGAATGGCTGCGCCTGCGCTCGTTCCATGCGGGGAACGGAAACTCCGCCCCGCTGTTCGTGAGCGCGCCGAACAAACGGCTGGCCCGCCAACCAGCCCATCGCGCATTCCGGCGCCTCTGCGAAAAGTGCGGGCTACAAGGCAACCCCCAGCCTCGCCTTCACGACCTGCGGCACAACTACGCCAGCGAATGCCTGGCTCGATGGCGGCGAGAAGGAAAAGATATCCAAGCCCTGCTCCCCGTCCTGTCCACCGCCATGGGGCACGTCAACCCCTGCGCCACCCAACGCTACATCCACATCAATGCGGCAACCCTGCTCGACGCATCCGACAAAATCCATGACCGCTTCATCCAATCCGCGGAGGAAACCCAATGAAACCCACTCTAAGCTATCTCATCACCCGCTTCTTCGTCTCCTACCTCGCCAACGAACGCGGCGCATCGAAAAACACCATCGCCGCCTATAGCGACACCCTGCGCCTGCTCATCAAGCATCTCTGCAAAAAACACAGCAAACAGCCCGAAGAACTCGGCATGGAAATGCTCGACCCCGAGGCGATCCTCGACTTCCTCGACCACCTCGAACGCGAGCGCAACAACAGCCAGTCCACCCGGAACCAGCGGCTCGCCGCCATCAAATCCTTCCTCCACTACGCCGCCCGCGAAAACCCGGAACTCATGCTCCCAAACGAACGTATACAGGCCATCCGATCCAAAAAGACCGACCACAAGCCGCCGCCCAGCCTCACCATTGAACAAGTGCACTCCATCCTCGATTCCATCGACACCACCCTCCGCATCGGACTCCGAGACAAAGCACTCATCCAACTGCTCTACAACACCGGAGCCCGCGTGCAGGAAATCGCCGACCTGAGCATAGGCGACCTGCGTTTCGAGAGTCCCGCAACCGTCACCCTCACCGGGAAAGGGCGGAAGACCCGCACCGTTCCGCTCTGGAAAGAAACCGTCCAACACATCCAAGCCTACTTGCAAGCAAGGGAGCACGCCGGCATCCAATCCAGCCCCCCTCTTCCTCAACAACAAAAGAGAACCCATCACCCGCTTTGGAATCGGACGACGCATAGAACTCCACGGCAAAAACGCCGCCGAAAAATCCCCAAGTCTAAACGACCTGAAACTCACACCGCACGTCTTTCGGCACACCACCGCGCTACACCTCATCGAAACCGGAAGCGACATCACCATCGTCAAAGAATGGCTCGGACACGCCGACCTCAAAACCACAAGCCAATACATTGAAGTCAGCGTAGCGCGCAAACGACAAGCCTTGGAAAAACTGCCTCCCCCTGGGTCTGGAGAACGGGTTGAAATGCCGGAATGGAAAGAGCCCGGCATCATCGAGTTCCTGTCGAGCCTATCGGACAGCCGGACGTTATGTTGCGAACGTTCAACTCAAACAACAAGGGGAGGCCGTTCAGACACATGCTTCGCAACATAATGAACTACGCAACATAACC
>CBDVCB010000174.1:0-3122 GCA_965372395.1 uncultured bacterium
CCGTTGGAATCAACCATGGAGGGAGAGGCCGCGAAGGAACCGATCGTCGGGGGCGGCGGGGGGAGATATCCTGCATTAACAATCTGCATGCCATAGGCATACTCTGAAACGGTATCGGAACCGTCATCACCAACCGTAAGGGTGAACGATGGCCCGGTGACATCTTTGAACACGTAGTAATTCCCCGTGTAGGAGTTGCCATCGTTCGCTTCTACGAACGCACTCGCATCGTTAATTGTGGTAACGGTTTGAGCGGTTCCACCCAGGCTCAGGTCATACGTCACCGAAATCCCCAGCGCCTTGTTAAAGTAGACGTAGACGTCGTAGGTCTCGAAAGGAAGCTCACTGACCGTAGCTATTGCTCCGCCGTCTCTGTTGCGGTAGTGAAACAGTCTGGCCATGTCTCCGGTTGCGCCAGGAACCACACCGTTCCCCGACCACCCCCCTGCGGGTTTGGCGGAATTCCTATTCGAAAGCTCGAGGTCGGCGGTCGATTCCGCACCCGTGGAAAGCAACAGGTTTGGGGTGGTTACGGGACTCGCGAAAGTGCCAATGCCTGCCAAATTCCAGTTGGTGGAAAGCGCCACCCCCAACGACCCTTCAATGGGCCGGGTGCCATCGTCGAAGTTGATGCTAATGACGGAGAAATCGCTTGGTTCAGCCACCGGAATCGTTACCATTGCGTTGGTGGATCCGTACGAATTGGTTGCGGTGAGGGTGTAGGTGGTGTCGGCGTTGACAACCGTCTGGATGGAAGTCATTCCCGTGACATCGCCAATGCCTTGGTCGATGCTGAGGCTATCGGCATTGGTAGTCAACCAAGAGAGCGTGACCGTGCCGTTGGAATCAACCATGGAGGGAGAGGCCGTGAAGGAACCGATCGTCGGGGGCGAATTCGAGTTGGCGGCGGATATCCCGGTGAGCACCAGATCGTCCACCGTATCAGCATACCAGGCGATGCTGTTGTTGCGCTCTACCCCGGGGGCATAGTTGTTGAAGTTAAAGTCAAACTCCACCGTGGTGTCGGTCAGACCCGTAAGACCGGTGAGGGTCAAATCGTGATCAAACGAATAGAATCCTCCGGCGACAGGCAAGTCGCTTGGCCCTGTCAGACTCAAATCAATGACCTGATTGGTTGTTCCACCCACAATGATTGCGAGATTTAAATCTGGATCCCATTCTTTAGCATCCTGTTTATCAGCACCTTGCTCAAAAGAAATCTTGGTGAAATCAACAGTATCACCGGCACCGATGGTTACGGTGAAGCGGTGGTGCGAATCATTGGTCTTCAAAACCTTGGTTGCGCCCGTTTTCATCATTCCATCGGTTACTGCCGTGTCCCATACCGATGTGCTGATGACTCCAACTTTGCCTTGGGCGGACGCTGTATATTCAGACACGGTGAGGCCGGAGTCATCGACATCGGCGATGCCGTCGAGATCGTCAAAGTTCCATCCGATGGTAAACGCTTGCGCGAGGCCAACCATTCCTAGTATTGCCATTGCAATTATGATTTGTTTTTTCATTCGTTTCTCTTTCCAGTTAACTACCCATTCGATCCGTTGAGAATCATCACCTCAAGGCACTTTCACCAATTACCCTAAGAACAGCGGCGAATTGAATACGCCTACCCCAAATCTTAAACCACTGATCGGCAAGTTTAAGGTGGAACCTGCGGTTCCTTGTTTCGTGTTCTGGCGGCCAACGAGCGGCCTGTTTCCGATGCCGTCGCGGAGTGTAGCCCGTCCCCGAAGAGCGCAGCGACGGCATCATTTGCTGTCATGGCGAGGCTGATCCCCGAGGAATACCTCGCCGGGATTCTCTTGTCAAGTGCGCCGAGTGTTTCCTTTCGTGGTTGTAGTAGTCGAAATATCGACCGAGCACATAGCGGCTGTACCAATCGATTACGGCGGATAGATACATGAATCCGTGCCGCATCGTGATGTCGGTGCTCCAGACCTACCCCACGCGATCAATGTCCACGCCGCGCAATAAATACGGGTATATCTTGTGCCCCGGCGCGGGTTCGCCGCACCATGCAGCCCTGCGCGGCGAAGGCAAAGTCGATCCCGCAGGCGGTGACGGGCGCGGCGATGATGCGGCGGGGGTTGAGCTGTCCGTTGGCTTTTTCAACGGTGCGGTGGGCCGCGGGAATCGAGTAGGACAAGGCTGAGCGATCAAGCTCAGCCTTGTTCCTCTCACAGAATCGTGCGTACGGACCTCGTACACGGCTCCTGTTTACTTTTATCCCCGCCTTAGCGGGGAAAGCGTTCCGGTCTCCACTTGATCGGCTTAAACTCTCCTTCATAAGGATTTTCCCCATCATGGTGAAAAACAAAAACGCCTACCCGCCCTGAGGCTGCAATGCGCTCATCAGGGCAAGTAGGCAATCAATTCTTCTGTGAGAGAAGAGAACTAGAGCTGTAGTCTGCGGCGTACAAACAACAGTCCGGCTCCGGTTAGGGCAACCATGCCGAGCGTGGCCGGTTCCGGGATGACTGTCAGCGAAACATCGTCCACCGTATCAGCATACCAGGCGATGCTGTTGTTGCGCTCTACCCCGGGGGCATAGTTGTTGAAGTTAAAGTCAAACTCCACCGTGGTGTCGGTCAGACCCGTAAGACCGGTGAGGGTCAAATCGTGATCAAACGAATAGAATCCTCCGGCGACAGGCAAGTCGCTTGGCCCTGTCAGACTCAAATCAATGACCTGATTGGTTGTTCCACCCACAATGATTGCGAGATTTAAATCTGGATCCCATTCTTTAGCATCCTGTTTATCAGCACCTTGCTCAAAAGAAATCTTGGTGAAATCAACAGTATCACCGGCACCGATGGTTACGGTGAAGCGGTGGTGCGAATCATTGGTCTTCAAAACCTTGGTTGCGCCCGTTTTCATCATTCCATCGGTTACTGCCGTGTCCCATACCGATGTGCTGATGACTCCAGCAGAGGTCCTGGCGTACGCTGTATATTCAGACACGGCGAGGCCTGAGTCATTGACATCGACGATGCCGTCGAGATCGTCAAAGTTCCATCCGATGGTCGACGCTTGCGCGAGACCAACCATTCCTAGCACTGCCATTGCAGCTATGATTTTCTTTTTCATTCTTATTCTCCATG
>CBDVCB010000175.1:0-3079 GCA_965372395.1 uncultured bacterium
CCACGCGAAGCGCCATAACTGAATCCGCTGTCCCCACGAAACGAAAAGTGATATCCTCTGGATAGACCAACTTCCCTTTATAGTGGGAAATCCAGAACATACCGGAACCCTCATCCTCTCCAAAGGCCTTCGGAGCGATATTCGAGAAAACCGGAGGAACCATTATGCATGTGGCATAGCACTTCCGGGGAGAGCGGTAGTAGCGCGCCAGTGTTCCCGGGTTCCAGTCGTTTGCCATGAATTTAATCATTTCATCAAAAATCAGGATTTTAGGATCATGATGAAGGAAGGAACCACTGCGGTTACGCTTTAAGTCATAAAACGTTCCCTCCAGATCGTTTCCGATCGAGGTTTTCCCTCCAAGCATGCCATCGTCGTCGTCAAAGCTGGGCATATCGCCAAAGCCAACCACCTCGCCGCCGCCGCTCAGGCCCGCCCCAATGCCGCTCGATGCCAGATCCGGGAACTGGATCTCATGCAAGTCGAGCTTGGGGATCATGGCGGTAATCTTCGCGGTCGACTTGGGCTTGGTCGGCTTCCTCATCTTCACCTGCAGCTTTTTCAACGGCATCTTCGGAACCTTGACCTTCGGGGGCGGCTCGAATTCAACCGGCGGCGCCGGGAGGATCGTGAAGATCACCAACACCCCGGCCAGCAGAAAGAGCCCGGCATGGATCAGGATGCTCAACACTACCGCACTAGGCATCCCCTTGACCAGTTTTCTGGGTGTTTTTTTAATGCTTTTTACAGAATCTCGTGAACGCGCCGTTGATAACATTCTATTTCCCCATTTATTAGCCAGCAATCCATGGGCTGCAAATGTGGGAGGCACCCCATCCAGACCTTGGAATATTCACTGCCTTTCCCTCATTTGTTGCTGGAGGATCAGGTCATGCCTCCTCTCGGAGGGAATGAAAGACAAAAACACAAGCCAGTCGAACATAGGTATACAACCTTTTAAAAATTATGCAAACTCATTCTCGGACCGTGGTCTCGATCTCTCGATCCTTTCGAAGAAGTATGGCGTTGAAGCCCAAAGCCGGACGTTCACAATATAGCATGGTGCGCTCACTCGAAACCACGGGAAATAAACGCATTTTGCGCGATGAAGTCATAGAGCTAATGATAAATGTAGCCGAAACAACCTATCCAGACATGGGAATCGCCAATGATTCAGAGGCCTTCGCTGAATGGTTCAATACCTGCAGGGTTTGGGGCGGGTGGGAAAGGTGCGCGTGCAGGTATTGTCCATATACCCGCCCATCGGCATCTGCTTTAGGTTTTCGAGGTTTTCCAGCAGCCAGCCGTGGGTGGCCTGGGTGGCGATCACTTCGCCCCGGGTGTCGGTGACAACAATCAAATGCCCTTCGTATTTTTTTCCGCGCGGCCGGTCGATGTAGAATATTTCGTATTTGTCCAGTTCCACCGCCCTGCCCCAGAATTCGTGGGAGCGCCGGTTTTCCGGGGTAAGGGAGAACAAACCGGCCTGCCGATCGAGCAGGATGAACCGGTCGCCGGCACGCTCTTTTCCGATGGCGAAGAATTCGACATGCAGCTCATGGTTGTATGGGCCTGCGCTTTTCTGCGTGATCCGAACCCCGAACGTATTGATCTTAATTTCAGGCAGCAGGGTCGTGCTAAAGCGGGACGAAAAATGCTTTTGATCGGACTTTCTTCTAAAGGAGATTTCCAGACGGGGCGGATTGGCCAGTTCAATAAAAACCCGATCCCAGGTAGAGAGACGAGCCAACTTGATCTTCACCTTTTCTCCCGAGGAATCCTTCAGCACGGCCTTGTCGCCCATAACGCACACAAACTCCGCTTCGAATTCCTGCCCGGCCGCCAGCGTCCATGTTCGCGTTTCGGCTCCGATGGAAAGGCAGGAGACCAGAACGACCCCCCATAGCGCACCGCGTCCCATTCTCTTCCTTTCCCCTTTGGCCAGTCCCGCGCGTCAGTAGTCGCTGAAGACCGGGCCGTTTGTTAAACATATTTCGCCAACGGGGAGATCCTTGTAGATGGCATCCAACAGGCCCCGCGACGGCACCGACGTCCTAAAGGCCGGGAGGATCGGACCCCCTTGCCGGTTGCGTTCATATTCCACGCCCTTCACCTCGACGGCCAGCATTGCACAGGCCTCGCCGCCGTTGTCGCCAAGCAGCACCTCCATTTCGCGCGGAACGCCGGCTTCGAGCGTGATCCAGTCGCCCACCACCGCCCGGTTGTTGCCCATGTAGTACCGGCGCGACCGAGTCGAATGGGTTTGCCAGAGATCCCCCACCATCTCCATCTGGACCGTGTCCCAGCAGGCGGCCAGCACAACCTCTCCATCCACCCGGACCGACAAAACCTCGTCCCCGCTCCCCCAGAAACGGAAAACAATATCTTCGCCATGCACAAGCGCCCCCTTGTAGTGGATCATCCAATAGCGGCCCATGACACCATCTTCGCCAAAGGCGGCCGGGGCAACCGCCGAAGAGCAGGGTGGCACCACAATCATCGTGGCATAGATTTTCCGGGGCGACCGATAGAAGCTCGACAATGCGGAGGGTTTCCAGTCGCAGTGCATGAAATACCTTATTTTTTCCTTATAGGTTCGGTTGCCCGCACCCGTGTACCCCCCGCGCCGATTCCGCTTGAAGTCGTAGAATGTCCCCTTTAGATCGTTGCCAATCGTTTGCCTGGAACCCAGAACACCCCCCGCATCGCCAAGGCCGGGCATCTCCTCGAAGCCCCAGACTCCCCCGTCGCCGAACCGGTTCCCCAAACCACTTCCGGCCAGGACCGGCAACTGGATGTCGGACAGGTTGATTCGCTTGACCGGCGCGACAATGGGTGCGCTCGATCGGGGTCTGGAATTTTTCTTCAGCGTCACCTTCAGCTTGCGCAACGGCATTTTCGGGCACCTGATTGACGGGGGCGGCTTAAAAGGAACCTCCTTCTTCTTCGGAATGGGATTAAACACCACCAACGCCCCGGCCAACAGGAACAGACCCGCATGGATCAACAGGCTAAACGCCACCGCACCCGGCAGGCCAACCCTCGCCACAGGCCGCGCATTCTTCGCCTCTTTTCCCTT
>CBDVCB010000176.1:0-3053 GCA_965372395.1 uncultured bacterium
ACTTTCCGCCCGCGCCCTGCCGGACGCTTCAGTGTCATTTATTTTGAGGCAACTCACCCCCAAGCACCCCGGAGTTAAATCAGCCTTTATTCGATCCGTAAAATCCGCTTAGCTACCTCCATGCGACATCTCAGAATAAATTCAATCTACTTCAGCCTGGTGCTTTTAGCGGGACTCGTCGGGGAAACGCGCAAATGCATGGCCGAGCAACCTATGCCAAAGGGAGTGATGCTCAATCTCGATTTCCAAAACATCCAGAACGCGCTGATTCCAAGCAAAACGCTCTATCCGCTCTACGTACCCTTGGGAGAACTGGATACCCAGATCGCCAACAATCGTAGAATACTTGTTCTTCAGGAAGGGCAAGGCCTGGATATTCCACACTGTTCCCTACTCGACCCCGACGGCACTTCGTGGGTGGCATCGATCCAGGTGTTTGCACTAACCGATGGACTCATCATGTCGCAATGCAATGATGAGTCGGGCTATGTGATCTACCTCAAGGACGGCGTGGTTCATGCGACCATCCTATCTGGCCACTCGGTCATTACCCTGCGAGAACGACCAGGAACCGGGATCGGAAGGGTTTTCAAGAAACGGGTATCCATCGACCTGAAGATTAGCCCGAAGTTCGCGTTTTTAATTCTCAACCGAACCCGGGTTGCCTACGCGCCGCTTCAAAAACCGCTTTCCGGGGAAAACCTCTGGATCCGCATCGGCGAGCACACGGCGTTGCCTGCACCACTCAAACGGAATCCAGCTGCAGCAACCACGGGGTTCACCGGGGGTGTCAGCTCATTAAAAATCCTCCGACAGTAATCCCCCCTTTTCGTGAATTTGCTGCAAAATACCAAATTTACAATTCACCGCACGGACTGATTAATGTATAAATACCTGCGTCCGACTTTTATATGAATAAGGTTTAAGAACCCCGATGATTAGGCCATGGAATTTATTGTTAAATATATTGTGGTGTTTCTAGTCGGCTTGGTTGCCGCTTGGTTGCTGGTGCCCCCCGTAAAAAGGCTGGCTCCATTTCTGGGATTGGTGGATCAGCCCTCGGAACGACGCATCCATACAACCCCGATTCCCAGGTGCGGCGGCATTGCGGTTTTCATAGCAACCCATCTGGCACTGGCCGTAATATTCCTTGGCCCTTGGAGAAACCTTGCCGGAACCATCCAGTTGAAGGAGTGGGGCGTGCTTTTTGGTGCTTCGCTGGCGCTTCTGCTCATGGGGTTGATCGACGACCGGTTTGGCATGCGGGCCTGGATCAAGCTTTCGGGCCAACTGGTCATTGCGCTGGCCATGTATTTTTCCGGATTTTCGTTCGGGGCATTTCTACACATCCCGCTTCCGCTCCTCGTCGATCTAGGGGCCACGCTTTTCTGGTTCATCCTCTTGATCAATGCATTCAACCTCATCGACGGAATGGATGGCGCTTGCGCCGGACTGGGGCTGATTGCCAGCGCAGGATTGGCCGGAATGCTGATTTCGCTGCATCAGCCATCGGATGCCTTGGTCCTGATGGGATTAATCGGGGCATGCCTTGGTTTCCTCCGCTACAACTTCAACCCGGCCTCGATCTTCCTTGGCGACTGCGGCAGCATGTTTATCGGGTTCATGCTGGCCGCAGTGTCGCTTAAAGCCAATGTAAAACAATCCGCGATGGTCGCCTTGCTCATTCCGTTGCTCGCGGTCGGCGTTCCGGTCTTCGATGTCATTCTGGCCATATGGCGGCGCATGGCCCGGAAACTGATTTCCATGATCCAAAACGACAAATTCGCGTGCAAGGTCTTCGGGCCGGACCTCGACCACATCCACCACAAGCTCATGCGCAGTGGAATGACCCAGCGCAAAGCGGCGGTCTGGCTCTACGCGGCGGCCGTATTCATTTGCCTCATAGCACTGGGAACCACCGCCATGAACTCGAACCGCACAGCGCTGCTGCTGATCGGCATGATGGTGGTCTTGCACGTGGCGGTGCGCCAAGTGGCCAAAGTGGAGCTTTGGACAACCACCCAGGTCGTGCTGCAGGGCGTCCACCGCCCACGCAACATGGTGAGCCTGCTGGTGGCGATTGGCTGGGATCTCGCCTGCCTGATGTTGGCAACAACATTTGTTTTCGGAGTCGTTCTTTCCTATCCACTTACGCACCTGCTAATGCTCATCTGCATTATGATCCCCTTTGCAACGGTATATTTCTATGGAATATACAAAACAGTCTGGACACGATCGCGGGTCTCCCAGCTCGTGGTGCTGATGCTGGAGCTTCTTGCAGGGGAGATCATGGCCTTCATCGCCTTGATGTGGGTCATACCGGACTTTACCCACCTGCAACTTCTGGGAGCATTGGCTCTTCATGCCTTGGTATCGACCATCGGCATGGTTGGCGCACGGGCTTCGCTACGCATCGCGCGCGACCTAGGGGCTTGGCTTCGCTGCCTGATTGGTGCCGACCACGATACCCGGACCCTGATTCTCGGCGCCGGGGAAAACGCCATTCTATTCTTGCGGCAGGCCTCCTTCGAGCAACAGCAACACGCACCCCGTAGCGTTGTTGGCTTGATCGACGACAACCCAACGCTTCTTCGCAAGGTCGTCTACGGCTATCCCGTCCTTGGAACGTTCGACGAACTCGAAGACGTGGTCGCGAACCATAAAATCAACGAGATCATCTTCACCCACCACTACAGCGAAGAACTCCGCGAAAGTGTCATGGCATTGCAGAAAAAATACAGCCTGTTGATCCGCGAATTTATCTTTTCGCTGCGCGATCTCGACGAAACCGGTGTTTGCCTCGGCATGGTGAAACCGGGAAGCGTGGACGAAGTCGATTGCGACAACCACTGCTGCAAGCACCCGGCATTCGAGGATGCCAGCCAGTGCGAACAACCCGCCCGAACACAAATAGCCACAAAAGCAAGTTGACCCGCGAAGCGGATTTTCGTAAACACATCGCTCACTTATGTGGCCAATGTAGCTCAGTTGGTAGAGCAATTCACTCGTAATGAATAGGTCGTCCGTTCGACTCGGATCATTGGCTCCACTCT
>CBDVCB010000177.1:0-2996 GCA_965372395.1 uncultured bacterium
CGGTCGTTGCGCGTGGCGGATGAACAGGCAGGCCGAGGGGATTCCGATCTGCTGGAAACCTTGCGAGCCGGCGTGGTGCAGAACTTTGAAGTAGCCTATGAGCAAACTTGGAAAATGATGAAACGCTGGCTGGAAATGAATGTCGGCTCGGTTGAGGTGGATGGCGTTACCCGTCGTCAGCTGTTCAGGCTATGCCATGAGAACCGCTTGGTTGACGATGTGGACGAATGGATGGCTTTCCATAAGTCCCGAAATGAAACTTCGCACACGTATAATCAATCGACCGCCGAAGATGTTTTCAAGGTTGCAGGGGAATTCCTGCCTGCCGCTTCGGATGTTCTTTCGAGGATCGCCTCCCGCAATGATTGACCTGCCTCCATCCCAGTTCGAGACCGTAAAACGGATACTCGCTGAACACGTGCCCCAATGCGAAGTCAGGGCATTTGGTTCCAGGACAACACAAACGGCCAAGGCGTGGTCCGACTTGGATCTCGCCATCGTCGGCTCCGCCAAGCTGGATCAACATGCCCTCTACGATCTCAAGGAAGCTTTTGAGGAGTCTGATATCCCAATCCGAGTTGATGTATTGGATTGGTACGCGATTTCTCTAAAATTCCAAGCGGTTATAAACGAAGGCTATGAAACCATCCAGTCTGCTACAGCCCGTAGGCGCGGATGAAGCGCTCGGCGTCGAAGTGCTCGGTGAAGAGGTTGACGATCTGCCGGTGCTTCTTTTTGTCGTAGAGCTGGAGCTTGGTGTTGCTGAAGCATTTGTGCAGCGTCATGTCGGTGTCGGCCGTGTCTTGCGAAACGATGATGGCGGGGATGCCGCTTTGGTTTAGCCATTCCGCAGCCGTGGCATCGGGCATGCGGTCGGTGGCGCAGGTGAGGATGATGCCGCCGAGCTTTTCGTTGTCGGGCAGGGTGCTGTTGAAGTCGATGATGCGTTTGAGGCGGGTATGCGAACCCGCGCCGATCACGGCGATGTCGCGGGCTTTTAGATGTTCTTCGGGTTTGAACACATCCGATCCCTGCGAAACCACGACGACCTTGCGGCAGGCTCTGTGCCATGCGCTTTCGAGGGATCCTTCGATGATGCGGTGCGTTTTGAAGCTGAGGCTGATAAGCTGCATGGAGGGGTTGTTCAGGTATTCAACCTGGGGCATGAAGCCAAAAATCTTCAGCGACGGATCCCATTCGGGAAAGATTCGATCAAGCACTGTTTCCGGGAGGCTCTCGCGCATCATGTCGACTTTTTGGGGGCGCACCTTGTTGAACAGGACGCCGGCCACGCGGCACTGCTTGTGCGAAAAGTAGGAGAGGTCGACTTCCAGTTCGTCGAGCGTGCGCCCAATGCCGCCGCCGACGAGGTAGAGGATGCGGGCGTTGAGCATGTTGGCGACGTGGGCGTTCGACAGTCCAATCACCGATCCGACGCCGGGATGGCCGGTGCCTTCCGCAATAATCAGCCGCTTGCCGGAAAGATGCTCCATCGATTTGTGGATGGCTTTTTCAAAGGCGGCCGTACGTTCCTTCGGGTTGTCGCTTGCAATATATTCGCGCGTTACGCCCGAGACGACGCGCACCGGGGAGAGGACGCCCAGATCCGGCATGTCGAGGTCGGTGAATTCCTGCACGATGCGCACGTCCTTGTCGATCCGTTCGCCATTTGGCAACGTGACGAGTTCCTGACCGACGGGCTTGAAGTAGCCAATGTCCGCCGGATCAATATGGTTGCACAAGGTCGAGATGATCCCGAGGCTGGTGACGGTTTTTCCGGCATGTTGGCGCTCGCCGGCAATAAAGACAACCAGGGGGTTTTTCATGGGTTGCTCTCCGGAGAGGATGCCGTGCGATGGATTGCGCGGAGGGTTTCAAGCATGGCGTGGTCGGCCTTGAGATCGCCGCCGAGGCGTCCGTATTCGATGACGGCCTGCTCGAACGACCAACCCTGGAATTTGATGCGGTAGGCGGCGGCGAAGATGCCGCCGCGATGCATGCCGCCTTTGCAGTGGATGTAGAAGGGCGGTTTGCTGGTTTGCAAGGATTGGAAATAGCGTTGGTAGTCTTGCGGGGTTGGGCCGCTTTTGTCGAAGGGGATTTCGACGAGAGCAAAGCCGTTCGTTGCGCAAAAGGCCCGTTCCGCATCGGAGGGCACAATGGATACGATGGTTTTGATGGCGCATTCGCGCAACGACTCGGCGGCGAGGTCTTCGATGTAGACCTGCCCGCCGCGGTAGAAGCTGTCGTCGTACTTTACCACATGGTTGTTCAATCCCTGCAGGTGGCCAAGCACGCGGTAGTGGCTGTTCGTTGGGGGCAGAACGATCTGGTCGTGCGGAAGGGTGGCTCCGGTAACCCCGTCGACCGGATCGGGTTGGAGGTGGCAAGACGAGAGGGTCATAACCATGGCGGCGATTGCAATGAGGGGTGTTTTAGGCATAGGCGCCAGAATAAACTAGATTGCCGGATGCATGTCTACATTTTACATGGCTTGGGAAATTAGTCGGCGAGGAGGGTTGAGGTTGGATTGAGCGGTCTGATATGAACGGAGCCATGAGCAAGAAACTCCTCAGCGCCAGCCAGGAAGACTATTTGGAAATGATTTTCTTTCTTTCTCGGGAGGAGGGCAGTGCCCGCCCGAAAGAGATTGCCCAGCGAATGAAGGTGCGCGCGGCTTCGGTTACGGGTGCGCTCAAGGCGCTAGCAGGGAAGGGGCTGATCAACTATGCGCCGTACGCGTCGGTGACGCTGACGGATGCGGGGCGCGAAATCGCGGCGTTGATTGCCGGTAAGCACGAAGCCTTGCTGCATTTCTTTACGCAGGTACTGGGCATCGAGGCTTCCGAGGCCGAGGAGTTTGCCTGTACGATGGAGCACACGATTCCGGATCATATTCTCAAGCGCTTGGTTGGCTTTGCCGAATATACCGAGCAATGCCCCAGTTTCAATGCCAGCTGGCGGGAGAACGCCGAGGGCTATTTTTGCAAGGCGCA
>CBDVCB010000178.1:0-2947 GCA_965372395.1 uncultured bacterium
GCGCGAGGCCAACCATTCCTAGCACTGCCATTGCAATTATGATTTGTTTTTTCATGATCTCTTCCCTCGTCTTTCTTTATATTTCCAATACACGATTCATTCGGTTCGTCATGGATCCAACACATCAAGCTGGATTCACTATTTCCTACAAGAAACGCCTACATGCATACCAAAGCCCAACCCGTAGAATCTACTGTCAAAATTGATAGGCAGGGATGTTTGAAGAAATCGAGATCCACGGAAGCAGAAGACTGTTAAGAACCAAGTAGGCATCCGAAATATCGACCCATCACGCGCGGGTCAAAAAAGACGGTGGAGTATTGGGTAAAGCCCGATGCAATTGCACAAATCGGTGGCGAAACCGGCTTTAGAGGAGGATGCCAGAACGCAACGCCATCGCCACTGCGCCCGACTGGGACTGAACCCCTAGCTTAGCGTAGATATTCTTGAGGTGGAATGCGACGGTGCGGTAGCTGATCTCGAGCTTGTCGGCGATTTGCTTAGTCGCAAAGCCCTCTGCCAGCAGCTCCAGCACCTCGATCTCGCGCGCCGACAAATCGAATTGCCCGGCGGGTCTGGACTGACGCACTTCTTCGAGCACCATTTTTGCCACGGAGGGACTCAATGCCGCCCCGCCCAGAAAAACGTCTTGCAACCCGTGGATGATTTCCTGCGGCATAGCCGACTTCAAAAGATAACCCGCCGCCCCGGCATTCAATGATTCCATCACCTTTGCCTTGTCTGCAAAAACCGTCAATACGACCACGGCCAAATCCGGCGCAAGCCCAGCCAGCTTCTGGATGCCTTCCACGCCTCCCATGCCCGGGAGGCCAAGATCCATCAGCACCAAATCCGGATGCGGCTCTGTTTCAATGGCTTCGAAAAGTGTGATGCATGAAGAAAACACCCGGCTGCAAGTAATGTGTTCCTCGCGGTTCAACAACCGCTGTAGCGTGCGGCGATAACCGGCATCGTCTTCCACTACCCATATAGTGATCGGTATCATATCAGTTCGATGTTTTGTACAAATGATCTGTTTCGTTCAGCAATGACGTTAAGGGAATCATCAAAACCACCATGGTGCCCTCGCCAGGCCGCGAGACCAATTCCAGCTCGCCACCCATTTCCTCCGCACGTTTTTTTATGCTGTCCAACCCCAACCCCTCCGACGGTTCCGTCGGATCAAAACCGCATCCATTGTCGCGAACGGATACCTTGAGATGTTGATCGACCATTGAAAAAGCCAACCAGATCTGAGTTGCCTGCGCGTGGCGGGCGCAATTATGCACCACTTCCTTGAAAAGCATAATCAAGTGCCGCTTGAACGTCAACGACACAACACAATCCGGACAATCCTCCGAGATTTCAACGTGAACGTCCACCCCGCCCAGCACCCGTTCGGCCCGTTCAATCAATTTTTGGATCAGCGAGGGTAGGCGGATCGTGTTCTCGTCAATGACCCAAACGACTTCGCGCAAAGATGCCCAAGCCTCGCGGGCCAGTAGGGAAAGGTCGCAAAGCTCCTCCTTTACCTCCGCATCCACTTCGGCATGCTTCAACTGTTCGGCCATAAGCGAAATACTGCCGAGATTGCTCCCCACATCGTCATGCAAATCGCGCGTAATGCGCAACTTTAATTTGTTCAGGACGCGTCGGCGTTGTCGCTTCAGAAACACCTTTCCAAAAATCATGACCAGACAGAGGATGACGCCCCCCCCAATGCTGATCCGCAGCTGAAGCACACTCCATGTTTCCTGGGCCAATGCCAGCTCCCTTTCCACCACCGCCAGACGCCGGTCCAGCGGCCGACGCTTGGCCAATCCCTTGATCCATTCTCCTGTTGGCAAAATCCGTCGTTGCCAGCTGCAGCCATCGACCAGGCGCGGCAGTTGGCCTAGGTATTCATCGGGAATCCCCTGCGCGGTGACCTTGCAGTCGACCGACAAAACCTCTTCATTGTGGGAAACAGAAATCTCCCCCAACCCCAGAATCCTTTTCCCCTTATACTCACGGAGCCCTTCCATGGTAATGCGAATAAATCGCGCACTCATTCCTTCGCATTTCACAGAATACAGGTCGCCACGGTGTATGTTCCCGCTAGCATTTTTCACCCCGAATGTCCTACCCTTGTTGAAGTTCGGATCAGCCGAAAGCTCCACCAAGATTTTCGCCGGAAACCCAAACGACGGAAGCGCCAGCAGATACGGCGCCACAGTCGGCCAGAAATCAATGGATCCGACACTCCGCACGCGGCCCAGATCCAGCGTGAGCTGCACCTTGTCCGAAAGCGGCACTCCTCTTCCCGATCGGATCAGCAGATCCTCCGATGCAACCGTTTCATCGCTAAGAGGAAACCCAAACCCGCCCACGCCGTCATGTAGGTATTGGGTATCCCACTCCGAAGACATCGCGAGCGAATCAGACGCCTCTATCTCCGTGGAGATCCACACGCCCATGTTGGCGCCAACCTGATTGTCAGGCTTCCGACGGAATAGATAGATTTCACCGAGCGCGAAATACGCCGCGCCCGCTTCCCCCACCACCTGCGGAACCGTAAGACGAACCTGCCTCGTATTACGGTTGATACCAGAAAAAAAGACCGGATACGGACCCGGATACGGAAAATCCTCATCCATCCAGTTCACGACCATTTCAAACTCGCTCGTTTTTTTATTCAGCACCTCGATCTTGAAACGCTTTGGAAAGGCATAGGCACCCCCCTTGGACTCCGTCGGATGGAAGGCCGGAGCCAGCGCAATCGAGGCGATTGTAGGGGAGGAAACGGGCAACTTGATGTCAATCTGGTGAGGCGGAAGCGAACCGACGGGGCCGGAATCTTCGAACAATGAATGATAGCCCAGATGATCGGGTCGCACTTTCGGATTATGCTGCGGCAGCACGGAAATCTTTTTGAGCAGCTGATCCCGCTCTGCTTCCAGTTGTCGGA
>CBDVCB010000179.1:0-2919 GCA_965372395.1 uncultured bacterium
GCGATGGCCTGCTGGATCACTCGATCCAACACCGTCGGGATGCCCAGCGGACGGCGACCGCCGTCCGGTTTTTCGATCCAGACCCGGCGTACCGGCATCGGTTTGTATCTTCCGTTTTCCAAGGTTGAACAGATCGCCTCCCAGTGTTGGCGGATAAACCCGGCCGCTTCGGAAATGGACATGCCGTCCACGCCTGCCGCGCCCTTGTTTGCCTTCACCCGCGCCCATGCCTTGCGCATGTTCTCCCGGTCGAGCACCTGCTTCAATAGTTCATCATGCGGGTCTGCGTTGTCCGCCGTGCCGGATACATCTTCTCCGCCATACGGCATCATCGAAGGTTCCAAACCACGACGGGGGCTTCCCCGCTCCTTACGTTCAGGCCTTCCCGCCAAGGCGGCGGTACTATGCCTTCTGCTGACTCCTGCCCCATCATCGACATCATTGCTGACCCCGACGCTCTCCGTTTCTGAAGCGCATGTGTGGCAGGTCTCCCCGGATAAGAACGCAAACTCCAATTGCACAACCGCCGCATTTACCGTAGAGGCACAGCCCCGGACTTCGTGATGCTGGGCACACTCATCCACCTCCTCAGCCTTATATGCGATTTCTGTTCGTCGGCTCACAATCTTGAACTCCATCTTCCTCTCCACCATTCCTTGCGGAATCGCAGTTGATTTCGTCTAGCGCTTTAGCTAACGTTTCACTTCATGAAAGAAGCAAAACATTCGCCGGACTACGCGCAGGGGACTTTAACCCCATTAGTTTGCGCCCATGACGGGCGTACCCAGTGGTTAGAGGCTATCGTGAAAACGTCCGCAAATCCGGTCAACGTCGTTTGCACTCAGCCTCACCCATAACGTTCATATGGCTGAAGTAATGTCAACCGGGCAAAAAAATATTAGCCCTGTTTTTATCTGGTTCAAAAACGGGCTAAACGATCGTAATCGGAGGGCGCGGGGAACCCACGCAGGGTGAGCGGTTTTTCCGCATGCAGGGTATGCTCATATCCGTGGACTTTGTTGCCCGCCGAAGCGGACTACCACATTATCTTTGGTCACCGCGGCCTTTATCCCTTAGTCTGGGTGGCGAGTGCTAGCCAGCGTTCCACAGAACGACTGACGTAACTCATAACGTTATCAAGGACCGGCCTCTACTGTTCCCGTTTGCAACCCTCCGATTCGATCAAAATGGTTTCTCCTTTAGTCCACAATATGCCCCAAATCCCACAGGTAGGAGGAGAGTTCACGCGCAATACTCACGCGGATTTTATTAAAGTGCACCCCGCGCATGGCGAGCTTGAACCAGCGTTTGTTCAACCGATTCTGTGCGTGCCATGAAACCGTGCGGATCTCGCGGCTGAGTCCTTCCTGCCGCTTGGAGAGCGCCTTGCTGATCTTGGGTTGCATGCGGTAGTGCCCGGCACATTCGACGAGCATCCAGCGGGCATGTGAGTTGCCGCACTTGGTGATGCCGCCCTGCCGCCGCTTGCCACCGGAAGATTCCTCGGTGGGGACGAGACCGAGGTAGGCCATGAGTTTTTTCGGGTGGTCGAAGCGCTTGAAATCGCCAATCTCGCTCACCAATACCATCCCCGCCGTGCGCTGGAATCCGCGGAACCCCATCAAAGCCTCCACGAGCGGGCGGCGGTGCCAGGTCGTGAGCAGCAGATCCATCTGATCTTCGATCCGACCGATTTGCAAGAGGGTGGTATCGATGCGCTGGATGTACTCCTCCAGAATAAGTTTCTGGGCGGGATGCGGCAGAACGAGTTCACGCAGGTAGCGCATGTGCGCCTCCGTCCAGCGGGCGGTTCCCGAATAGCGATACCCATTGCGCAACAGGAAACTCAAAAGCTGCTTCTTGCACCGCATCAGTTCCTGCACCGCGTCCGTGCGTCCGCGGCACACATCGCGGATCACCTCGTCGGCCACATCGGGAATATGCACCGCCGTCAATTCGCCCGCCCGCAATAGCCCCGCCAGTTTGCGGGCATCGCGCCGATCCGTTTTGACCTTGTCGCCCGATTTTTGAGGAATGAGCGAAGGAGCCACCACGATGCAATCGTAGCCTAATTTGATCAGGCGGCGAGCCAACACAAACCCCGTTGGTCCCGCCTCGTAGCACAACATGATCTGCTCTTTCGATAGATCGTGTTTCTTCTGGAACTTTCGCAACCCCGCAAGGAAACGATCGAGGTCGGCAGAATACTTTCCGATGGTTTCCGGCTTATCGCGCCCGGCAAAAGCCGAAGCCATTGAATTAGTTTCTTTGTGCGCATCGATTCCTATGTATACTTTCTTCATGGTGTGTCCTTTGGGTTGAATCTATGTATTCAATTACGGATAGGCTCCGGTGTTCTGGAGCAGCCCGCGGAACCCCCGGGGGCATGCCTCTAACTTATAGGGGAAAAGGCCGAGGCACTATCAACTTCAGCCATAAGGTCTGCTGAAATAAATTAACTAACCAAGGGGAAATAAAATGAAGAGATCAAAATCAATATTCAGTATCATTACATTAGCCTCGGCACTCATGATTTGCTCAACAGCAAATGCCTCCGAAAAAGATCCGCAAGTTGTGGGGAAATGGAAGACTGTTGATTTCGTAAAATCCATGGATCAATTTGATCCCCCCTCAAAATGGTGGAAAGGTGATTTGTTTTTAAAGCAACTTGATTTCCAAAAAGACGGGACTGTCCTATGCAGCAATAAAAAAGTTGATGAATATCAGAAGACATGGACAAAAGGAAAGGTAGATCCAGACAGTCAATGGCCTGCCCACTATTACATCAAGGAGATCAAGGGACAGACATACCTCTTTTACCAATGGATGAGTGGAGATGTTACTGAACGGGGTAAAAAGCCCAGTGAGCCGCTTGCAAAACCTCCTGTCGCGCGCACCTTTGTCTTTGAAAGAATGGTG
>CBDVCB010000180.1:0-2881 GCA_965372395.1 uncultured bacterium
GTCGCGCCCCGCTCGGGGCGCGTGGATTGAAACCGATGGAACCAAGGGAAGGTCAGAAGAGGAACTTGCCGCGAAGCATAATTTTCTGGAAGAAAATTATGCTTCGCGGCAAGCGGATCAGAAGCTCCATCTATTTTTCTTTCCGCCGTCTCGTGCTTGATTCCGCATCGGGATCATAGGTTGAATTCCCGGTTGGCATCTGGGCGTCGACCTGCTTAAGACGTTTATCCAATAGCGCCGCCATCTCCGCCGCCTTTTCGGGCATTTTCCCGGCGAGGTTGTTTTCCTCGGAAAGGTCGGCGCCGAGGTCGAAGAGTTGGGTCGCTCCGGTTTCGAGATCCTTGAGTAGCTTGTAGTTATTCACGATGATTGCCGATTGCGGTTTTTGCGCGGGCCCGTGGCCATAGTGGGGATAGTGGAAGAGCAGGGATTCCTCCGGTCGTTGGAGGGTGGTTGGATTTCCTTCGAGCAGGGGAACGAGGCTTGCGCCTTCAATTTCTTCGGGGGCTGGAAGTCCGGCCCATTCGAAGAAGGTGGGGAAGAGATCGCACCCCGTCACATTTTCGCGGCAGGAGATGTTGGATTCGATGCCGGGGCCGCGGATGATCAGCGGCACGCGGATGCCGCCTTCGTAGAGGGAACCTTTTCCTCCGGCGAGCGGCAGGTTTTGCGGCTTGCGCGGGTTGCCGCCTGCGCCGTTGTCGGACATGAATACGACATAGGTATTGTTCGTTATTTCCAGCTCGTCAATCTTTCCAAGCAGCTGTCCGATGCTGGCATCGAGATCCCACGTCATGGCGGCATAATCAACATCCGAATGCCGTTCGCCTTTCCGAGCCTTGGAAAACTTTTTCTTCGAATCGTCCAGAGCCTCCACGGGAACGTGGACGGCATAGTGCGAGAGCTGGAGATAGAACGGCCTTCTTTCCTTGGCTTGCTGTTCCATAAATTCGCAAGCCCGTTCGGTGATGCCGAAAACATCTTTTGGGCCGTTTTTTGGGTCGGGGACTTCGTTGCCCGTGCTTCCATCGTGCATATCAAACCCGTGTTCTCCCGGGTTGCCGTGGCCAAGGTGCCACTTGCCGAGGTGCGCGGTGGCGTAGCCGGCATTCTTGAGGGCTTCGGCGATGGTGGTTTCCGAGGGGGGCAGTTCTTTGATGTGCGTCGGGGCGGCGAGCTTGTGATAGGACTGGACGCGCCCCCCGCCGGGGGTGGTCATGTGCAGCTCGGCGGGCGTCTTGCCGGTCAGGATGGCGGCCCGGCTTGGCGTGCAGAGCGATCCGGGGGAATAGGCGCGCGAAAAGCGCATGCCCTGCTTGGCCAGTTTTTCGATGTTTGGTGTCTGGTAGAAATCGCTCTTTGATTCCTCGATCCGGTCGTCCATCTCAACCGAGGTTCCGGTCCATCCCATATCGTCCACGAGGATAAACACGATATTGGGCGGCTGAGCCAGGGCTACGGCAGAAATAAGCAACAATGGGAGTAGGAGTTGTTTCATCGGGCAACCTCCACGTTGCCGCCGCGGACGCAGCGAACCATGTTTTCGATGCGGATAACGTCGCCCTGCGGACCGCGGCCATGTGGGAAGCGGGAGGCATCGCCGACCTTTGGATCGCTGCGCTGGGAACCTGCGCCGTGTACATCCATCAGTTTATATTCACCGGTGCGGCGGTCTTTCATGAATCCGAGCGAGCGGCCGAAAGCAAAGTATACGGCGGTATCGGAGCTGCGCGCGCCGACGTGGGTGCTGCTGGTCCAGTAGTGGGCATAGTCCTTCTCGCCGCCTTCGTTGGTGATTTCAGTCGCACCGAAAATCGGGTCGATGGCGGCCGAACCGGTGGTATCGGGCGAGCGGGCATAGTCGATGATACTTTGCAGCTCCTTGGCATTCGGCAGGCGCCAGTCGGAATGCCCGGCGAGTTCGAGGTTTTCGGCATAGTCGAGCGCCGCTGGCCAATCCATGCCTTTGCCGCTGTCGGCCTTCATCCAGGTCAGCCCGGTGGCTTCGTCGGTGATGGTTCCGTCGCCGTTGTCTTTGAACTTGTTTATTCCATAGTCGGGGTTGTCACGGACATAAAGGACGTAGTATTTGCCTTCACCGCGGCGGGTTTTGATGGGATAGCCCTTGATACGGCCATCGGCGAAGTTGACGCCGAACATGGTTTCGTTGCCGCCCATGGTGGTGCTGACATATTTGGTGCTGGAGGCGTATTGGGAGTCGATGATGCGCTCGCCCATTTCTTCCCGGCCATATTGGAACTTGAAGAAGTGGGTATCGATGAACGGCTTCAGGCCCGATGGGTCGGTGCTCCTTGGGTCGGGGTCGGTGCCGTTGAGTTGGATCAGGGAGTACAGCTCTTTGATCGTTGGCAGGCGCCAGTCGGAGTGGCCGCCGGTCTCGCATTTTTTGGCGTTTGCGAACGCTTCATTTAGGGTCATCTTTTCACCGGGATCCTGCGTCCACATCAGCCCCGTCACGAGATCGGAGACCGTACCGTTTCCGTTGTCTTTGTAGGAGGGTTGGTTGGAGGCGTAGTACGCATCTTGCCCCGCCTTTTCGCCGTAGGCCTTGATCTGGCCGGTGTCGACGATGGGGTAGGGGATGGCCGATGCGATGCCGGCGATCAGGGTGGTTGCGATGATGGTTTGCGTCTTATTCATATCCGCTCCGGGGTTGATGATATAATGTCAACGGGGTGAGCCATTGGAAAATTGTATCGGTATTGGGGATTATTGCCGGAGAAGGGGACAACGAGGCACCGACCGCGATCTCGCTAAAGAAAGGGTCCGGTCAATGGGGAAAGACCGAAGCCAACCCATATGCGCACTTCCATGTCGTGTCAGGGATTTCTTTGCGTGGTTCTCCTGCATGGGCGGCTAG
>CBDVCB010000181.1:0-2876 GCA_965372395.1 uncultured bacterium
GTTCCCATGTTGATCCCGGTCTCGTCGATGACCGGCTTATCCTTCGCATGCCCCATCATGCATGAAAAAACAACACCCAGAGCAATTATTCCGATACGCATACTTATTCTCCTGATTAAAGGGTAAATATTCGGGGCCAGTTTCCTTCTGGGGGTTTTGTAAGTAAAGGACCTACCCTGTGGAGAGTTTCCCCACAAATCCTTATGAATATCATACAACCTCTATCCTTGGAAAAAACCGCTGACGGGCGTTGAACTCCGTTTCCCACCAAAATTCTACGATGAACCTTTTTAGTTCACACACCACATGCGCAAGGCTATGCTGTCCGGCTTATGAAAAAAAACGAGCAGATGCGGCATTCGGAGCGCAATCGGGTGGAACTGGATTTTCGGTGGCCGGAAGTTCCTCTCAACATTGTGCTGATTGAACCCTCGATTCCTCCCAACACGGGAAATATTTCGCGGCTTTGCGCCGCCACCGGCACGGTACTCCACCTCGTCGAGCCGCTCGGCTTCGACCTCTCCGAAAAGAAGCTGCGCCGCGCGGGGCTCGACTATTGGGACTCCGTCGATCTGAACACCTACCCAAACCTTGAAGCGTTCCTCGAACAGAACCCCGGCGGGAATAAATATTTCTTCAGCACTGCCGGGGACCAAAGCTATGCGGACGTCGAGTATGCGCCGGGCGACTATCTCGTCTTCGGGAACGAGGCCGTCGGCCTGCCGGACACCCTGCTCGCCGCGCACCCGGAACAGGTCTGCAACATTCCCATCAGACTCGATAGCGTCCGCTCGCTCAACTTGTCGAACTGCGCCGCGATTGTGCTCTACGAGGCGTTGCGGCAGATTAATACATGAATTTTGAACGCACATTGCACTTTGCGGTCACAGAATACATCCATTCTAACAAGGAGTCACTCATATGGCGGGAATCGAAATCATTAACCAAAAGGTGCGCGAGCAGAGCGCATTCATCCCCACATTGAAAAATGAAATCGGAAAGGTGATCGTCGGGCAGGAATATCTGATCGACCGGTTGATCATCGGCATGCTCAGCAACGGCCATGTCCTGCTCGAAGGCGTACCGGGTTTGGCGAAGACCCTGACGATCAATACGCTGGCCCAGGCACTCGATACTTCGTTCCAGCGCATCCAGTTTACGCCCGACCTCTTGCCCGCCGACCTCATCGGCACACTGATCTACAACCAAAAGGACGGCGACTTCATCATTAGGAAAGGTCCGGTCTTCGCCAACGTCATTCTGGCCGACGAAATCAACCGCGCACCCGCCAAGGTGCAGAGCGCCCTGCTCGAAGCCATGCAGGAGCGACAGGTCACCATCGGCGACGAAACCTTCAAGCTGCCCGCGCCCTTCCTCGTGATGGCCACCGAAAACCCGATCGAGCAGGAAGGCACCTATCCCCTACCCGAGGCGCAGGTCGACCGTTTCATGCTCAAGCTCAAGGTCGGCTACCCGACGATCGAAGAGGAGCGCCGCATCCTCGACCGCATGGCGCATTCCAACACGGAAATCGAGATCACCCCCGTCCTCCATCCCGACGAAATCATCAAGGCGCGCGAGATCATCGATGAAATCTACCTCGACGAAAAGATCAAGGACTACATCCTCAGCATCGTCTTCGCCACCCGCGAGCCGGCGAAATACAACCTCGATATCGCCGACTACCTCCGCTACGGCGCCTCCCCGCGCGCAACGATCTATTTGACCATGGGCGCCCGCGCCCACGCCTTCATGCAGGGCCGCGGCTACGTCACCCCGCAAGACGTCAAATCCATCGCGCACGATGTTCTCCGCCACCGCATCATCATCTCGTACGAGGCCGAAGCCGAAGAGCTGACGAGTGAAGATTTGATTGAAAAAATCCTGGCAGAAATACCTGTGCCGTAGGCACATTGCCGCGAAAGAGCGCAAAGAACACAAAGATTCCCTGCCACTGCTTTTGTGTTCTCTGCGTTCTTTTGCAGCTAAATAAAATGAATACACTCGACCACAAAGAACTGCTTAAAAAAGTTCGACGAATCCAGATTTCGACGAAGCACGCCGTGAACGATGTGTTTGCGGGGCAGTACCATTCCACCTTCAAGGGGCGCGGGATGGAGTTCGACGAGGTGCGCGAATATGTGCCCGGCGACGATATCCGCTCCATCGACTGGAACGTCACCGCCCGTACCGGCTCGCCACACATCAAGAAGTTTGTCGAAGAGCGCGAAATGACCGTGATGCTGGTGGTCGATGTCAGCGCATCGCACCTCTTCGGCAGCGGAACGCAAATGAAGCGCGACCTCGCGGCGGAAGTCGCCGCTGTTCTGGCCTTCTCCGCCATCCGCAACAACGACCGCATCGGACTGATCCTCTTCGCGGAAGAGGTCGAAAAATATATTCCCCCGAAGAAGGGAACCCGCCATGTGCTGCGCCTCGTTCGCGAAATGCTCTCGCACCAACCCCACGGCAAGGGCACCAACGTCGCCCCCGCGCTGGACTATCTCAACCACGTCAGCACCCGCAAGAATGTCACCTTCCTCATCAGCGACTTCATGTTTAGCGATGAATATGAACCGCTGCTAAAGATTACCGCCCGCCGCCACGACCTCATCAGCGTGGTGATCGGCGACAAACGCGAAATCGCCTGGCCGGACATCGGCGTGGTAAACTGGCGCGACGCGGAAACCGGCGAGCAGGTGCTCGTCGACACCTCCAGCAAGAAGGTGCGCGAAACGCTCGGCCTTGAGCAGACCCGCCGCGCCGAGGCCGTCGACGAAATGCACCGCAAGGCCGGGATCGACACCATCCGACTCTTCGCCGGCGAACCCTACGACAAGCAATTCATCAAATTCTTCCGCCAACGCGCCCAGCGC
>CBDVCB010000182.1:0-2856 GCA_965372395.1 uncultured bacterium
GTTTCAATCCACGCGCCCCGAGCGGGGCGCGACGGTGTGTTTGTAATGCGTTGGATGTGTGGAGTCAATTGCGAGCGTTGCGCGAACCGCTGTATTTCATCTTCACAAATATTTAGTTGTCAAGGAACAGGGGAAAAATCGTCTTTGTTTTCAGGGCTTTTCGTACGTTGCGAACATATGGGGGTTTTGCGGGGGGCTTGAGGTTCGCGGAGTCATACAATAAGGGTTCCGGTTTCGAGGTTTAGGGTCTCTTTGACTCCGTGGTGCTCCACTTTACTTCCCCAGTTTTTTCCGAGGAAATAAAACCGCAAGGAGTCTTCTTCGGGGTTGTAGAGGCGAAGGAGTTCCGCGTGAAGTGCCGTCCATTGGGCGGGATCAACCAAACATTCAAAGACGGAGTTTTGAACGCGCTGTCCATAATTTAGGCAGGTTTTGGCGATACGCGCCAAACGACGGCGGCCAGGTTTGTTGATGGTGGAGACGTCGTAGGTGATAAGAACGAGCATGAAGGACTCCTTTCTATTTCCAGATGAAGGGTGGATAGGCTTCGAGGTCGCCTCGGAGGTGGCGGGCGAGGAGCTGGGCTTGGAGGTGCGGAATGAGGCCAACTTTGCATTTTTCGCCGAGGTAGGGATGGGTGATTTCTTCTTGTTTTCGTTTTTGCCAGGTGGCGAGGAGGGTTTTGCGGGCGGAGTCGGACATGGAGACGGCCCCGCCGGCAGAATCATTGAAGTCTTTGGATTGGATTTGGCGGCGGTTGATGAGCGATAGGACGAGGCGGTCGGCAAGAAAAGCGCGGAATTCTTCCATGAGGTCGAGGGCGAGCGAGGGTCGACCGGGTCGGTCGGTGTGGAGATAGCCAACGCAGGGGTCGAGTCCGACCCCTTCGAGGGCGGAACGGCAGTCGTGAACGAGGAGGGTGTAGGCGAAGGAGAGTAGCGCATTGATGGGATCGGTGGGTGGGCGACGGTTGCGCCCGGCAAAGACGAAGGCTTCGTCGTTCACGGTGACGAGCCGGGGAAAGGCGGAGAAATAGGACGCGGCGGCCTCGCCTTCGTTGCCGCGCAACTGGTCGATGGGCATGGGGGTTTCGAGGCGGCGTAAATATTGGGTAAGCCGACTCTCCGCCGTTTCAAGTTCTGCGTTTTCGCCGTGGTCGCGCTGGGCGCGGCGGAGGACGGCACGGGCGTTGGCGAGTTTTCCGATGAGCATATTGCGGGCGATGAAAGCGGTGGATTCGGGGTGGTCGGCCACGCGGTATTGCTCGCGGCGAAGCAGGACGTTTCCGGAGACGGGGCCTTGGATGCGCGCGAGGAATTTCCCGTATTGGGAGAGGAAGCTGACGGCAACGTTGTTTTCGGCGCAGTGGTGCATGAGGAAGGGGCTCATGGAGATGGCTCCGAAACAGACGATGCCGTCGAGGGTATGGACGGGGATGCGCAGTCGGGTTTCCTTTTCGACCTTGACGACGACGGACTGCCCTTCCTTGTGGAGATAGGCATTTTGGGTGGTGACGTATAGGGTGTTAAGATGCTTCTTCACGGAGCGCCTCCTTGAGGTAGTCGGATACGTTGCGATGTTTTTTCGGCATGCAGGTTTCGAGCAGGGAGCAGGCGGCGCACTTTTTCTCGGCATATTCGGCGGGCGGGGTTTTTCCAGATGCAATCAGTTTGTGAAGAACGGCGGCGGTCTGTTCGGTTTCGGCGCGCAGTTCCGGGGTAAATTCAACCGCTTGGCGGCGACGGGGAAGCCCGTAGAAGATGGCCCCCTCCCCGATCTCCATACCCAGCGTTTCTTCAAGACAAAGCGCCTGAGCGCAGAGCTGCACCCAGTCGCAGTGGGTCGGCTTGGGGCGTCCGCGCTTGTGTTCCACCGGAAAAACGCGAAGCGTTTTATCCGGTGATCTCAAATTTGAAATATCAGATTTCAGATCTTCACCCGCAGGATGAAGATGGAATTCCACCACATCGGCCTTGCCGATGAGTCCGAGGCGAAGGGAACGGAGAAGAACCGCATATTCGTAGCGAATTCCATCGCGCGTTTCGTGTTCAGGCCGATCAACGCGATCATGCTGCGCCCGGCCCTCGGCAGTAAAGCGGTTTTCTGTCCACTGTTGCTCCAGATGAATGAGGGCGCACTGGCGCGGGCAATAGATGTAGTGCTGCAAGGCGGAGAGCGGAAGAAGGTCGGCATCGGAAAACATTATTCCTTCTCCCGCTCTCGCTTCAACTCCTCTAGTCGTTCCTCATGCTGTTTTTTAAGATCCTCCATAAACACCTGTGCCTTGCCCTTTTGGTGATATATGGATTTGGATTTTTCCGTTAGATGTCGTGCTCCCCGGATATCCGTTTCCTGCAAGGAAAATGCCCAGCCGCCAAGTTGACGAGAGATACTACGTGCCGCAGATCTTAAATCTGAAATTTGAGATTTCAAATGCTCAAATGCCTTGATTCGTTCGATCACATGGCAAATGGAACGCACCTCCCCTGCCGACCCCTTGGCATAGTAGAGAAACTGCAACAACTCCGGTGTGGTGCCGCGCTCGAACCCTTCGGCAATATTGTTCGGCACCGACAGTGCCGCCCGCTGAATCTGATTGGCAATATCCCCACGTCCACGGAACGCCCGATCCTCCGTCACCTCAAAAACCCGAGCCGTCAGCTTAATCCCGTCTTTCCAAACCGGTACATCCTCGAAATTCTTGTATTTCATAAGTCGCGTTGCTCCACTTCAAATTCCATATTTCAGATCCCAGATCTAGATCTCAAGTTTCAGATTCGCGAAAGCAACGTTCGATATCGCGAAGATCGAAGGTAACGCGCCCAATGCGCAGTGGAACCTCATCCTTCTTCGATT
>CBDVCB010000183.1:0-2806 GCA_965372395.1 uncultured bacterium
AAACCGAGAGTTGAATATGCAGGTGCGATCTACCATGTGATGAGCCGGGGAGACCGGAAAAACCTGATTTATCGCGATGATAGGGATAAAAAGATTTTCCTGAGCACTTTGACGGAAGCATGTAGCCGCTGCGGATGGCGGGTGCATGCGTTTGTGTTGATGGACAACCACTACCATCTTTTGCTGGAAACACCGGAGGCAAATCTGGTGGCAGGAATGAAATGGCTTCTGGGAACCTATACCCAGCGGTTCAACAGTCGGCACAAGGAGTGGGGACACTTGTTTCAGGGTCGCTACAAGGCCTTGATTGTCGATGGAAGCACTGGCGACTATTTTTCGACGGTGGCCTCGTATATCCATTTGAACCCGGCACGGGCGGGTCTGCTGGATTCCAGCAATCCGGATCTATGCACCCATCGATGGAGTAGCTATCCCTTCTTCGTCCAACCCTTAGAGCGCCCTCCATGGCTATGCATAGGACGGGCTCTTGGTTCTTTGAATCTGGAGGATACTGCCGAGGGTCGAGTTCTTTACGCCGACTACCTGCAAAAATGCGTGCTTGAAATCACATGTAGCGAAAATCCGGCGGATTTCGATGAACAGTGGAAGAAAATCCGGCGCGGGTGGTATCTGGGCAATGAAGCGTTTCGCCAAAAGATGGAAGGGTTGGTCGACCAACGGGTGGAATCGTATGATCGCCGTTCATATTCAGGAAAGGAAGTGGAAAAACATGACGAGCTTTCCGCCATGCGATTG
Organism: uncultured bacterium; assembly: GCA_965372395.1. GTDB lineage: Bacteria > Verrucomicrobiota > Kiritimatiellia > Kiritimatiellales > Pontiellaceae > Pontiella. The sequence continues at coordinate 757 of CBDVCB010000183.1, forward strand.
CTTAAACGAGGCCTGATGACTTGCGGACTTCAGGAAGTGGAACTGGAATCGCTACGAAAAGGCGATTATCGAAAAAAAGTATTGGCTTGGCACATTCGACGAAACACAAGTGTACGCAACGATTGGATCTGCGAGCATCTTTATATGGGAAGGTCTTCAAACCTATCGAGACATATGCAGTCGGTTGAGCAATCAACGGAAGCAACGATCGTTTCTCTTCGCGAAATGATTAAAAAAGAGGTCTGACCCCTGAATGACCCCTGAATGACCCCTGAATGACATGGCTGGACACCGATGCTTTATCCCCTCTTCCTTGCAGACAACCCGCACAGCACCATGCCCGAAAGCAACACGGACAATAGCACCAGCAACCCGACCGGGTTTTCGGAAAAGGCATAGGTGGCGGAACTGAAAAGCATGAAGGCACAGGCGGCGCAGAAGAGCGTCGGAATGAATGGATAGGCCAATACCTTGTAGGGGCGCGGCGTTGCCGCGTCCTTTTTCCGGAGCCGGAAAAGCGCCAGACCGGTGGCGAGGAAGAAGAGCCACACCGCCGGGGCGCTGTAGAGAATGGTGTCGATGAACGAACCGGCCAGAAAGACAATCCCAAGGCTGAGCGCACCCTGAACCACCAACGCCGCGACCGGCGTCCCGAACCGTGGATGCCATTTGCCCAAGGTCTGGAAAACGCGGTGCCCCGTCCCCATGGCATACGATATCCGCGCACCGGTAAAAACGAGTCCGTTCACGGCACCCAGCGCCGAAATGCAAATGATGATGCCGATCCATTTCGCCGCCGACTCCGGCATGACCGTGGCGACCGCATCGACCGCCACCGCTTCCGACGCGGCCATTCCTTCAAAGCCGAGCGCATGCAGGAAAGCGCCGTTGATCAGCAGATACAGAACGGCCACCGCCACCGTGCCCAGCACCAGCGACCGGAGAATGTTCTTTTGCGGATTCTTGATCTCCGCCGCCACATAGGCCATCTCGTTCCAACCGCCGTAGGTAAACAACACCAGAATCATCGCCAGCCCCAGGCCATCGCCCGAAAAACCTCCCCGGCGCGGAACGTCCCGAACACCTGGAGCCAGCAGCCCGGCCACCACAATGAACAACAACCCGGCAATCTTAATGACCGTCAACACGTCCTGCGTCCACTTGCTTTCGCGCACACCTAGAATATTAATGGCGGTGAGCGCAACCACCGCACCTGCGGCATAGAACGTTCCAGTGCCCGGAAACGGCGCATACAGCGTCGAGGCATACCGCGCAAAGACAAACGCCATCAGGGCAATGTCGCCGGGGCGGATGATCGCAAGCTGGCTCCAGCCAAACAGGAACCCGGCCCACGGGCCGTAGGCGCGGTTGAGATAGACATAGTCGCCGCCTTGGTGCGGATAGGCGGTTGCCAACTCGGCATAGCACAATGCGCCGCACAATGCCAACAGGCCACCCACCAGCCAAACGCCCATCACACCACCCCACCCGCCCATGCAGGCAGCCACCGTCGGCGTGGTTTCATAGATCCCTGCCCCGATGATGATTCCCACAATAATGCAGGTGGAATCGAACAGCGACAGTGCTTTTGTCGGCGCCCTTTTCATGGCCGAACCCTACTCCCGGCCCAATGCGGGAACAATCAATAAAACACCTTCCAGAGGAAAAGACCTTGGGGCTGGGCGGTCCGCACTTTCGCCGTGTTGCCATGGTCGAGAATGTCAGCGCGGAGATGCAGAATTAGGGTTCTTCTCCCAATGATTCGATGTCTGCCAGATCTTTGAGTCGGCCCGATGACCGCTTGTTGGCAATGAAGTCATCGCGGCTGAGGTATGCGACGGGCACATTGGCCCAGTTTCCCTTTTCGCGATTTTCCCAAGCCGCATCCCACTCCACACCATCTATCGAGGTAATAAAGTCGATGTGAATGGGTGGAACCCCAAGTTGAACAATCCGGTCGCGTTGGGTGAAATCGTCTTCAGGGTATAAGAAATTGCATGACTGATTCATGTGGTTTTCTTTACCTTTGACGGCAACCAGTTTGGGGATT
>CBDVCB010000184.1:0-2696 GCA_965372395.1 uncultured bacterium
TCATGTCGGTCATACTATATACAGGGGCACTTGAGTCAATCAGCTAGCCACGAAATAAAAAGTGACGATTGAGGCGTGATGATTGGTGCACCGCAAATCACGCCTCACTCATCACGAAAGGAAAACCATGAAAGTACTCGTCGCCGGCGGAGCCGGATATATTGGAAGCATCACCACCGAAATGCTCTGCGATGCCGGGCACGATGTCGTGGTATTCGACAACCTTGAACGCGGCTACCGCGCCGCCGTCGATCCGCGCGCAAAATTCATGCAGGGCGACCTGCGCTACAAGGAAGACATTAAAAGCGCCCTGCTCGCCGAACGCCCCGACGCCGTCATCCACTTCGCCGCCTACATCGAAGTCGGCGAATCGATGAAGGATCCGATGCCCTTCTTCGAAAACAATGTCGGCGGATCGCTCAACCTCATGACGGCCATGGTTGCCTCCGGTTGCAAGAAGCTGATCTTCTCCTCCACCTGCGCCACCTACGGCACACCCGAACAAATGCCAATGGACGAGACCTTGCCGCAAAAGCCCGAAAGCGTTTATGGCGAATCGAAATACCTCTGCGAACAAATTTTTAAATGGGGGCAGGAAATACACGGCATCGAATGCGTTTTCCTGCGCTACTTCAACGCCTGCGGCGCCACCGAGCAATATGGCGAAGCACACAACCCCGAAAGCCACCTCATCCCGCTCGTCCTGCAGGTGGCTCAAGGCAAGCGCGAAAAAATCTTCATCTTCGGCGAAGACTACGAAACCCGCGACGGCACCTGCGTGCGCGACTATATCCACATCAAGGATCTCGCCCAAGCGCATATCCAAGCGCTCAAGCCAGGGATTAACGGAGCCTTCAACCTCGGCAACGGCGACGGCTACACCGTGAAGGAAGTCATCGACGTCTGCCGCGAAGTCACCGGCCACCCCATCCCCGCCGAAATGCAACCGCGCCGCGCAGGCGACTGCACTGCGCTCGTTGCCGACGCCACCAAGGCAAAAACCGTACTCGGATGGAACCCGCAGTTTGCCGACCTTAAAACCATCGTCCAAAGCGCATGGGACTGGCACCACGCCCATCCCAACGGCTACGAAGATGATGGATTAAAAGACTAAACTTCCCCGCCGCAGGGGAATAACACCGCTATTCCGCAGCGCTCGGAAGGCCGGCCGAACCCGCGACTTGGTATTTACCCGTAATCCCGCCTTCGATCTTTCCATTGTTCTGCACGAGTTGCGCCTGGGCATCCACGCCGCCGAGGATCTCCGCGCCTGGATGCACCGTGAGCATCTGCCCGCGGAAATAGAGCTTGCCTTCGATCGTTCCGTGGATTTCGCAGACCTGCGCCAGCACCGCCATGTTGGTGGAGCAATCCGACATGATGCGGACAGACTGCCCCTTGAACAGGATCGGCTCGATAACCGGCTCGGTGATGTTGAGCATCTGGTTTTGCACCACGGTTTCGAAGCCATGGCCTTTCAGCTCGGTTTCGTACTTGGAAACGATCTTTTTCACATAAAATGCACTAACAGCAATTGCCACTGCCGCCAACAGCACAACCACCAAACAACCGCTCCCGCAGCCGATTGCCACCTTGGCTCCGGTTCCCATCTTTTTCTTTTTCGCACCCGTTTCATCCATGGTCGATTCTTCAGTCATGCTCTTCTCCCTGGTTTGGTTTTTTAAAATAACGTTTTAGCAGCAACAGATAGATGAGCCCGGGCACCGCATAGAAAATCGACATTGCGCCAAACATCGGGCTGTCCACCCAATTCATACTTTGTATCTGCTGCAACATTTTCTCACTGTATCCCATCGCTTCGTAGAAATCCATCAGGTCGATCCGGCTGTAGGTGATCAACTGCGACAGGGTTCCAAGAAACAGCATCGTCAGCGCGCCCCACCATGCAGCCACTCGTAGTTTATACACGCCGAAGGCCAGCGCAACGCAGATGAAAGAACAGCCCGGCAGAACGATTGCCCCCTGCCATCCGGAAACAAGGGTTCCGAAAAACGGCATTGTAAAATTCATGAAGCCCATCATCAGAATCGATGACGAAGCCATCGCAAGCATAATGACCAGAATCAGCACCGGCAGCGGGCACCGCTCCGTCCACGACGGGCCGGGATCGGCGTGCTCGATGGTGGCGCGGACATTTCGGTTGCCATAGAACAGAATCCCAATGGCCGGAAAAAGAAGATAGACCAGTGCCATGAAACCATAGGTTCCGAGCAGTACGAGCGTAACCATTTCGTCCGACATACCAACGGCGGCGTAGCATTTCGGCAGCAGAAAAAACATCATGACCATCGCTAGAATTCCACAAACGAGCATGAGCCAGCTCGCCGCCAGCATCAGCAACCGCGCCCAGCGGCGGGCGCGGATCGTGCCGATCGCCATCCAAATCAACCACACCGCCAGAAAAACATAGACCGACATGCCCATAAAAATCTGCGGCATCGACATCTCGTTCGGGGCGATTGCCAGCGGTATGAGCGCGACCGCAGCCAACAACGCACACAGCAATCCGCCCAGCAGTTCAAAAATGCCAAACACAATGAGGCAGGCTTTCTTGTCCCGAAATCCATCGTCCATAGTCTCGTTCCTCTTCGTTGGTTGGTTTTCCTAGTCCAGCCGCATGCGGTTGCGCGGGGTGGTTGGCTTGGGTTTGGCGGCCTCTTCCTCGGCCTTGCGCT
>CBDVCB010000185.1:0-2671 GCA_965372395.1 uncultured bacterium
ATTGCCCGTTCGAGATGGTTACATAGGCCGGAACCACGACTTCGGAGGTATCCGAGGAAGTCAACATCACATAAACATCGGTCGTCGCATCACCCGGAAGGCTAACCGACCCGGCATTCGTTATAACCCCATCGCCTTCTACAACGGAGGCAGGTAGCTGCAGATCAATCCCGTTTGTTTCGTCATCGAACACAAATACAGAAGCCTGACTGCCTACCCAGTTCCACACCCGCGCTTCGATGGTGGCGGTCTGGATGCCGTCGATTTCGGTATTGTCCAAAACCGGAAGGGAGAAGGAAACAAAGGTCTGCCCAGCCGGAATCACAAGACTGCCGCTGCCGATCTTTTCCGGATTATTGGATACGAGATCAACCACCACATCCCCATCGGGCGGTGCGCTTACGATGAGCGCCCCGGCAATGGAGCCAGCCCCTTCATACGTGGTTTGCGGGAGAGATAGCATGAGTGTTGCCGTTTCGTTGTCATGAACGCCAATCGTTGTTTCAGCATCTCTATAGGCATAGCTCGACGCACGTAGCGTCGCGATTTCCGAGCCTTCCAACAACGCATCATCCGTAACGGTCAGATCGAAAAAGGCGTTGGTTTGCCCCGCAGGAATAACTACCTGCGCTGGAATGGAGATATCCCCGCCTTCATCCACGGACAGATTCACAACAAGGTTGGTAGATGGAGCCGTGGATACTACAAGCTGACCTGCACCGGCAAGTACAGCACTATCTTCGTCAACACCATCCGGCAGAACGAATGAAAATTCGCCCAGATAATCCACTTTGAAGAATTCGCTGTCGGAGGAGGTTCCCTCCGCGTCCACAGCCCGCAAAAAGGCCTCCGGCGCAACCTCGCCAACCACAACCTGCCCGGTCCATTCCCCGGCAACAAAGTTTGCGGTGTTGGTGGGTATGATGGCCATGGGTGCCTCGCCATAGGCCGTAACGTGAATGCCGTCGTACCATGTTGCATTTTTACCAGACCAGTTGTACAGCGAGATCCGATCAATCGAATCAATCGCCACCCGGAAAGGTAGGTTGGCGACCGCCAGCTGGTCATCGACATAGTAATCGATACGGTTGGCCTCCCAGTCCAGCTTCAACGTGATCTTGTACCACTGGTTCGCTAGGAAAGGAACTCCGTGGAAACTCGTCGTATAAAGCCCCATCGAAGAACCCTGCATGAAGAAAAAGGCCGCGCAATTGAATACCGATGTGCCATTTCCAAGGATAAAATAACCTCCTGCCCCCGACGTGCTGCCTGACCGCACATGGAACTCCACTTCGCTAGGTTGAATATTGGGAAGAGCATGATAGAAATATTGGCTATGGCCTGTGCTTCCAGAGAGCAACAAAGAGTGGTCGCCCACCACGCTATATTCATTCGTTAACTGCGCAGGAAAAGAGCTCCCGGAGGCGGGTTGCCAGCCTGGAATCCCCTCGACCTCGAAGCTTTCTGCAAAGGCCGTCCCGTTTGAGAGCATTTGCATCCCGATCAGCTCGGTGCTGTTGGTATAGTCCACGACCGTGTGGCCGTTGACGTCAGTTGCCCGAACCGTCACCTCGAACGGAACAGATATCTGCTGATTGGTACCGGACAACGACCATTCAAAATGATCCATGGGGCCGGAGGACCATGTTGTGAAGTTCCAGACTTGGCCAGTCGTCACGCCCGCCACATTGCTGGCAACCACCTGCCAATAGTAGGTGGTATCGACATCCAGCAGTCCGGGTTCGAAGACCATATTGGTCAAACCCGAAGCCACGACGGCCAACTCCGAGGAGTTTGTCCCGAGCAACACGCTGTAGCTCGAAGCGGAATCCCATGGACCGGGATCGTCTCCTCCATTCGCGTGTTCCCAGCCCAGGATTGCAGAAGCGTTAACCCCATTGGTGCCATCGACGGGAGCCGGGTTTGTTGGAGCCTCCGGCGCTGCGGGAACGGGATAAACCGTCAACTCCATAGAGCGAGGACGCTCTCGGCCCGTGTTATGATTATTGAAAATTATTTCCGGAAAATAACTGCCGGCGGGAATAAAATAATTATCCAGATTAACAATAACATTTACTGTAGTGCTTTCGCCGACAAACAAAACTCCATTCTGCGGAGAGACCGAAAGTCCATTGGGGGCCATTGCAGTCCACGGCAGATTGGATGTGCCAGCGTTAACCAAGGTGTAGACAACATTCGTCGGCACCAGCGGATGCCCTTCATAACCTTCTATGACAACCGTTGAACTAGGATTTACCCAAAGAGGGTCGAAAGCCTCCAGTTTCTCCTGCGAAATCATGTAGCGGTACATCGTTCCGGAACCTGTGTCATAAGCCCAAATATGCCGCCCGTCTTCACTAACACCCAATGCCCCGCACGCGAAACCCCATGTCCCCAAGAGTGTACCCGTCCCAGCGGAGTAATAGCTCCCTTTTCCAAAAGCTATATACGGCGATGCCGCATAAATATACTCAGGGAATGTGCGCAAGTTGTTGCGAACGTTCATCGCCTCAACCTGTAATTTTCCGTAATAAAGGTAAAATCCATCTGTGGAAAGCACGCATGTTCCGCCACCGTTTTGTGCCGTTCCATAGACCCCGGTATCACCACTGTTAATGAGTGTAAACGCCGGTTGAAAAGTGCGGCGGGCGGCGAGGCGGCCTAAAAGTGT
>CBDVCB010000186.1:0-2516 GCA_965372395.1 uncultured bacterium
GAGGTCCCGCGATGAGTTTGGGCGGCTCGTGGCGCTGGGAATCGGCGTCATGTTGTTCTGCCATGTGTTTGTGAATATTGCGATGACCATCGGCGTTCTGCCGATCACGGGACTGCCGCTGCCGTTGATGAGCTACGGCGGATCCTTTATGGTCAGCACAATGATTGCCCTCGGCCTGGTGCAAAGTGTCTACCAGCGCCGACGGAATAGATAAGGAGAAAACCATGCTTAAGAAAACCAAGAACACCAGTGGACGGAAGGCCGAGAAGAAGGAGATCCTCATCAATATCGAGCCGCTCGAAACGCGCGTCGCCATCCTTGAGGACGGCAAGTTGGACAATTTCCACATCGAGCGCCTGGAGGATAACCGCATTGTCGGCAGCATCTTCAAGGGGAAGATCCAGAACCTCGAAGACGGCCTGCAGGCCGCCTTCGTGGAGATCGGCCTCAAGAAGAACGCCTTCATCCACTATTGGGACATGATCCCCGAAGACGCCGCGCGCCTCGAGCGCGAGGAAGGCGTCCGCGCCAAAAGCTCCAACCGCCGCCGCAAGAAATACAAGCCCGGCGAGATGCAGAAGATTTTCCCGGTCGGGTCCGAGATCATCGTGCAGGTCACCAAGGATGCCATCGGCACCAAGGGGCCGCGCGTCACCGCCAACCTCAGCATCCCCGGTCGCTTCCTGGTCATGATGCCGGGCACGCACCTTAAAGGGATCTCGCGCAAGATCGAAGACGTGAAGGAGCGCAATCGCCTCAAGAAAATCCTGCAGCGCCTGCCCATTCCCGAAAACATCGGGGTGATCGTCCGTACCGCCGGTTCCGGAACGAAAAAGACCAGTTTTGTGCGCGATGCCCGTACCCTCTTCGAGATCTGGAATGACATCGAGGACGGCATGAAAAACACGCCGGCCCCCTGCACGCTGTACAGCGAGCCGAACCTCGCCGAACGCGTCGTGCGCGACTATCTCACCGAAGACATCGACCGCATCTACATCGATAGCCGTGAAATGTTCGATCAGACCCGGCAGGTCATTGCCAAGTTTTCGCGCCGCTCGCGAAACTGGGTGCAGATGTATGGTGGCGAGGAGCCGATCTTCGACTACTTCGACGTCGAAAAGCAGATCGAATCCGCCTACCGCCGCAAGGTCTGGATGAAGTCCGGCGCCTACCTCATCTTTGACGAAACCGAGGCGCTCATCGCCATCGACGTCAACACCGGACGGCACAAGGGCAGCAAGTCGCAAGACGAAGCGATTCTTCAAGTGAATTTGGAATCAGCCGAAGAGGTCGCCCGCCAACTGCGCCTGCGCAACGTCGGCGGACTCGTCATTGTCGACTTTATCGACATGCGGGCCAAGCGCGACCAAAACGCCGTCTATCGCTGCCTTAAAGAGGCGCTCAAGAAAGACCGCGCCCGCACCAACGTGTTGCAGATTTCCCAGCTCGGCCTGCTGGAGATGACCCGCCAGCGCGTCGAGGAAAGCATCTTCACCGCATCCTATTCCGACTGCCACTACTGCCGCGGCCGCGGCATGGTCAAGTCGGCGCTCTCCATGAGCGTCGAAATCCAGCGGCGCGTCAGCGAATGCATGCGCAAGGACCGCAACGGCACGCACTCCATGCGCATCACCGTCAACCCGACCGTGCTCGACCGCCTGCGCCAGGAGGATGAAGCCGCCTTGGTCGAATTGGAGCAAAAATTCGACGGGCACCTCACCTTCGTTTCCGATGCGCACTTCCACATGGAGGAATTCACCATTACCAACGACGACAACGGAAAAGTGCTCTTTACTAGTATTGAGAGCTAGGTCTTTTCTGGAATGAAAACGGCATTTACTATTCTGGTGTCCGCAATCTCCGTTATGTTTTTCGGGTGTGGACAGTCGGATGTCGAGTTTCGATCCGATGCTGTTGTTTCATGGAAGAGCCTCTTGGCGGATGCCGCGGAGTTGCGACCCTCAAGGCTTGGGCACTCCCGCCTTTTTTCTAGTGCGGCGGGAGAGGGCTCTGTCATTTTAGCAGGGGAGTCGGTGGAGATTTATGGCGACCTCGATCATGGCTCGTTCCTCGATGTGAAGGATGTTTCTGGAGGAGTCGAGGCAACGCTTGCTGAGATGAGCGGCGCCGGGGCAATCACTTGGATGTGGTCGGCCAATCCAGTAGGCGAACTGGTGCTGCAAATTGACGGAGAGGAAATCGTCTATCCTTTCAAGGCCTTTCTTGAGGGGAAGTGGTTGCCAACGAGGTATCCCTTTGCTGCGAAAACAGCGGGCGGATATAACCTTCATTTTCCAATCGTTCACGAAAAGCATTGCCGAATTGCGATCCGTACCGAATCTCGTAGTGATTTGGGAGGCTTGTTTTATCAGGTGGCATGGAACGCTATTCATTCCGACCATGGAATTGAGGCTTTTTCTTGGAATGGGGTACAGCCTGAAAAAACTTCATTGAAGCAACTTTCAGGCATGTTCACCCATCCTCCTGAATGGGTTTGCGAAGAGGTGTTTACTAGC
>CBDVCB010000187.1:0-2268 GCA_965372395.1 uncultured bacterium
AAACAAAATTGGATCACGACCAAAAAACTGGGGAAATGTGCAGATGATTTTGGTTTGCTTGCTGTGTATGGAATTCCTTGGTTGAGGGATCAATAGTGGGGCGGCTTTTCATTCCCGCCGATTTCATCGCCGGGGGCGAATTCGGCGAGTTTTTGTTCCAAGGATTCGATCCGCTGTTTCAGTCGGAGCACATCCTGCTGCTGCCGGAATAGCTCATGGTTGAGCGTGGCGATCGTTTCGTCCTGCATGGCGGAAAGGGTTTCGAGCTTAATGATGCGTTCTTCCATGCCCGCAAGATAGCAGGTCTTTTGCCGTCCGTCGTGCTGCTTTAGAAAAAAACAGCGGCTTTCAAGGATTATGCCGCGTGGACCTGCTGGGCGGGATCCTCTTCGGCTTCGCCAAGAAGGCCGGTTAGCTTGAGCTTTGGAATGTTCTTTTCCGCCGGTTTGGCGCAGGCTTTGATGCCAATCAGCAGATAGAGCAATGTGAACGCGATGTAGGCCAGTCCCGGAACGGATTGACCCAATGCCGTGGACACGGTGATCAGAATGATGGACGGGGTCGACGCCGCCACGGCAATGCGCAGGACGCCGGAAAATTTCAGGGAATTATGCATGGAGGTCGAGAGGATCAGTCCAACCACAGCGGTCAGCAGCACGGCCAGCACGGCAAAGATGTAGGAGAGGAGCAGGAACAGGCCGTAGGAAAGTGGTGCCAGCGCGTTCCGGGTGGTTTGCAACCACTGGTTGGCAATCTGCTTGTTTAGGTGGAACTCCGAGACTTGCGAAAGATCCAGAGTATTGAATTGGTTCTTGCCGCGGCGGATAATCAGCGTGGATTCCGTCAGCAAGGCCATGACGTGGTCGTCGGCGATATAGTTCATGCTTCCGGTGGTGTCGATAATGGCGACCGTCTGCCCGCTGCGGTTTTCAACGTGGTAGGGCTTTTTTTGATCCACCTCTACCCGTCCGTTTTTAATGTGGATGTCGGGGAGTTGGTTGATCAGGTGCAGTTGGTTGCTATCAAGGGATTGGACAAGGTCTTTCCGGAGTCTCAGCGTGGACGGGATCCAGCAAATCGCTAGCAGGAGAAACAGATAGGCAAAATTTGCGCCTTTCCAGTTCTGCCCTATGTCACGATAGAGATCCTTCGAAAAGAATGCCAACACCGGCAAATGGGCTATGTTGTATTTTCTTCCTGTCATGCAGAAAATTGTAGCAGGATTGATGCCGGGTTTTGGGAGCGTGCGCTGCTCCGAGCCGGTTTCTACGATTTTACAGCATCCCAGCCATCATCATTCGGCTCGATATTGGAAAACTTGATGCTCGACCGCGGCTCCGCCATCATGTGGGCCACGGCATCGCGCCATACCCTATAATGTGTGGTTTCCTTATGTTTGGCTACATCATCGGGGGTGCGGTAAACCTCCACCAACATAAAACGCCCCGGGGCGTCGAGCTGCTCGATAAAATCGAAGCGGGCAATGCCTGGCTCCCGGATGCTGTTTCGCACATTTGCAAGGGTTGCGGCCTTGAAGTCTCCAACGCACTCCGGTTTCACATGAATGAAAACATGGACAATAAACATAATCTGCCTCCTTGATGCGCTGGATTCTAGTTGCGATCCCCGCGCAATGCAAGCGACTGAAAGTTGCAGATCGGGTTTCCAACCCCTGGGCATTTTCGCTATAACGCGCCCCATGAAAAAACTTGATAAATGCCGTTGCGGCAGCGGGGCCGCCTATGAAGAGTGTTGCGGCGGTATTCTCGCCGGGCGGCGCACGGCGCGTACCGCCGCCGAATTCATGCGCTCACGCTACACCGCCTATGTCTTGAAGGATGTCGACTATCTCGTCCGCACCACCCATCCCTCCGCCCGCGCGGACAATCTCGCCGAATCGATCCGCGCATGGATGCGCAAAGTCGAATGGCTCAAACTGCACGTTATCGCTGTAGAGGATGGAACCGAAACCGACGATGTCGGCCACGTCGAATTTATCGCCGAATATCTCACCGCCACCGCCCCCGGCCGCCACCACGAATGCTCCGTTTTCAAAAAGCTGAAAGGCGTCTGGTATTATGTCGGCGAGGAGTCTGAAGCAGATTGAACTAGTGTCCCGACTCGCAGCCTGTGACGAACGGGGCAATGGTGCGGTCGCGCATGGTCGTGTCGCTCTGGGCAGCTGCGGAGAAGAATCCACCGCCCACGGCGGTGGTGTTTCCGGCGGTGCCGCCATCGGCGAAAGGATCGGCTTCGACGATGGTGTAG
>CBDVCB010000188.1:0-2253 GCA_965372395.1 uncultured bacterium
TGGGTTATTTTTCCATCCGTTTGATGACGACCATGATTTCTTCAAGCTTTTGGTCGATGCCGGTTTCGTCATGCGCTTCGAGCGCGGCGGCGACGCAGTGCTTGAGGTGCTTTTCGAGAATGATCTTGCTGACGGATTGCAGCGCCGAGCGGGCGGCTTGGATCTGGGTGACGATGTCGATGCAGTATTCCCCGTCGTCAATCATGCGCCCGACCGCGCGAACCTGCCCTTCGATGCGGGCGAGGCGGGTTTTGTTTTCGGAATGTGTAGTTGCGTGGCCTTTCATGGAACCTCCTGTGTTCTGGTGGGTAGATACCCCCATAGGGTATTTTGTTCAATATAAAAATTAGAAATACGACCAACATAGTCACGTTATACGCGGGGCTTGTTTTCCGAGGGCTGGATATCTATAGTTTTGCCTAAAGGAGAATGGACTATGAAGACTATCTATGTAGCGTTTATAATCGGATGTGTTGCGTCAATGGCGTTCGGTGGAGATGAACGGTTGGTGTTGTCGGCATCAAAGGATAATTTTGGACGGAGCAATAAGCGCAACCGCAACAACGGTGCAAACGAAACGCTGGCCATTGCCCATGCTCCGAATATTCGCACGATCATTGCATTTGACCTTTCCAGCGTGACCAACGAAATCATCGGTGCGGAGCTGCGGTTCCGCCAGCACAATGCCATGGATGAAAAAACAAGCCTGATTGTGGCGCCGATGGTCAACACCGCCCATAACGTGGCTTGGGGAGAGGGCGCAGGCAACCTGGGTGCGGGGGGGCAGAATGCACGGCCCGGTGAATCCTGCTATGGCTATAGCGCATTCCGCGATGTGCCCTGGGAATCCGCAACCGGCGAGCCGCTTGCGAATCTTGGCGATTCAAAGCTTTGGGGAGCCCCCGTCGCGGCGCTCAACGGGCTCAAGTGGGAGGCCGCTCGCTGGGTGCGTGTCCCGATCAAAGACACTGCGTTGCTGGAGAAAATCCGAAACTCCGAAACTCCAACGATTACCTTGGGGTTGTGGGGAAAGACAGGAAATGGCCTGTATTTCATCAGCTCCAAAAACTCGTCGTGGTCGCCGGAGCTGCAGCTCACCCTCAGGAAAGACGAGAAAAAATGAGCGCGTTCAAGGAGATCAAGCCCATCGAGATCGAGGGAAACCCGTTTCATCTAATCGGACGGGAATGGATGCTGATCACGGCTGGCGCGCCGGAACATTTCAATACCATGACTGTCAGCTGGGGGAGCATGGGCGAACTCTGGTTCAAGCCGGTTTGCTTTTGCTTTGTCCGCCCGCAGCGCTACACCTACGAATTCATGGAAAAGAGCGAGGCGTTTACCCTATCGTTCTTCGACGAAAAATATAAGCCCCAACTCAACCTTTGCGGCAGCCGCTCTGGCCGCGAGATCGACAAGGCGGCAGAGTGTGGCTTTACCCCGCTCGAAGCAGAAAACGGATCGGTCTATTTCGGGGAGGCGAGGCTGGTGCTGGAATGCCGCAAGCTCTATTTCCAGGATCTGGACCCCGCCAATTTCCTCGACGACTCCATCATGAAAAACTATCCGAAAAACGATTTTCATCGGATGTATATCGGCGAAATCACCCGTGCGCTCATCGCAGGATAATCCCCCGGTTTTCATTTTCGGCACTCTTATTGCTTATACTCCTTCCATACGTGGAGGTGGAAAATGAAAAAGCAAGAAAACACGAAGATTGAGGGAATGCTGGAAAACGGCAAAAACTGTGTCGGGATCCACGAGCTGATAGATTGGCAGATCATCCAATACCGGCAGGCGGTCGATGCCCATCGCCTCGATCTCTCCAAGGCGGAAGGTCGTTGCGTGGCCTGGCAGGACGCTGAAAAGGATTTCAACAACGGTGATCGGTCTATGATGAGCGATAAATGGCGCGTTGAATATTGCGGCGGTATTTGTCCCTCCCGAAACAAATGCCTTATTGCGCTGAACTTCTTGCACGGCAGGGACTCCGAACCCCTTTATCGGGCGGGATAGCGATCCCCGCGAACACCACCTGCTCGCTCGGCCCGCTCATCCATAAACTGCGCCTTTCCGTCTGCGTCAGCGCCCTGCTCGCCGAAGCGTAGCGCAGATAATTTGCGCAGCAAATAGGGCGAAGCCCGGTTCAACCCGTCGTAAAACCGAAAGCGACACGAAGTGAGGCTGGGGCTTGCGAGAGCAATGAAGCTTTTTCTAGGATGATACGCTGGCATATTCCAGAACAGGTCTTAT
>CBDVCB010000189.1:0-2231 GCA_965372395.1 uncultured bacterium
TCAGTTGGATGGAGGCATCCTTTTTGTTCCAAATCTTTTTCCCCATAGAGACTCCCAACCCGGCGGAGCCGGAACCAAATAAAATGTGTTTAACCGCGAAAGAAGGAAGCGTTTTTTTTGATTGTTAAAATTTGAGTGTGGTCTCTACACTTCGGACCACCCTAAGAAGGCGGTGTAGAGAACGTTTACCTGAGCGCAGCGAAGGAAACGCTGCTCGGTGGCGCAACCCCCCGCGAACTCAAGCACGCTTTTTGAGCAGAATCGGGATTTATGCGAGTGCTTCCGCTGTTTCTTCCCATTGGGATTCGAGGGTCTTGATCTCGGATTGGATCTTGGCGAGGCGGGCGTTGATGGCGGCGAAGTCGGCGTCGCGCTGGGACATCATTTCTTCGTTTAGCGCCAGTTGCTCTTCGGTGAGCTGGTCGATCTGCTTTTCGATTTTCCGCAGCGCCTTTTCGGCTTCGCGCTGCTGCGCGCGGGCTTTCCGGGCATCTTTGCCTTTTGGAGCCGACTTTGCCGGTTCGGGTTGGGTTTTCTTTTCCTGCTCCCCGCTCCCTGCTCCCCGTTGCTCCAGTTTCTCAAGGTAGTAGTCGTAGCCGCCGGGATAGCGGGTGACGCCGGTGTCGTCGATGGCGATGATATGCTCGGCCATGTTGCGGACAAAGGTGACGTCGTGGCTGACGACGCAGATGGCGCCTTTGTAGGCCTTGAGTGCGGATTCGAGCGCCTCGCGCCCGTTGACGTCGAGGTGGGTGGTGGGTTCGTCGAGCAGCAGGAAGTTGGGAGGGTTGATGAAGAGACGGGCAAAGGCGAGGCGGATCTTTTCGCCTCCGCTGAGGATGTCGCATTTTTTCTGGACGGAGTCGCCGCTGAAGCCGAAGCCGCCGAGCAGCTTGCGCACGTCGCCTTCGGAGGCGGCGGGGTTTTGTTCCTTGACGATATGGAAGACGCTTTTTTCGGGTGGCATGGTTTCGGCGAAGTCCTGCGACTGGTAGCCGACGACAACGTGGTGGCCGAGCACGCGCTTGCCTTCGCTTGGCGCAAGCGCCCCGGCGAGCGTGCGCAGCAGGGTGGTCTTGCCCATGCCGTTGTAGCCGACGAGCGCCACTTTTTCCCCTCGGTTAATGTTGATGTCGAGCCCTTTGAAAATCCACCGTTGCTGGTCGTAGGTGACGCCGGTCTGTTCGAGCCGCACGATTTCATGGCCGCTGTGCGGCGGTTCGCCGATGCGGATCTTGGAGAGGTTGGCCACGGTTGCGGGAGCCTCGATGCGCTCCATTTTTTCGAGCTGCTTGATGCGGCTTTGCACCTGCGCGGCCTTGGTGCTTTTGGCGCGGAAGCGGCGGACAAAGCTTTCGATCTGTTCGCGTTCGCGGTCCTGGTTTTTCTTGGCGGCGAGCTGATGTCGGATCCGTTCTTCGCGCTCCTTGAGGTAGTAGTCGTAGCCGCCTTGGTAGCGCGTGGCGTTGCCGCCGGCGATTTCGAGCGTGACGGTGGCCAGCGAGCGGAGGAGATAGCGGTCGTGCGAAATGATGAGCATGGTGCCTTCGAAGGCTCGAAGGAACTTTTGCAGCCACTCGACGGCGGGCAGGTCGAGATAGTTCGAGGGTTCGTCGAGCATCAGCAGATCGGGATTGGCGATGAGCGTGCGCGCAAGCTCCGCGCGCATCTGCCAACCCCCGCTGAACGAGGAGAACGGCTTCTCGAACTCCGCGACGTGGAAGCCGAGGCCGCAGAGCGCGGCTTCGGCGCGGGTGCGCATTTCGTAGCCGCCGAGATGCTCGAACTCGTGCTGGAGGTTTCCGATCTGTTTGAGCGCGCGCGTCTTTTCGGCGGGCTGGAGGGTTTCCATTTGAGCTTCCAACTCGTGGATGCGCATGGGAATGGTCTTTAGTTCGGGAATGGAGTCTTCGGTATATTCCAACAGGTTCTGGTCGACCGCGTGGGGGTTGAGCTGCTGGTGCAGGTAGCCGAGGCGGGTGTTTTTCGGCAGGACCACGTCGCCCTTGTCGGCTTCGATATCGCCGCCGAGCAACCCGAAGACCGTACTCTTGCCCGCCCCGTTGGGGCCGACAATACCGATCCGCTCGCCGGCGTTGATCCGGAACGTCACCGATTTCAGCACGTCCTGCGCACCGAAATGCTTGCTCACCTGTATGAAGTCGATCATGCGTTTCCCCAAGAATCGAGAGACGCTACCGAAATCCGCCGTGGATGGGAAATAGAAAGGG
>CBDVCB010000190.1:0-2210 GCA_965372395.1 uncultured bacterium
CCGCCTAGAACGTGCCCAACCCAAACGTCTCCATGAACCATGTCCGGATCTTGCGACGGACGGAACGATCCTCGAAGGTTTCATACGCGGTCGTGTAGATACGGCCATCGGGGTTGGACCACCACCGATCGAAGACTTCGCGCGCACGCCGCATGTTGGCATCGTTAAGCGTGGCGGTGAGCGCCAGGTTGCACTCGGCATTGAAGTTGTCCATGTTGCGGCGGGTGTAGTTGCACGACCCGAGCAACAGGGTGGCCGCGCCATCGGCATGCTCCACATACAGCATCTTCACATGGCACTGCTCACCATGCGTATCCGCCCAGCGCAGGGGAACCCCCGCCTTGACCAGCTTGGCGGCAGACTGCCGGTTTGGAATGCCGTTCTTGATGCGGCCAAAGGCATCCTTGGCGGGATCGAGGATCACCCGCACATCGCATCCACGCTTTTTTGCGCCGATCAAGGCCTTGATCACCCCCTTGTCGGAAAGGTAGAACATGGAAAGATCGATTCGCGCCCCCGGTTTGGAATGGGCAAGCAACTGCAAAACCTTCTGCTTGATCCTGCCTTCGGTCATCAGTTCAAGCCGGTATCTGCCGGTTGAAGCTTCTTTCTTGGGTTCTAAGGGCCGGACTCCTTCCGCACCCGACAGCCGAAGGATGGCCGATTCCGATTCGCAGGCCATGGACATGCCTGCCCCATCCACGCGCAAGGCCACGTTCCAGTGCGCGCTGCTTCCGCTGTGCGGATTCGCGCTGGTGACGAGCAGCGCCTTTTCCGTAACCACCACCTTGCGGTGGTTGGCCTTGAAGTTAAGCATCTTTAAAAAACTGCGCATCGATATGCGCCCCTCGCCCATTGGATTCTTCATGGCTTTGCCCGGGCCGGTCCCCCAGGGCTTGCCCAAAACCCGCCACGGTTTGGAAATGATGGGATTGCTATCGCGAAGCTTATCCAAATCCGTCCAGACCACGCGAACACCCGCCTGCTGCAGAGCGGAAAAATGAGGCGATTCGATGGAGCCATAGACCGTATTCACTGGATCGGTGATGAAGGTGATTTCCACTTCGGGATTTGATTTTCGCTTGGCCACCAGCTTATCGGCCAGTTCCGTGCTAAGCCGCCGCATGCCCGGTCCCGGCTCGTAGAGAAACTCGTTCATCAGGAAAAAATCGATCAGGATAAACTCCTCCGCCTCGTCGATCATGGCAAAGACCGCCTTGAAGATTTCCTGTTTCACATGGCGCTGGCCAGCGGCATCCACCCAGGTTTCGTCGACCAGCAGCTGCACGTTGTCCGCTATCGTTTCCCCTGAAAACGCAAGGCCGATCTCTTCCGGCTTTGAACACCCGGTGAGCATCAGCCACGCTAGGGATAGGGTCGTCATCGCACCAAAAAAGCGCATCGGCAATCTCCATGAATCGGAAAACAGCCTAGCGGGTTTCCGAGGTATGGAAAACAATAAAAAGGAGGGTGCCCCGCATGGGGGCACCCTCCTGGGGTGGGGTGTTACTTACTAACCAGGGGAAGTTAGATCTTTCCTACGAGGTCGAGACCCGGAGTAAGGGTATCGGCGCCCGGCGCCCAGTTTGCAGGACAAACCTGGTCGCCGTTCTCGTGTACAAATTTTGCGGCACCCAGCTTGCGGAGGGTTTCCGCCGCGCTGCGGCCAATGCCGAGGTCGTGGATTTCCGAGGTCTTCAAAACACCATTGGGGTCAATGATGAAAGTACCGCGAAGCGCCAAGCCTTCGTCGTCGATGTAGACATCGAACAGCTGGCTAACCTCGCCCGTCGGATCGGCGCCCATCGGATAATCCACCTTGCCAATGGCCTCGGACGTATCGTGCCATGCCTTGTGGACAAATGCCGTGTCGGTGCTGACACTGATGACTTCCGCGCCGACTTCCTGGAATTGGGGATAGAGTGCAGCCATATCCTCCAGCTCAGTCGGACAGACAAAAGTAAAGTCGGCCGGGTAGAACATCAGCACCACCCATTTGCCTTTATAATCGGATAGCTTGATCTCCTTGATTTCATCATCCTGAAAAATCGCCATTTTAAAATCAGGCACTTCCTGTCCAACCTTCACCATCTCGAAATCGAATAAATCCTGTTCCATTTTTTTCTCCTGTCGTTAGTCCTGTTTCCCTAATCAATGGGGATATAGTACAATTTCCGTCTGAGTTGTAAACAAAAATATCCATCTTTTTT
>CBDVCB010000191.1:0-2176 GCA_965372395.1 uncultured bacterium
GCAGGAGACTCATAATCTCTTGGTCGGGGGTTCAAGTCCCTCCAGGCCCACCATTTTAAATCCCACAAAACAAACAGTTTATCCAATGATTACAGGGGTGTTGTTCGTAAATGGGGTTAAGTCCTGTTCCTTTTCGTTCTGTTCCGTTCCGTCCTGTCCTGCGCACGTTAAGTCCACCTTAAGCCACAAGCTTAGCTCTTAAGCCACGGTTCCAGCGGTGTTGCGGGAAGCCGACCTTGATGCAGATGGGTTTGCGCTTTGGTTTGTGGGCGTGCAGTTCCGGGGAGCGGGATGCACTTCGTTAAGAGGGGACTTCCGTGCTGGCTGGTTTTCACATTCGTTGCCCTGTCCGAAGGGGTGAGGGTCTCCCCAAGTACCCTCCTTGTAGCCTAGTAATTGCAAAGGTAAAGGGGATTACCCTCTCTGCGCCACCGGTGCGAAATTTTGCCCGAATGCATAAAAGTGTCGCTGACGCATGCGCTAAATAAACGATACCAATACAATCAGGAAAAGTGGTGGGGGTTGCTCTTGCGGGGGGGTAGGTGCCCGAAATAAAAGAACTCAATAACACAGGCAAGGTGGTGAGGGTTGATCTTTTGGGGGTTTGGTTGCCAACTTTGCCTTGAGAATTCTCCCGTAACCACGAAGAAAGCACGAATACCGAGAATGTGATCCATAGGTCATCTAGGCGGATGAACGTCTTCGGCGCATCGTTGGCCGGTAGAAGCGCAGCAGAATCAACGATCTCCCTTGAAGCGGTTCTAGGTATAGGATCGGCGGGGCAATGGCCTTCCCGGCTTCCTGCGGCGGGGCATCTATGCGAAAAAATAGCTCTAGTGCTTCGTCAAACTATAATATTAGGATAAAGTGATTTCAGCTTATGCCGTGCATCCTCGATGGTGAACTGCCAATCGACGCCTCTTTGCCTCTCGTTGCTTGATACGGCCCATGCGGCGGTTTCCTTGCGAAGCGTCTCGATGTTTGGAATGCGGCGACCCGACAGGCATTGGCGAGTCATCGAACTCAATTCATTTTCGGCAATGTTCAACCAACTCCCATGTTTCGGCGTATGGCGAAACTCCAGACGCTTCACAAGCGCACGGGCCTGATCCGGCTCGAAGGCCTCGTAGAACGCCCCTTTCGTATGGGTGTTCAGGTTGTCTGAAACCAGAATGACCTTTTCCGCTTCCGAGTAGCGCGTGCGAAGAAGGGCTTCCATTTCAAGGGCCCAGTCCACCTTGGTGCGGCGCGGTCGCACACTCACGCCCCGCCAGCCATGCGCAGGTTCCGTGAACATGAAGATGCAGGCCGTTCCCGCCCGTTCGTATTCATAATCAACCCGGCGAGGATGCTCCCGAGTGGCCGGAATCGGAACCCGGGTTTCCTTGGTTAGCTGCACCGGTTGTTCATCCATGCAAACAACAGGATGCGCCGCATCGTAAGGTAGCGCATAGGTTTCGAGCACTTCTTCCATGCTGGCGGCGAATTCGCTGTTGGCCTTCGGAGGGATCACCCAGTATTGGATCTTTCGTCGCGTCATGCCGTTTTTTTTAGGGTTCTGCGTAGGGTCTCATGGCTGATGGAATCCACGATTCCAAGTTCGACCACTTGGTCGACAAGCAGGCGTAGCGACCAGTTTGCATATCCCGGGGGAGGTTGGCCGAGGCGCAGCGCAATCACCTTCGCCTCCTGCTCGCCGTTGAGCGCTTTGCGACGCGGCGGTGATTCGCGCTTCTTTCCATTGAGCGCAATATCGAAACCTTCGCTCACCAGCCGCTGGCGAATATTTTCCACGGTCTTTGTCCGACAGGTATATGCTTCTGCGATCTTCCTGTCGGTCCAGTTCAACCCGTCGGCATCGGCCGCGAGCAACACCTGAGCCCTCCGCACTTTTTCGGAAGAACCCTTAAGTTTTTTCACCACGGCCTTGAGTACGCTACGCTCTTCATCTGTAAGATGAACGATATATTTCTTCTCCATGGTCACCTCCATGTTTTGGAGATCATGAAGGAACGTTCGCTAAATAGAAACCATAATATTTAAATATGACAAAGCACTAGGGTTACAGTCCTACTTCCCGTAGGAGGTCGGAGGGCACTCTTTCCTTGATTCCGGCAATATATGGAGCCTTTTGCAAAACCCCTAAAAGAGGTCGATTTAAAGATGAAATAATGTT
>CBDVCB010000192.1:0-2118 GCA_965372395.1 uncultured bacterium
CATCATCGCCCGACACCTCGGATGCGGGATCGTCGTCATCGTCGTTGATCCAGAAGCGGAAGGGTTCTCCGCCTTCGGCGCGGAGGCGGTCGGTGGGGTCGATCGCGCCGTTGCGATCGTAGTCGGGAACGAGCCGGGGCGGGTCGAATACGTAGACATCGATGGAGGGGACGTTGGTGGTGGTGTAGAATGTCCCGTCCGGCTTTTCGATCTTGCTGCCTTTAATGCCGACTTGGTAGTGGCCGCCATCGAGTGCGGTGAATACGCCAAGGGCATCGACGACGGAACGGGTGGAAGTATCCGTTGGATAGGATTTCAATCCGCTGACCAGACTGGCGAATCCCTCCACCCCCCGGCAATCCTGCCCGTTCAAGTTGAACTGCGCGGACTGGCCAGTCTGGAGGTAGACGGGGTCGGCGTCATTGGATCCCGACAAGTCAAGCGAGCTGAACTGCGTACCATCCGCCGCGATGCCGATCGGCATCCCCTGCGGGCAAAGCTGGCGATAGTTGTTTTCAACGACATATCCGCCCGCAAGCTCCCCTGAATGTAAAACAAAGCCAAATCCAAAGGGCTGGTAGTATCCGTAGTAATCAAAATAGGAGCCTTCGTCGATGATCTGCGTGACGACCCCTTGTCTTTGAATGAATTCCGACCTGTGGTGCCTCCCATCAATCGATATGGCGATTCGGTGTTGACGCGGGCCTTGGCAGGAAACGTCCCAATCCCGCTGGTAGCGATCCTGAGCATGCGAGCCCCCCATATAAAACAGGCCGGAATTCGCTGTCTCATAAACCTCTTCATAATAAATTGTTCCCATGATATCAACCCATGTCGGAAGCCGATACCATCCGTAGCCAAACCCCACCGGCAGCGAGCCTATTCTTCGGTGGCTGTCATGGTAGCCGGGGTACGTCGGATCCGGTTCCTGATCTGGCTCGTAGATTTGCCCTCCTTGAGCCAAGGGAACCATCTTGTCCAAGATGGCGTTCCATATCACATTATTGTACATAAAAGTCAGATCTTCAGTCAATTTAAGGGAGGGTGTTTTCAACCGAACCCGAACCAGCAATTTCTCTTCTTCCGCTCCTTGCCTCAGGGTAATGCGGTTGAGTCCGGGAAACAACCTGACCGCCTGGGAAAAATGCCCTGAACCATCCACTGCGGCTTCGGTGTATAGGTCGGCACCCCATACGCCTTTTATGCTCCGGACATGAATGCGAACTGGATAATCCTGTTCCGTTTCTCCTCCAATGGTGATGGTTCTCGCATCTTCGATGTCTTCCCATTCCGAGGATGCCGCTTCGACCACGGTTCCGTTCTGGTGCGAGGACACCGAAATGGGACTTTGGATCGAGGCATCGTTCGGGGAAAAGTCGAATGCATCCAGTACGCCGTCTTGATCGGCATCCACCGGAGGGTCTTCCGTGTGACCGGACGGCACGTCGCTCAGCAGGGAAAGGGTTTGGGTGGTAGTGCGTCCGGCAGCATCGGTGGAGGCGATGGTGACCGTGTTCGATCCGGGTTGCAGTTCGACCCAGGCCATATTCATGTAGCCATCCCGCGCCGCCTCGACCCCATTGATCGCGACCGTGGCGGCATCGTCCGACTGGATCGCGAGATGCACATAAAGATTGGTGACCATGGTGCCATCGGCAATAGACACCCATGTCAATTCGGGTGGATGGGCATCCATTGTCACATTCCGTTGCATTGCGCCTTCGAGCAAAACCCCCTCTTTCTCGCCACGCGCCAGCACACGGATTGTTTGCGCCCCATCGTTTTCAAATTCAATCGTTGCGGAAAAAGCAGCACCGCTCCCATTGGTTGAAACCGTAGCCGAGATGGAATTCACCAATACCGATGAAACCGTACCGTCAAAGGCGACCAAACCGGAAACCTGCACGGTCGTATTGGTAAGCACCGCTGCCTCCACAGGTGTTGCAATGGAAATCGAAGGCCCGGAGTTGGTCGGGAAACTATCGACCCCGTCCATCAAACCATCGTTATCGGAATCCATCTCAAGCGGCAGGGTTCCAAGATCAAGCACCTCGACACCATCTTCCAGCCCATCTCCGTCGGTATCGGGATTGTCAGGCAACGTATTATATATAACTA
>CBDVCB010000193.1:0-2020 GCA_965372395.1 uncultured bacterium
GTATGCGTCTTTTCGGATGCCTCCTTGACAGGCGGTGACTACGCGAACTCTGGGACGGGCTGAACCTCGCGGGAGGCATCCCATTTTGCCGGAGTCCAGTCCACGACTTCTTTTTGTTCCATGGTAGGCAGGGCATCGAAGAGTTCCCGCAGGTAGTCGGCCGGATTGATGTCGAGCTTGCGGCAGGTTTCAATGAGGCTGTAGAGGATGGCGCTGTCCTGACCGGAGTCGGGGCTGCCGAAGAAGAGCCAGTTCTTTTTTCCGATGGCGGTGGGCCGGATCGCATTTTCGACGAGGTTGTTGTCGATTTCGAGCGCGTCGTGGCCGAGGTATTCGTTGAGCATTCCCCAGCGTTTAAGGGTGTAGTTGATGGCCTTTCCGAATGCGCTTTTGGGTAGCGTGCGCGGCTGCTCGGTTTCGAGTATGGCCTTGATCTCTTTGAGGATGGGAGCGGATTGCACTTGTCGGGTGGCGCAGCGGGTGGCGCTGTCTTGTTTGCGTAGCTTGCTTTCGATCCGGTAGAGTTTGGCGATGAGTATCACGACCTCCCCGGCGACGGGATGGCTGGCTTCCACGAATTTGCGACGGGCATGCGCCCAGCAGGCGGCATGGATGATCTGGCTTTTTTCCGCAGCGTGACGGGGTTGGTTGAGCCAGCCCGAATATGCGCCATAGCCATCTGACTGCAACAGGCCTTGGTAGCCCGACAGCATGGAGTCAAGGCATTCGGCGGCACGGCTGGGATACCATTCGAACAGTACGCCGACCCCCGGGGAATGATAGGTCCACAGATATCCGTTGGGACAGTGGTCCTTTTTTGGGTCTTGATACGGGATGAAGGTCTCGTCGGCCTGGATATATCCGCTTGCGCGGATTTCATTCCGGAGGGCTTCATAAATCAGCGAAAGCCAATTCGCCATCAGATGCATCCATCCGCCCATTGTTTTGCGGCTGATCTCGACGCCGTATCGCTGCTTGAAAATCTGCTCCTGCCGATAGAGCGGAAGGTGGTCGCAGTATTTGCTGAGAATGATGTGGAGAATGAGTCCCGCCGAGGCATAGCTGTTTTCGATGAGCCGCTTGGGAGCCGGAGCGATAACGGGGGCGACTGAGCGGTCGTCGATTTTCTTATACTTGTTACGGATGGTGACGGTCTTGAAGAAGCGCGTCGGCGTGACATCGAGTTGCTCGGATCGTTCTTCACCGATCTTTTCCCACAGTTCGGGGTTTTCCATGACCTCATCCGGCTCGATAACAATGACTTCGGTCGGAAGGTCTTCCGGGATTCGCGCATCCAACGGCTTGCGCTTGCCACGCCTGGATTCCTTGTTTTCCTGCGGTTCTTCCGCTTCCTCGGCCTTGGCCTCTGCAAGTCCCAGTGCTTCCTGTACCCCGCGCAGTTCTTCAAGGGCAAGTTGCAACTGGTCGGGATCGAGCTTTTCCGAACTGCGTCCGAACAGCTTTTTCATCAGGTATTGAACCTTCTCCTGGAGCAGGCGGATTTCGGTTTTCAACTGATCGTTCTCCGAACGCAACACCGTGCGCTCGCCGAGTAGCCGGTCAAAATTTTCCCGTGTGAAAACCATACCGCGCATTATACCAAACCTTCCGAAAAAGACTGGATAAATCTTGATAAATAATGGAGGGGGTCAGCGTTCGTACCACGGGCGCAAGCGCGCCCCGCGCAGATCCACGCCATCAAGCAGCAAGGCCAATGCCTCCGGCTTGAGCGGCATCTTTTCTTCGACCGATCCCTTCGGCCAACTAAACGTACCTTGCTCCAGCCGCTTCACCGAAACCCAGCAACCCGTCCCATCGAAACAAAGCACCTTGATCCGGGTTTTCGTGCGGTTCGAAAAGATAAACATCGCCCCGTCCTCCGGCACCTCGCCCAGCTCGCAGCGGGCAATCTCATATAGCCCATTGAAACTCTTGCGCAGATCCACCGGCTCGACCGCCAGCACCACCTTTAGATTTTGGTTCATGTGAAACATCAGCGACTCCTTGGTTAAATGAAGTC
>CBDVCB010000194.1:0-1986 GCA_965372395.1 uncultured bacterium
GATTACTCCGAAGAGTTCAAAAATGTCTTTTGTCGGCAACGGAACGTTTTCAATATCAGCCGGTGTTTCCCCTTTCCGCTTGCCATCAAGAAACGGTGTGAGGTTGTGAATCACACAGATGAAATTGGCGAACTCATCGCTAAAGCGTTTTTTGCTGTAGCGAAAGAACCCGATTCGACTATTGATGCACTCGACCGCACTGGATGATTTCACAGTGTTTTCAAGAATCCCGAATAGTCGATCCCGCACGGAATCAAGGTTGGGGCAACGTTGATGCAGATCCGCAAGAACATCCTGTGGAATGATTACGCTCCTGCCCCGCCAACGCCTCTGTGCCTGCTGTTCCCACAACCGGGTCAGGGTTGCGAGGACAAACTCCCTGTCAACCGCACCTGTCGCATCAACGTCAATCACAGCGATCTGTTCATGGGCAACATCCATGTACCCGAGAAGATGCGGGTCTTTCAGGGCGCTGATTACTTTTTTCCACCGGGGATGAATGCACGCGATCCAATCGCAAACGAAGGCCAGGGTCTGTCTTGCTTGTTCCGAACGGTTGAAGGTCGATCCGTTGGAGAGTCTCAAGGCATCGAATGCAAGCTTCACGGCCTGTTCCAGATGGTCGAAGAGTTCGATCTTCTCGGCGCACTTCTTTTTCGCTGCACGCAGCGTGCAAGCGGCTCCCCGGACATCTTTGCAGGAAGCTTTGCGTTTTTCCAGTTTTTGCCGGGCCTGCTCTTCTTTATTGATCAGGCCGTAGCACTGGGTTTCCAGTTTGAGCAGCTCCGGCATTATTGTGTGCTTGCAATGGAACAGGTCGCTTTGATGCGTATGGTTTTCCCGCTTGCCAACGGCGGCGAGAATGGATCTTCCACGATCGGAAACGGTTCCTTCCATGTTTTCCATCTCGTCAAGGAAGGTGCTCCAGTTTTCCTCTGTTCGCTTCCCGTACACGCTGGCATTGCAGACCAGAAGGCTTCGGGGCGCAACCGCGACAAAAACGGGAAGTTGTTCGACAAACACCTCATCGACAGCGACTATTTTCGCACAGGGGTGAAAATAATCCTGCATAAGCTTCGTGGCAATGGCAGCGTATTGTTTAGCCTGTTTAAGAATGCCGCTATGATTTGCTTTTAACCCAAAAGCCGTTCGCAGTATCCATGCAATGACCCGCCCGGACAGGCCTACGGCAATGAGCAGAAAGGTTAGCTTGGCAATTTCCGCGGTCCGTGCTTGCTTGTGCTTTTCAATCTCGCGGTTTAGCTCTCCCACCTTTCGCTCAGACACTTCAAAACGTTTCTTGAAATCCCCAACAGAAGACGCAGTTCTCCCGGGACGCCCAGCACTGCCAAAAAGCTCCAAAAACAGGTCTTTCTTCCGGTAGAGAGTTGATCGGGAAATATTGAAACGGCGAGAAACAAAATCGACTCGTCCATAGTCGTTGCAACATAGGAGATTGAATATAGCCCCTGCGACTCTACAGACATAATCCGCATGCATCGTTTTTTCCATTTAATGGTGCCTTCTGGTCTTGCGCTCTTCGCGCTCCATGCGAACATAGGTTTGAACAAGTTCCGAGCCCAGTGCCTTGAATTTCCGATAGCGATCATTTGCAGAACGCATCTGTTCATATTCCGCATCCTTGATGAACATGCTTGTGCTTTTACCGGCCAGAGTGAAACTCAGTTGATAGTACGGACCGTGTTTTTTTGGGTCCTTTGCGTCTTTGCATCGACATCCTGGCATTCCGCAGACATTCCACTGCTTCTTGATGCTTCCGGGAATCATTGGCCCCTCTTCCAGAAGAGCAACGAGACATCGCTTTAGCTCATTCGCTGATTTGGTTTCATTCTTCTTGCCCATTGTTTATCTCCTTGTTGTTCTTTTACAATATTACGATAGCTTTAGAATGCTATCGTAATGGGACGCAAAAAAAAGGCAAGCGAATAACTGAAGAATGTGTCAGATAAATGTGCCAAAAATGGC
>CBDVCB010000195.1:0-1915 GCA_965372395.1 uncultured bacterium
TGGTCAACGACAATTACAAACTCCTCTGACGACAATTACACTTACCCATGGTTTCTGTTCGTGTGAGGGGTGCCCGGAGAGGGGGCGAAGCCCTACCATACCTCCCCCTAGGGGGAGGGCATTAATTCTTTAAAAGTCTACTGCCGGCAACCTTCATCCGATAGCTTTCATTGGTCAGTTCCAGGATCGTTGAATGATGGACCAACCGGTCGATGGCGGCAGCGGTGGTCATGGCATCTTTGAAGATGCGATCCCACTGGCTGAAGACGAGGTTGCTGGTGAGCATCAGGCTGCGGCGCTCGTAGCGTTCGGCCAGGAAGGTGAAGAGGACCTCCATCTCTTCGGCGCTTTGCTGGACGTAGCCGAGGTCGTCGAGGATGACGATGTCGTAGCGATCCATCTTTTTCAGCCAGGCCTCGAGGCCCAGGTCGCGTTTGGCGATGAGCATTTGCTGGACGAGGTGGAAGGTGCTGCCGAAGTAGACGGTGCGGTGCTGGGCGAGCAGCAGCTCGCGGGCGAGCGCGCAGACGAGATGCGTTTTGCCGCGGCCGGGGAGTCCGAAGACGAGGATGTTTTCGGCCCGGTCGACGAAGTGTCCTTCGAGCAGGGTGGCGAGTTGTTTGCGGACGGTTGCGGGCAGGCTTTGCTGGTCGAGTGTTTCGATGCTTTTCCCGGCGGGCAGGCGGGATTGCTTTAGGTTGCGTTCGGTGCGCCGGTGCTGTCGTTCGCCGAGTTCGGTTTCGCAAAGAGCCTGTAGATAGCGGGGATAGCTCCAGCCTTCTGTTTCGGCTCGTTTTGCCAGGGGCGCATATTCCTGTCGAAGTGCTCCGAGGCGTAGTTGCTTAAGCATCAGCGGGAGGGCTTGGTCGGTATCAATCATGCAAGACTCCTCCCAGCAGCTGGTCGAATTCCTGAAGCTGGACATCGAATGCGGGCATCGAGGGGATGTCGAGCTCTTGCACGGGGACGTATTCGAGCACCCGGTCGTGGGTCGGCAGCAGGTTCCGCTCTTTAAGCTCGTCGAGCGCCTTGAGCACCTCGCTTTCGAGGTGGTGGGCGGCGTGCTTGAGGATGCGCAGGTATTCAAGGTCGGCGCGGCGTTGCGGGAGTTCTTCGCATAGGCGGTCGTAGGCCTGGCGCAGTCGCAGGTCTGGGAAAAGGTCGGTGCGGTAGCGATAGTTCATGAAGGCGCCGGGCTTGCGGAGCAGCCAGTCGATAATGTGCCGGTAGTTGACTTGGTGATGCCGCCCGGGAATCCGGGGGATCATCTCCTGCCGTGCCCCGCCATACCAAATCTCGAGTCGTTCTTCATACTGGCGCACCTTGAGTGTTTCGCCGATCAGGCGGCTGGGAACCGAATACACGGTGCGGGCAATGTTCACCGTGCTCCAGCTCGTCACTCGCGCCGTGGTTTGCGTGTATTCCGGCAGCAACGAACTCTGCAGCGGCTTCATTGCCGCCAACTCCTCCTTCAACACATCGATGCGCTGATGGTTCGCTTTGGTGATGACCTTTTCCAGAAACCGACGATAGCTTTCCTGCGAGTCAAAATCACTGGATCCTCGGAGCAGCAGTTGCTGTTTCACCCGCCGCTTCAGGGCTCCATTGGCCGCCTCGACATCCCCGTTCTCATTCGGCTTTCTCACCTGAATGGTTTTCGGCTCCATCTCGAAATGATCCATCAGCTCCAGGTAGTTGTCGTTGAATTTTCGGACCCCCGGCTGGGCTCGGCCGATGCTGTGCGTCGCCGCCGTGCTATGGTCGGTCCAATGCTCCCGTGGCACATGCCCCAACTGCAACAAGGCCGACTGCACTCCGCACCGCAACGCCAGCAAGCTTTCGGAGTGGCAGATGGTCGCCCACTGCCAGTTCGACCGAGTGAGCACGCAATGACACAGCATATGCGCAAACTCTT
>CBDVCB010000196.1:0-1915 GCA_965372395.1 uncultured bacterium
CATGCACGCCCAACACCCGTAAGGTGATTCTTTTCTGGAATGCGTTCATTGCTCCGCTTCCGTCACCAAGGCCATCCGGGTGATGTTGGCTTCATGGAGCACCCGCATAATCTCCACGACCTCGCCATAAGGCAGTTTGCGGTCGGCGCGCACATAGATCGTGGTATCCGGCTCGTTCAGGCCAATTTCGGCCATGGCGTCAAGGAGTTCCACCTTCGAAACCGGCAGGTCGTCGAGGTAGAGCTGCTTGTCGAGATTCAGGCTGATCGACCGCGAAACGGCATCCTGCATGTCCGCCGCCTTGCCCTTCGGCAAATTGATCGCGATCCCCTGCTCGATCAGCGGGAAGGTGATGATGAATGTAATCAGCAGAATGAACGTCAAGTCCATCAGCGGCGTCATGTTGATGTCGCTGATTTGGTCCAATGAAACTAGGCTGGTTCGTCGAGCCATTTAATCTATTTCCGATTTCCGATTTCCGATTTTGGATTTGTGGGTCTGCGACGGCCTCATTTTGAGCCTCCTGCCGTTTTTCGCGATGCTACAATAATCGCGGTAATTTCGTTCGCCTCTTTCAGCAATAGAGCAACTTGCTCCTCCGGCAGAATTTTCCCTTCGATGATGAGCTCCAGCCAATAGCACGATTCGTCGGCCTCCTCCTCAACAATCCCCAACTTCGATATAAAATCCGCCTTCGACTTCCCGCGGCATGCCGCACGGTAGTTCGCACCCACCGAAGTCGCGCATCGGATCAGCTGTCCGCCAACAATCCGCCCCTCGGTCGTTTTAGGTAGCTGGGCCACCAATCGGATAATGTCCAAAGCGAACCGCTTTGTTCTCTGCTTCATGTCAATTTCGTTCAACTCGTCTCTCCCACTAAAG
Source organism: uncultured bacterium (assembly GCA_965372395.1). GTDB lineage: Bacteria > Verrucomicrobiota > Kiritimatiellia > Kiritimatiellales > Pontiellaceae > Pontiella. The sequence goes on from CBDVCB010000196.1 coordinate 883, forward strand.
CGGTCGCAGACCCACAAATCAAAAATCGGAAATCAAAATTCAAAAATACCCCCCCCCTAAGCTTCTATCACATATGAATTCTGGATGGCGGAGATGAATTCCTGGGCAAAGTTGTCCATCTGCACCGAAATACGGCGGATGCGGCTGGAGAGCATATTGTAGCCAATCATGGAAGGCAGCGCAACGAGCAGGCCGACAATCGTGGTGAGCAGCGCGCCAGAAATACCGGGAGCCACCGCCGAGAGGGCCGCCGACCCCGATTCCGCCATGCCGCTGAAGGCATCCATCACCCCCCAGACCGTACCCAGCAGCCCAAGAAACGGCGCAGCGCTCACGGCCGTGGCCAGCAGGCCCATCTGGTCTTCGAGGTTCAGCGCTTCGTCGGCCACGTTGCGGTCAACCACCGCGCGAAGGGTCTCGAGCTGATTGAGGGAGAGGCGGCGGTGGGCTTCGGAGGTCATGTCGCCCATCAGCAGGTCGTCGGGATCAATCCCGTGCGCCTGAAGCTCGCCGCCGAGGGCCTTGCAACCCTCGGTATAGATGATACTCAGCGGCGACCCCAGATAATGCTCCCGCTTGGTAAACAGAGCCGTCGGGTTCCGTTCCGCGCGGAACGCCGCCAAGAAATCGTCTGTCGCCCGATCCGCGCAAAGCAGTTGCCAGCGCTTCGTCACCATGATGGTCCAAGCCCATGCCGAGCCAAGGAACAGCACGACCACAATGACTTTCCCCGGCATGGTGCTATCAAAGAAAGCATCGGCCATATTGGCCAGCGGCAGCGAAACCAGCAGTGAATTGAATGGATCCATAGTCGTTGTCGTCCTTATTTGGAGTCTCTTGAAAAACGGCGTCCCTAAACATATTTCCGCGCAGTGGAAAAGCAACCGAAAAAGGGTTTCAATACTTCGGAAATGACAAATCTTTGGGAAACCTCGGCATTCCAGTTGACAAACCAAACCCAAAGGAGCATTCGCTTCTTTCACGCACTTAGATATTGATTTTCGTTTTACGCAGTTTGTTTCTTCAGAAAACC
>CBDVCB010000197.1:0-1779 GCA_965372395.1 uncultured bacterium
TTCATGAAAAGGATGCCGAGCGACGGCGGGCAGTCGAGCACGATAAAATCGTAGGCTCCGGATGCGACGACGGGATCCATCGCCTCCCTGAGGCGGTGCAGGTAGTCGTCGCGCCGGGCAATAGCAATCTCCGCGCCGGCGAGATCGAGTTCGGACGGAATGATGTCGAGGTTTTTGATGCCGGAGTCCTTGATCAGGCTGGCGGCGTCGGCCTCGCCCAGCAGCGCGGGGAAGATGCTCGCACCAAAGCCCTTTTCAAGCCCCAACCCGCTGGTGGCGTTCGCCTGCGGGTCGAGGTCGACCAGCAGGATCTTCTTGCGTTTCTCCGCCAGACAGGCCGAAAAATTGATTGCGGTGGTGGTTTTCCCCACCCCGCCCTTCTGGTTTGCCAATGCAACAACTTTTGTATCCATGCGTCCACCTTGCTAATGAACGCCGAATGTACGTAAATCGGCGTGAATGCTCAAATGGATAGTGCAGGAATCGGGGAAATTCCTTAAACGGTTCATACCTGCGGGAATCGTGCCGAGCAGGCTCAAGATCGGGAAACTCGCTCCAATGATCAACAGAAGATCGAGCAGCTTCATGCGCTTCGATGCCTGCCCGCAGGAGGGATTCATTAATAGCTCGATTTTGGGCGGGTAGGGAAGGTGCGAGTGCAGGTTTTATCCATGTAGCTACCCACGGGAAGTTTCTTTAGATTCTCGACATTTTCGAGCAGCCATTTGGAAGATGCCTTGGTACTGATCAGCTCACCCCGGGTATCTGTAACAAGGATTAGATGCCCAGCATAGCCCATGCCCCCGCGTATGCGGTATATAACGTAGTCGTCTAGCTCAACAGGTTTCCCGCAGAACTTATGGGAGAACTGATTTTCCTTGGTCGGGACAAACGAACTTGCTTGCCGGGCGAGTAGCTGGTATCGCTTTCCCGCGCGCTCTTTTCCGATAGCAAAAAATTCGACATGCAATTCCTGATTGTAGGAACCCGCGCTGATTTTCTTGACCCGAACACCAAAGGTGTTGAAGTTAATATCCGGCTCCATAAGAAGTATGAATCGAGATGAAAACACCTTTTTCTCGGTTTTTCGGGTAAAGTTAAGATCAAGACGAGGAGGGGAGGACAGCTCGATAAATCGCCGGTCCTCGGCGGAGAGCTCGTCGAGCCTAACCTTCTTCGTGACGCCCTTGGAATCTTCCAACGTGACTTTATCGCCCATGACGCGCACGAATTTCGCATCATGCTGCTTCCCGTTCGACAGGGTCCACGTTCTCGTTTCCGCACCGACCGAGGCACAGAGAGCCAGTGCAACAATGCAAATTCCACGTTTCATTTCCTTCTCCAGATCTTCCTATTGATTTCCCACATGCCCACTACCCCTGACCATCAATAATCATTGAATACGGGGCCATTGGTTAAGCAGACTTCGCCTTCCGGAAGGTATTTATAGATGGCATCCAGAAGGTCATGCGACAATTTCGACGTTTTGAAGGCCGGAAGAATCGGCCCCCCTTGCTTATTGAGTTCGTATTCCACGCCCTTTACCTGGACGGCAATCATTACACTGAATATATCGGCGGCGCGGTCGCCAAAAACGACCTCCATATCAAGCGGAACGCCCGCTTCAAGCGTGATCCAATCCCCAAAGGTGGATTTGCTGTTTCCCATCCGATACTGCCTGTTTTCCGGGTCGTTGGATGTCCAGAACGGTGAGATTACAGTATCTTGATGGCTCAAGGCATATCCAGCACCCAAAACGATCTCCCCGTCCACGCGAAG
>CBDVCB010000198.1:0-1769 GCA_965372395.1 uncultured bacterium
GTGGTGGTGCGGCGGACGTGGGTGCCGTGCGCGGCGACGATTTGCGTGGTGGTTTTCATGATGCGGTCGAGTCCGGCATGGTCGATGGTTCCGTTGCCGTTGTGGTCGAGGGCGATGGTTTCGCGTTCGCCTTTGCCGTTGTAGGTGAAGAGCGTGGCGATGCCGTCGCGGTCGATGGTTTTCTCGACCTGCCCGTTGGCGTTGTACCATGATTGATCAAACGACCCATCGGAGTGGAGGGTTTTGCGGGGCCGTCAGGAAATCGGTGTAGGTCTTGCTCCAGAGGGTGGTTTCGCCGCCGTCGCCGAGGCGGATTTCCTTGGTGTAGGGTTCGCCGCTTTCCACGCCGTATTCCATCTGGACATGCGGTGCGGCGGTGCCGGTGCGCTGGTGGAACCGGCCATCCACGTAGAACTCCTCGATCATTGTCCCGCCGTCGGGGTTTGTCGCGGTCTTGACTTGATGCACTCCATTGCTGCCTTCGGCGTGGACGGTCTCGCCGCCTTCGGCGTTTTGGGAAGAGCGCAGGCGTCCGGCGGAATCGTAGGTGAAGGTTTCCAGCCAGACATCCGTGCCGTTGTCGCGATAGCCGCGTTTCCGCAACCGCCCGGCGGCGTCGTAGGAGGAGCGTTCCTCCACATCCGCGCCTTCCGCGTTTTTGTAGGTGGTGTGGGTGGTTCGCCCTTCGGGGTCGTATTCAAAGAAGCGCACCGATCCGTCGCGGGCGGTTTCGCTTTCGATGCCGCAGCAGCATGCGAACGGGGTCCGGCGCGTGGTGCCGTCGAGATACAGCCATTCAATGGGCCGCCCCGTTTCGTCGAAATCAACGACGACCTCGGAGCCGGTCAATACCGACGAGGCGATGTCGTGGGTTTCCCGGCTGACGACATGACCGAAGCTGTTCCGGCTGGTATCTGTCCGGGTGCCGTCCACCACCGCCGTCCCCGCGCCGTTGGGTTCGCCGTGCCAGATGGTTTCGGAATATTCGTCGGGATAGGTTTTCAGCGTAAGCGTCCCGTCGGCATGCTCGATTTTCGACACCCGCCTGCCGGTGAAGGGGCTGTCGTCGGCCGGATCCTGGACATAGGTCGTGGTGGTGGCGAGGTTGCCGGGATCGTTGATGCCCCCGCCCGCCGATGCGCACTGGACGTGCTTGGTTTGCAGTGCGCTGCGCACCGTGTAGGAGCGGGATACCTCCACGCCCAGCACCCTTTCAATGTCCGTGGTGGTCCGTTCGGAACCGGCCAGAACCGAGGAGGTCTCGCGCACCCGGCAAAGCGACTCGCCGGCCTCCGGCGGCTGGTCGCCGAACGGGGAAATGGTTTTATGGAGGGAGCCGTCGGCGTGATATTCATGGCGCTCCCAGCTCCCGTCGGAATGCACCGCCAGTTCTACCTTGCCGTATCCATTGTCCACCCCGTTGGTGTAGTAGGTGTATTCCGTCCATAGCGGATCGTCCCAGCCCACCCCCTCTTCCAACCGAACCAGCGCCCAGCCCCACGGGGTGTCGACGTGGGTTTCAACCGTGCTCCCGACCGTGCCGTAGGATCCGGCGGATTTCGTCCGGGTAACGAGGTTGCTCCCCCCGTCGATTCTTTGCCGGTAGGTACTTGAATAACCGCCCCAGGCATTGTCCACCGTCATCTCCCACTCGGCATCTAGGATGAGTCCCGCCGCCTCTTCCCCGAAAGAGGACGGAAAGAACCCGGGAGGGCCGATCTTGGTATGCTTGACCACGGAACCCTCGCACAGCTCATGGATGTGGACGG
>CBDVCB010000199.1:0-1766 GCA_965372395.1 uncultured bacterium
CTTTTTATGTTAGTGCCCGCGATCATCGTGGTCGCGGCATGCGCCAAGGAGGAGAAAGCAATGACGAACAAGGTGGTGAAGACCGAGCAGGAATGGAAGGCGCAGTTGAGCGATGAACAGTATCGCGTGACCCGCCAAAAAGGTACCGAGCGACCCTACACGGGGGAATACTGGAACTACAAGGAGCTCGGCATCTACTCCTGCGTCTGCTGCGGAACCGACCTGTTCCTCTCCGATACCAAGTTTGATGCCGGTTGCGGGTGGCCGAGCTATTTCAAGCCCGTCGACGATAAGGTGATTACCGAGAAGCGCGACACCTCGGGCGGCAGGGTGCGCACCGAAGTGCTTTGCAGCAAGTGCGATGCGCACCTCGGCCACGTCTTTCCCGATGGCCCGCCGCCGACCGGTCTGCGCTACTGCATCAACTCCGCTTCCATCAAATTTAGAAAACCCATCCCTTTTCCTTCGAGCCGGGAGGACGAAAAACAATGAGGGATGCCGGCGTGGCGCCACATGCGGTGCGGCATGTTGAAGTGATTCATGGCGGGTTGTTTGTTCTTTCCCTTGAGCGTAATGGCCTGGAGTTTGCGCCCGGCGATTGTGTGGCGTTGCATACCGATGGCGGGAAATCCCGCCCCTACAGCATTGCTTCGGGGAACCGCGAGGATACGTTGCGTTTTGTGATCCGAAAAATGGAGGAAGGTGAAGTCTCCCCTTGGTTGATGGACCGGAGCCCCGGGGATATCGTGCGGGTAAGCCCCCCCTTTGGCTGGTTCCGACCCGCGCAGGACATTGGCGATGCCCCGTTCGTGTTTATTGCAACGGGTACCGGTGTTGCTCCCTTCCTCTCTTTTCGGAGTAGCTTCGAGCAAAAAGCGCCAGCGCTGTTTCTTTATGGCGTGCGGCGGAAAGCGGATGCCGTGGGAGCCGAACAACTGGATGGATGGTGCAACCTCAGGCTGGCGATATCGCGGGAAAAAACAGAAGGCCACTATCATGGCCGGGTCACCGCGCTGCTGGAGGAAACGCCGGTTCTCCCTGATGCACACTATTATTTGTGTGGGCTTGAAGGTATGATCTCGGAAGCAACCTGCTGGCTGGAGGAACAAGGCGTTGACCTTTTCCATATCCATCGGGAGGTCTTTTTTCATGGCTAGCATGCAGGGGCATGTTTTTTTTGTAAGGAATCTTTAGCCCGCCCGACTACAGGGTGGAGGACACATCCATGAACGGTGATGAATGGCGCTTGGATCCCGAGGGGAATCCCCGGGGATATATCCAGCCAAAACAATTGAAGGAACTCTGGTTCCATACGGGGACGGTTTGCAACCTGCGTTGCTCGTTCTGCCTCGAAGGCTCGAAGCCCGGCGACAACCGGCTGAACCCCATTACGCTGGAGGATGCAAAACCCTTTATCCAGGAAGCCCTGGCGCTGGGAACGGAGCAGTTTTCGTTCACGGGCGGGGAGCCCTTTGTGATTCCGGAGATGGTGGCTATCCTCGAATACGCGCTCGACTATAATCCATGCATGGTGCTCACCAACGCCACCGAGCCGCTGCTCAACCGCCTTCATCAAGTCGCACCGCTATTCAATAAACCGTTCCCGCTCAGCTTCCGCGTCAGTCTCGACCACCCCGATCCCGCCAAGCACGACCGGTTTCGGGGGCAAGGGAATTTCCACTTGTCGCTAAAAGTGATGGAGCAGGTTCATGGTTGCGGATTCAATGTGTCGATCGCCCGGCAAAGTACCGCGGGCGAGGATCTCG
>CBDVCB010000200.1:0-1739 GCA_965372395.1 uncultured bacterium
GAGGAACTGTTCGTGGCCGAGCTGGGAGGATTGGGCTTCGAGTAGCCGGATGGCGAGGTTTTCGCGCATGCCGGGCAAGCGGAGCTGCTTGAGGTTGGCGTCGAGATGTGTGTTCATTGGAAGAGTCCTTTGCTGTTGGTGATTTGTTCATATTCTGCGGTTGCGCGAATGAGCGGATGCTCATCTAAAAAGGCAAGGCTTTGCTGTGTTTCGGAGCTGTTTTCAATATGCCGCCGGAGCCCTTTGAGGCTGAACTCCTGTGCTTCGAGGGCTTTGGCGCAGCCTGTATCGATGGCCTCTTTCGGGTGTTTCTTGCGAAGCGACAGAAGGCCGTTGAGCACCCGGCTTCCGGGCACTCCGCGTTCGGCCAGCATGGCCTTGGCCCAAGCGTGCGCCCCGTCGCCGATGACCCAGGCCTTCCGGAGCATCCATTCGTTTCCAAGCTCGGGATTGGAGATCTTTTCGGGCGGGATGTGTTCGCGGCGCGTACTGCGCTGGCCGGGTTCTTTCTGCGCATGGACGCAGAGGCGGATCATGGCGTCGTTGAAGATTTCAACCAGCCGCCCGTCGTGGCGCACCCATACCTCGCGGCGGGTGTATTCGGGCGGAACGGAGTAGTAGGCCTTGGCGATTTCCACATGCCCGTCGCGGTGCACCTTTCGCCGTCCTTCCTGAAAGGCGGGGAAGAGATCCGGTGGCAAGGCGGCCAGATGCGGCTTCTCCTCCTCGAACATCCGCTGCACCTGGCGCCGCGTGGTACCGTGGATGCGCTGGTCGGCGACATGGATCTCCCAGTCGCGCAGATGGGCGTTCTGCTCGGCGAGCGATTTAAACGTCCGGCCCTTGAGCGCGTTGTCCTGCGCATAGCCGACCTGCCGCTCGACCTTGCCCTTGTGCCGGGGCGTGCGCACCCGCGACGGCAGGATGCAGGTGGAGTAGTGCGTGGCGAAGTCGCGCAGCTTGGGGTTGAGTTCGGGGTCGTACACGCAGGGCTTAATCACCCCCGCCTTGAGGTTGTCGATCACCACCGTTTCCGGCACCCCGCCAAAGTGGCGAAACGCATTCTCAAGTGCCCTTAAAAAGCATTCGGTTTCCTGCGTGAAGGAGACCTCGGAGTAGGCCTTGCGACTGCAACTGAGCACCACGCGGAACAAGTGGGTCTTCCGGCGCTTCCCGTCCGCACCAACGATCCATGCCCCCGTTCCGTAGTCCACCTGGCACTCCGTCCCCGGCAACACCTCCATGCGGCGGAACGGAAGCTCGACGCACTCTTCGAGCTTCCGGACGTAGCGCTTCACGGATTCATAGCCCCCTTCGAAGCCCTTCTCCATCTGCAGATCCTGGAAAACCCGCTGGGCGCTCAGGCCGAGCTTGAGCCGCTCCCGAATGTACTCGTCATATGCAACGCATTTGCTCTGCCGCCCGGCGGTCGAAATGGTGCGCTTTGGATCCGACTCTGCAGAATTGCCGGTGGTCGAAATGGTGCACTTTGAATCCTGCGCCAAATACTTACTGACTGTTCTGCGGTTAATTTCGAGCTCTTTGGCAATGCGCCGGATACTCCACCCGCGACTGCCCAATTCATTTATCGTATCAATCATACTTTCCTTAAGGGTATTGCTCATATTTTCCGCCTTTATGCTTTCAGTTTTAGAAAGCGGAAATAGAAGCAGAATTACGCCTCAAGGTGGTGCATTTTGAATCGACCAGGGGTGGTGCACTTTAAGTGACCGCTGACA
>CBDVCB010000201.1:0-1678 GCA_965372395.1 uncultured bacterium
CTTCTCGATCCGTTCCGCCGCAGGGTTGAAATCCACAAACACAAAATCCGTGCCGCCGTCCACGGCTTGATAGATGGCCACGCCGGTGCTCATGTTCTCGAACATGCCCCGGAACCGCTCCTCGCTCCCCAGCTGCGCCTCCTCGGCCTTTCTGCGCTCGGTGATGTCGATCGAAACGCCCATGGTGCCCACGAGCTCTCCATCGGCATTGAAAAGGGGATGAATGGTGAGGAGGGAGGGGAAACACTCTCCGGATTTGCGCACCAACGTGGCTTCGCCCTCATGGCCCTTGCGACCCTCGCGCAGGGTTTGATGCATTGCGGAAAACTCCGCCACCATTTCGGGAAGGTGGAAAATGGCGACTTTTTGGCCGAGAACCTCCTCGGCGGCATATCCGAATATTTTCTCCGCCCCGGGACTGAAACTGAGAATCCGCGAGTTCGCGCCGCCAAGATCGGTTATAATGAGAGCCACATTGTCTGCCGCGCCATAAATCGCCCGAAGGTGCTCCTCGCTCTCCCGGAGAGCGGCGGTGCGCCAATGCACGAGAAGCTCCGCCTTGATCCGCCCGTGCAACTGCATGCGCACCAGCATCGCCACTAACAGGGTCAGCAGCAATCCGACCGGAAGGATCCACCAGTAGACACCGGAAAGGTAGGTTCGGATGAAAACATCATTCGGAAACACCGTCATCCGCCAGTTGCGCCCTGCTCCATCGATCAGCTCTTCATGCTTCCATAAAACGTCCGGGGCGCGATCCCAGTCGAAAGTCCCGATCTGCGGATCATGGCGGTACAGCAGACGGTTGCCCGGTGCCGCATCAAGATCTTCGAGCATGAACGCAAGGCCTTGAGCGGACACCTTTTCCATGGAGTGCATCACGAGCCCATCCATTCGGTACATGCCCAAGACAAATCCATTCAGGTTCCGGCGACGATCTTCAAGGGTTTCCGCTGGCCGATGATACACCGGGGCCACCAGCATGAATACAGGTGGGTTGGTCGGGCTTTCCACCAGCCGAACCAGCTGGGCTCTGGATCCACCTTGGTCCCGGGCGGCTTCCAAGGCCGCCAACCGCTCGGGATTGGAGCCTAGATCGAAACCGAGCGCCGGTTCGTTAAGCTTGAACGGTTCGGCTCGTTCGATGGGAAAATATTCAGCCCGTTCCTGTGCAGGGACGAGTTGGCCATCGACATCCTGCTCCATGATCCGGATGCCGGTGCGCGCCTCGAAAGCGACGCGCCCATCCTGCCGCACCCGCGGAATCCACTCCATGGTTTGAACGCACGAATCCTGCAGCATAGGTTCCGCATACAATTTGAATTCCTTGCCGGTGACCTCGTCGCTTTGTTCGTAGAAGCGGCGAATCCCCTCCATCTCGAGCAGATGGTGCCCCAATTTCCCGGAAACAGCCCCCGTCCGGTCTTTGGCCTGTTTCTGGAAAACAACGGAAAACCGTTCCAGTGCGCTATTTCGGATTTCCAGGAAAATCGCCGTGCTCAACACCACGCCCAAAAAAGCAACAATGGCAACGGCAGAAAAACCCGGCTTAAACTTCATGTCCATAGACTCGCTCCAAAAAATCAACACCCTCCGCGACACCCCTACGTTAACGGGAAGAGTATACAACAAACGAAGCACTTTCCCCACAAAAAAACCATAAATTGACTAATGGCCA
>CBDVCB010000202.1:0-1652 GCA_965372395.1 uncultured bacterium
ACGGTCAACCCGTGCATTGAAGCACATAAAAGGCTGAGAGCAGAGTGCATATTTAAATTTTATGCGGCAGAGATATGATGAATCTTTTTTTGTCGCTGTTGTTTTCCGTTTTGTGGCCGTTCTGACCTCGAAAAATCCGCGTGCAGACATAGCGCCCCCATAAGGGCTTGCGTCATGTTTCTTTTTTAGGATTGGGATTCTCATGCGGCGGCCTCCAGAGGCGGGGATCGGTTGTGACGAACAACGCAGACGGTGACTAATCGAGCATGGCATTTGGGACACAGATCGCCGGTGAAGTCCGGCATCATGCGATGGAGCAATTCATGGACATCGGGCGGTTCGGTGATGGGTTCGTACGGAGCCTGTCCGAAGTGGGCGCGGGCCTTGTTGAGCGGTTCTCGCTTGGCACTGTGATAGAGCCCGTACACCCGCGCGCAGTGCGTTCCTTTTTCAGGTGCATGGGTGAGCAGTCGCAGAATAAAATCTTTGACCTCCAGCGTGAAGGTGGGCCGAGTGTGTTTTTCGGGATGCGCATAGGCAATGGTCAGCTGTTTTCCGTTGTAGGCAAGGATGCGTCGTTCGGAAATCGGTCCCCGGCGGATATAGCGCCCGATATACTTCAGGACGCCTCCGGCCTGCTCGTAGGCGGGAGCAACGTTTACATTCCATCTCTTTCGACCCAGCTTGTTAAGCAGGTTGCGGCAGTGTTGCACACTCATGCCCGGCGGCGGAACCAGCACCTCTTCTGCGGGTTTTTCTTTTCCGCGTGCGGTGAGCGGATTCAAGGCTTCGCGCAGGTAGGCAATAAATTTACCCCGAAACAACGAGGCGAGCACGGGGAATGGGATCAGCATGTCCGGATCCGCCTCGATCCATTTTCCCTCAGGAGAAAGTCCGCCGGAGGTCACGATGAAGTGGAGATGCAGGTGCTCGTCGAGTTCGTCGGACCAGCTTTGAAAAACGGCCGTGACGCCCGGTAGGGCTCCGAGCCAGCGCGTGTCCGCCAGCAACGCGCGGAGCGAGTGCCAGGCGGCACGGAAGTAAAGGTTGGTGAACAGCCTGCGATTCCAGCGCCAGAGGATTCGGAGTTCGGCCGCAGAGGTGAAAACAATTTGATGGTGTTTGCAGCGCAATTCCTTAGCGAGCTGCCGTTCCAGCCAAAGTTCGGTTTCCATGGCCCCGCACATCGGACAGGACCGGTGCTTGCAGGAGTTGCTCAAGATAATGCGATAGTCTCCGTTCGGGCACTCGTCAATATGGAAGCCCTGCCTGGGTGTGCGGCAGGTGCGAATATTCCATGCCGCACATCGACTGCGATCATCTAGCGGACGCATCGCATCAACGGCGGGAAAATGCTCGTCAAAGATCTGTTGAACCGTCCCCGGTTTCATCGTTCGAGCCCTCCGGCCTTAACTCCCCCTTGCATTCGCGAAGTAGCTGCTCGGCCTTTTCCTCGCCGAACTCGGCTACCATCTTAGGCCAGAATTCCGAGTTGCGAATCTCTTTTTGGAAGTTCCGCGTCAGGAGATCGGTTGCATGCGATTGAAACGCCGCAGCTTGGTTCGCGCGCTTCGCCTTGTTGCGTTTGCCTTTACCCATAGCATCGGCCTCTCGGATAAGTGTTGAATATACTTCTGTATTCTTTGTCCAAC
>CBDVCB010000203.1:0-1645 GCA_965372395.1 uncultured bacterium
ACCGCGCGTTTGGGGGCTGGGTGGCCTTCGATGGTTTTGGCGGGATCGTTGGGATCAAGGAAGGAGGGGAGCGACTCGAAGGTCATCCAGTCGGTGGAGCGTTGCTCGTCGGTGGAGGTGGTGGTGATGTCGACGGTGCGGATATCCTTTAGCCCGCAGCGGTGCATCCAATATTCCAGCGTTTCGGGGGTGGGGACAAACCAGACGTTGCGCATTTTTGCGTAGCGTCCGTTCGGAGTCAGCGAATAGCCTTCCGGGCCGTCGACGGCCAGCGTTTCAATCACCAGTTCGCCGCCGGGGCGCAGGAACGACTTTAACCGCTCGATATGTTCCATCGGCGATTTGCGGTGATATAAAACACCCATGGAAAAGACGGTGTCGAACGCGCCCGGCGCATCCGGCAGATCCTCGATGCCGAGCGGAAGCACCCATGCGCAGGGATTCCGGATAAAGTGTTTCATCGCAAAGAACTGGCAGACAAATAGGGGGGAGGGGTCGATGCCGACAACCAATTTTGCGCCTTCTCCAAGCATCCGCCAGCAGTGGTAGCCATTGCCGCAACCGACATCGAGAATGGTGCGGCCTTCCAGAGGCTGGAGATGCGGCCGCACGCGATCCCACTTCCAGTCCGACCGCCACTCGGTGTCGATATGCACGCCGTGGATGTGGTACGGCCCCTTGCGCCACGGGTGGAACTCTTTGAGTAGCGATTCCAGTTGGGGGTCGGCTTCCCCGTCAACGCGCACTTCATCCTTCAGTTCAATCGCGGCGGTTTCAAGGCTTGGAAGTTTTGCAAGCATCTCTTCCCATTTCGGAAGCAGGCCGTGCCGCTCATAGCGCAGGCCATGTGCAATCCGCTCCGGCAGCAGCTCGATCCACGCTTCCAAAGGCGTGCTTTCCAGCGTTTGGAAAAAACCTGAATAATCAATTTTCATTTTACGGCGAGCATGGACATGAAGTTGAAGCATTGGAACCAGACATCGACCGAGGCGAAGCCTGCCTGGGCCAGCCGTTCGCGGTGGGTGGGGATGGTTTCGGGGGTAAGCACATTTTCGAGTGCGGAGCGTTTTTGGCTGACTTCGAGGTCGGAATAGCCGTGTGCGCGCTTAAAGTCGTGGTGGATATCGCTCAGCAGGTGGTCGAGATGGGCATCGTCGAACACCACCTTTTCGGAGAGGATCAGCACACCGCCGGGGCGCATGCCTTGCTGGATCTTTTTCAATAGCCGGAAACGTTCGTCCAGCGGGATAAACTGGAGCGTAAAATTGAGCACCACGACGGATGCGTTGGCTATTTCTGTTGTAAGTATATCCCCGTCAATGACACGAACACCTGCGCAGGTATGCGTCCGCTCGATAGCCTTGCGGCAGCGCGCCACCATCGCCGCCGAGTTGTCAACCGCGATGATCTTGCAGTTTTCGGCATCCAGACCGCGTACCATGGAAAGCGTTGCCGCGCCGAGCGAGCAACCCAGGTCGTAGAGGTTGCTGCCGGGTTGGGCATAGTGCTCCGTCAGTGTTTCAATCATCGTGATGATGGCGCGGTAGCCGGGGACGGAGCGCTCGATCATGTCGGCAAAAACATCGGCCACCTGCGCGTCGAAGTTAAAGTCGGCAATGTTGGCGAGCGATTCGGAATAGAGGGC
>CBDVCB010000204.1:0-1642 GCA_965372395.1 uncultured bacterium
CGCGCTTGGCACCGATCCGCTTGAAACCGATACCGACGGCGATGGCTTGAGCGACGGCGAAGAGGTAAACACTTTTGGAAGCAATCCCACGGTTCCTGCATGGCAGGATGGCGGTATTGCCGGGATGCTGCAGGTCGAGCGCTGGAACGAGATTGGAGGAATGAATAGTTTATGCCTGGTTGGTTCTTCCAAGTTCGGCAACGAACCCGACGAACGCTCGTGGGTTTCCACCACCGAATATCCCCAGAACAACGGGGATGATTTTGGAATCCGGATGCGCGGCACCCTCACCGCCCCGGTCGACGGAACCTATGTCTTCTGGTTGACGGCCGACTACTCCGCCCAAGTCTGGCTGGGCGACACCGAAAGCCCGTTCAGCCGGGAGCTGATCCTGAACCCGGCAAGCTATACCAGCTACCGGGATCTCTCGAGCCCGAATGTGCGCGCGTCGGCTCCGATCACCCTGACCAGCAACCAGACCTGCTATGTGGAGATTTTGCTCGCGGAAGCCATCGGCGCGGACCATGTCACCCTGTGGTGGACGCGCCCCGGCGAAACCGACCCCGAAATCATCGGGGCCGAATACCTGCACAGCTATGTGCAGCCCGCCGACGATCTGGACATGGACGGCCTGCCCGACGCCTGGGAGGCCGCCAACGGCCTCGACCCGACCGACGGCACCGGCGGCGGCTACCTCGATGCCGACGACGACACCTATTGCGACATCCAAGAATACCGGATCGGCACCTCCCCGCAGAGCGTCGATGCCGATGGCGACGGCTTGAAGGACAGCGACGAAACAACAATTACGTTCACCGACCCGCTCAACGCCGACACCGACGAAGACGGAACCCCCGACCTCGTCGTTCTGGCCTCCATCAACGGAGCCGACACCTATGACCGGAACAGCAGCCATATCACCACCCAATGGAGCACGGTTGGCGACAGCGTCGAACTCGGCCAGCTAGTCCTCTGGGGCAAAGACAAATACGTGGTCTATGAAATCGACAACCCGCTCGCAGGCATGCATCGGATTACGGTCCAAGCCTCCTGGACCAATGGCATTCCGCCCGCCGAGGACCGTGCCCGCATGGCCTTTTCCGTGGATGGGAACCCCGTCGAAACCGTCGAACCCGTCAAGGCCGACGGCACCGGAACCTACACCCTCTACACCCCGTGGCTCACGGAGGGAACCCATCGGATCAAGTGCGAGATGCTCTCGGCCCCGTCCAGAAACTCCAGCGGGTTCAGGCTCGACCGCCTCGACCTCGCCGCGATCGATGGCATCGACGCCAATGGCGACGGCATCCAGGACTGGATGCAGATCCGCATGTCGCAAGGCCTCGACACCGATGCCGACGGCATCTCCGACCATGACGAAGTCAACCTCCACGGCACCGACCCGCTCGACGCCGATACCGACGGCGACGGCCTGACCGACTCCGACGAGCTGGCCGCAGGCACCGACCCGCTCGACGAAGACTCCGACAACGACGGCGTCGTGGACGGCGTCGAAGTCCACGAAACCCTCACCAACCCGCTGCAAGGCGAGTTCGACGGCACCGTCACGGTCGAGTCCACCCTCGCCGGCTCGCAAACCAACAACGCCGTCGGCACCTGGGAAGTTGAAGGGACCAGCATC
>CBDVCB010000205.1:0-1621 GCA_965372395.1 uncultured bacterium
GAACCGGAAGCCGGAGAGCCCGATGGCCCTCCGGAAATTGTCGGCTGGGTAAAATAGCCAACCCAACATCCAGCAATGGACTTCAAAAGCGGATTTCGCCACAGCGATATCCGCTTTTTTTTCGCCCCTGAACAGAACTGCCAATCCGCAGGAAAACGGTATTGGCTCGCGACGGGAACCTGCACAAAACACATAGAAAAACTATGGAAAAGTCGGCGCTAAACGCGTACAGTTCCCTGCCTAATTCACAAAGGGAACTGTCCATGTATGATGAAAACATTGTAGAGCAAGCCATAGCAATCCACACCGAAACCTATGGAACCAAACCGACTTCCGTATCCTACGCCCCCGGTCGCATCGAGGTGCTCGGGAACCACACCGACTACAACGAAGGCACCGTGCTCTCCGCCGCCATCAACATGGGCCACTGCTTCTGCATCTCCGCCAGCACCGAGCCGGGCATCCGCCTAACTGCCGGCGACCTGCGCGAGACCACCACCTTCGATCCCCAAACCGACGAACGCCTGCCCAAGCAAGTCCAGTGGGCCAACTACGTCAAGGGTGTCATGTTCTACCTCCACGAAAAGGGCATCGACATCGACAACGCCGACTGCACCTTCCTCGGCTCCATCCCCATGGGTGCCGGACTTTCGAGCTCCGCCGCGCTCGAAGTGGCCACCGCTTTCGCCGTGCTTGACTACACCGGTCAAACCCTCGACAAGAAGGAAATCGGTATCCTCGCCCAAAAGGCCGAAAACAACTTTGCGGGTTGCAACTGCGGCTTGCTCGACCAGTTTTCCAGTATCTTCGGCGTCCACCACGGACTCATCCACAGCGACTTCCGCTCGCTGGAAACCTACGCCGTCAAACTCCCCGACGACGTGGTCTTCCTGATGATCAACCCGCATATCAATCACGCCCTCGCGGATTCGCCCTACAACGAGCGCCGCATCAGCTGCGAAAGGGCTGCGGCCGAACTCGATGCCCTGATCGACCACCCCGTAAAGGCGCTGCGCGATGTTTCCCAAGAGAAGTTCGAAGCCAACAAGGACAAGATCGACCCCGAAGCCGCCCAGCGTGCCACGCACGTCGTTGGAGAAATCACCCGCGTTGAGCAAGGCGTCAAAATGCTAGCCAACAACCAGCTCAAAGAGTTTGGCCAATTCCTCTTCGACTCGCACGAAACCTCCCGCACCGCCTTCGAAAATTCGTGCGACGAGCTCGACATCGTCGTTGAAGCCGCGCGCGATGCCGGTGCCCTCGGCGCCCGCCTCTCCGGCGGCGGCTGGGGGGGTAGCGTCGTCGCTCTTGTCCACGCAACCGACGCCGACATCATCTGTGAAAAGATTATCGCCACATGCAAAGAACACGGACTCAAGCCCACCGCGGAAACCATCATCCCATCCGCCGGTGCACTTGTAGTGAAACTCCCCCCGGGCAAGCCCCGGGGCATCTTTGCAGCCCGATCTGTCGTTCGGACACTCAGCCCGAGCATCCACCCGGACAGTCGAAAAAAGGGGGATGCTCCGCTCCCCCTTACATCCCCCATGGTGCGGTGCGGGACGCATTCATCCCCGGGACAAGCCCCGGGGTATTCTGCGACAGATTCGATAAAATAAAA
>CBDVCB010000206.1:0-1573 GCA_965372395.1 uncultured bacterium
TTGTTGAATACCCCTCCTTCCTGACATGCCGTCATCGTATAGGCACAAAAAAACAGAGGCCGCACTCGCGACCCCTGCTCCTGTAGCACCTTTTCATCGAACCCATATTACACGGTGGCCTGCTTCCGGGCGCGGCGCACGTCGATGAAGCTTTTGATAAAGAAAACGAGTGCAACAACCGTCGACACGATCATCACCGAAACGCGTGCGATCGCCATGCCGTCTTCGCGGTCGATCGCAGCCGTCAGCGGCTTAACCAAACCTCCCAGAATCAACAGGGTCAAAAGCACCGCTACATGGGCCACAATCTTATCCTCTTTTTTCACTCCCTTATATAGGGAGAGAATAACCGCGCCGAAAACCACCGGAATCAATGCCGTTTTCGAAGCCACCTCGCCTGCACCCTTGGGCTCCAGATACGCCCATAGGCCAAACCCAATCAAAATCACTGCATTTATCAAACTCGCTGTATGTGCCTTCATAGTCCTCCTTGTTTAATCATACCATTTTGGTACTCTTTTGCGGGTCACCATACAAATCAAGCATCTCAGGGGCAAGCGATATTCAAAGATTCCAATGGGTGGCACCCAGGAAAAGCAACATGGCTAAAGCTATCAGTTCCATTGACACAAACGCGATTTGGCATAGAATGGAACTATTGGAGGGAGCGTGGAAATCATGGAACTTCAACTTATAAATATCGAAGAAGCACGATTAGGCATGCACGGGCGCATTCTACGCTGCCCGCTCGGAGGAAACCCCGATGACTGTCCGCTTCATGAAGTTCGAACATGGCCGGTGGAGAAACGCGTGGCATGGCTTGAATCAAAAAACGACCAAGAGGTTGTCGAGCTATACAACTGCCACACCAAGTGCCTAGAACAAAAACTACTGTCCGCGCAATCCGATTAGGCATTCTGCCCGCGGAGTCCGGCAGAAATAAAAAAAGTGGCGGAGGAAGAGGGATTCGAACCCCCGGTACCTTGCGGCACACACGATTTCGAATCGCGCGCCTTCAACCACTCAGCCATTCCTCCTAAAGGGTTAGAGAAGGTAGATTCTTACCCTGCGGCGGGCAAGCCCTTTTCTTCTGAAGATTCCGTGGGTGGGACAACGTCGGATAGCGTGGGCAGCGCTTCCGCTGCAACCTCGGCCTCGTGCGTCTTCTGCCGCTTGAGAAATTCCTTGGCAAGGTTGCGATAGGCGGCAGCTCCGACGCAGTGGCGATCATATTCAGTAATCGGCTTTCCGTAGCTCGGCGCTTCGCTCAGGCGCACGTTGCGCGGAATGAGCGTTTCGAAGACGCGGTCGCCGAAGTGCTTCACGACTTCCTGCACAACCTGCTGCGAGAGGTTGGTGCTGACGTTGTACATGGTCATCAGGATGCCGCTGATGTGCAGGTGCGGATTTCCGGCGTCGCGGATCTGGTTGACGATGTCGACCATGACCCCAAGGCCTTCGAGCGCGAGGTATTCGCATTGCAGCGGAATGATGACCTCGTCGGCAATGTTGAGCGCATTCATGAAAAGGATGCCGAGCGACGGCGGGCAGTCGAGCACGATAAAATCGTAGG